>VGDO01000130.1 GCA_016869645.1 Alphaproteobacteria bacterium
TACATGTGCAGCTTGAATCACGGCACAACCAGCCTGTCAAGCCCCTCAAACAAATTACATGACTACCGTCAAAGCCAAAATCCCCGCACTTTCAATTGCTTAGCTCGAAAATGGGGCAAAGTTCAGTCTAGCGTCGCGCTCATGAGTCTCTCCGGCACCGGCATGCTCTGCGTCTGGACCGACATCCGGTCGGCACACGAGGCGGAGTTCAACGACTGGTACAACCGCGAGCATCTCGCGGAGCGCGTGGCCATCCCCGGCTTCACGCGCGCCCGGCGCTATGTGCTGGCCGCGCCGCAGCCCGGTACGTCCAAATACCTGGCGCTCTATGAAACCGACAATGTCGGCGTGCTGGGCTCGCCCGACTATCACGCCATGCTGAAGAAGCAGACTGAGTGGTCGCGCCTGATCATGGGCCGCTTCGTCGACCCGTCGCGCAGCTGCGCCCACGTCGCCTTCAGTCGTGGCGCGGGCATGGCCGGAGCGCTCGCCGTGCTGCGCTTCGACGCGCCCGTTACGGCAGACGGCCCGGCCGACAGCACGATCGCCGCCCTGTCGAGCGCGCTGGTTGAGGCGCTCGCTCGGCCGGGCGTCACCGCCGCGCATCTGCTCGTCACCGACGCGGCGATCTCCGCGGTCGGCGCGCTGGGCAAGTCCGCGCCGGGGCCGTGCGATACGATCGTGCTGATCGAAGCCGGGACGCCGGCCGATGCGCGCTCGGCGCTCGCCGTCTTGGCGGTCGCCGCCCGGCTTCCCGGCGTGCCCGCGCCCTATCGGCTGGTGCTGGCGGTCTCCCGTTAAGCGGCTTGCGCCGGCTCGAGCTTCTCGACCGTGAAGCGGTAGGCTTTGAAGCTGTCCGACCAGTGGCGCGCCGGCAGCCCGGCCTTGCGGCGGAGCTGGCTGAGGAAATGATCCGGCCTCGGGATGCCTTCCCAGACTTGCGGCAGGAACACGCTGCCGGCCTGGCCGTCGCGGATGATCAGACCGTCGACATCGGGACGGAGCTCGCGCAACAGCTCGGCCTCGGACGCGGCGGGTATGTGCCGCGGCGTGCTCAGCACCGACACCTCGACGCGAAGCCGTGCGAATTCCTCGTAGGTCATGGCCTTGAACCGCCGGTCGCTGAAGGCAGCACGATAGGCATTGCCGATGACGTCGAGGATGAGCGGCCGGTGAGCCTGCAGCGAGCCGATGCAGCCGCGCAGCTGGTCATCGAGCGTCAGCGTCACGAAGGACGCGCGCATGGCGGCGAGCGACGGCGCCACCCCCTTGCCGATCGCTGCCTTGGGCTCGCGCCCGTTCTTGAGCGCGAAGTCGATCGACCAGCGCGCCATGTCGAGCAGCTGCTGCCGGCAATGGTCGTCAAGCCGCGCCGCGCCGGCATACTCGAAGGCGAACGAGCCATAGCCGACCACCTTGTCGCGGCCGCCGCGCGTGTCGCCGGAATTGCGCAGGTCGACGGTCGTTGCGCGCAGGTCGAACTCGCGCGCGACACTGAGCAGGCCGCGAATGCCGTGACGGCCGCAGGCGTGATCCGCCTTGAGCCGTTCGGGCTGCAGCAGCTCGATGCTGCGCGCCGCCTCGGTGTCCGACGAAACCGCCTTGTCGTAATCATAGTAGTGGCTGAGGTCGGAGCTGATCACGATCAGCGTCTCGGGGCCGCCCCACAGGGTCTTGAGCAGGCGGGCGACGACATTTGGTGCGGCGCCGCCCACGAGCACGGGCAGTATCGTAAAGTTGTCGAGCGTGCGCTGCAGGAACGGGAGCTGGACTTCGAGGCTGTGCTCCTCGGCGAAGGCCTCATCGAAAATCTCGACGCCCGGCAGCTTGATCGCCACCTCGCGGGCGGCGCGGTCGATCTCGACCGGCCCGAGCGGCGTGGCGAAGGCGTCGGCACCGGGCACGGCCATGCTGCGCACGGCTACGCGGTGGCAGGGGCCGAGGATGATGACGCGCCGGATCTCGGCGCGGCGAGCCGCGATCATGCGGTAGGCGGTGCCGGCGATCGGACCGGAAAAGACGTACCCGGCATGGGGCGCGATCACCGCCTTGGGCGCCATGGCAAGGCCGGGGGCGCGCTGCAGGCACTGGTCGACCGCCCGCGCGAGCGCCTCCGGCTCGGCCGGATAGAAGTATCCTGCCACGGCAGGCGGCTTGACCGACCCGAAGCCGTGGCTTGTGGTACCGGACAACATGACGCGGGCTCGCGAGCTCTCTCTCAATGGCTCGGCAGGCATTATATAATGTCCGATAGGGGCAGAACCAGCGCCGGGTGTCCAGCAATGGCCGATAACCCTGAAATCCGCACCGACCCGGCGCCGCCTGGCTCGGTCGTGCGGACGCGCTACTGGCACCGGCTCGACGATGGCCGCGTGCAGTGCGACATGTGCCCCCGCTTCTGCAAGCTGGGCGAGGGACAGCGCGGCCTGTGCTTCGTGCGCGCCTGCGAAGGCGGCGAGATCGTGCTCACGACCTACGGTCGCTCGAGCGGCTTCTGCATCGACCCGGTCGAGAAGAAGCCGCTCAATCATTTCCTGCCCGGCACGGCGATCCTCTCCTTCGGCACGGCGGGCTGCAATCTCGCCTGCAAGTTCTGCCAGAACTGGGACATCTCGAAGTCGCGCGAGATGGACAAGCTCGCCAATCTGGCCAAGCCCGAGGACATCGCGCGCGCGGCCGAGGCGACGGGCTGCCGCTCGGTTGCCTTCACCTACAACGATCCGGTGATCTTCCACGAATATGCCATCGACATCGCCGAAGCCTGCCATGAACGGGGCATCAAGGCGGTCGCCGTCACGGCCGGCTATGTCAGTCCCGAGCCGCGCGTCGAGTTCTACCGGCACATGGATGCGGCGAATGTCGACCTCAAGGCCTTCACCGAAGAGTTCTACTGGAACGTGACCAAGGGGCATCTCCAGCCCGTGCTCGACACGCTGGTCTATCTCAAGCACGAGACCGACGTCTGGTTCGAGGTGACCAATCTGATGATCCCGGGCGAGAACGACGGCGAGGCCGAGATCGAGGCGATGACTGAGTGGATGGTCGAGAAGCTGGGACCCGACGTGCCGATCCACTTCACGGCCTTCCATCCCGACTACAAGATGACGGACAAGCCGAACACGCCGCACGACACGCTGTCGCGCGCGCGGCGCATCGCGCTCAAGAACGGCCTGCGCTACGCCTATGCCGGCAACGTGCACGATCTCGGCCGCGGCTCGACCTATTGCCACGTTTGCGGCACGCGGGTGATCGGGCGCGACTGGTACCAGCTCTCGGAATACCGGCTCGACGCGACAGGCTGCTGTACGACCTGCGGCACGCGCTGCGCCGGCGTGTTCGACGGCCCGCCCGGCAGATGGGGCCGCCGGCGCGAGCGGGTCGATGTTTCGGCGGTGGCGAGGCGGGCCGGCGCCAGCTGAGCCGACGTCGCCACGAGCACATCGGCAAATTGCCGCACGTTCCTAGAACCAATTGAAAAAACACGACTTTATGCCTTCGGCATGTCGCGCCGCGCATAGAACATGTCGCGGCGGCGTAAGCGTATTCCGGCCCGTCGCGTAGCCTCCCAGCGTCTCAATCGGGCATTGCGGAGATGGACCACGGCCATGGCTGACGAAGCGGAACCGCTCGACCTGCGCTCGCTCAACGACCAGGAATTGGTCGAGCAGATGTGGGACGACCTCTATGACGGTCTCAAGGACGAGATCGAGGAGGGCGTGAACATCCTGCTGGAGCGCAAGTGGACCCCCTACGACGTGCTGACCAAGGCGCTGGTCGAGGGCATGCGCATCGTCGGCATCGACTTCCGCGACGGCATCCTGTTCGTGCCCGAGGTGCTGATGGCGGCCAACGCCATGAAGGCCGGCATGGCCATCCTGCGCCCGCTGCTCGCCGAGACCGGCGCGCCGCGCATGGGCAAGATGGTGATCGGCACCGTCAAGGGCGACATCCACGACATCGGCAAGAACCTGGTCGCCATGATGATGGAAGGCGCCGGCTTCGAGGTCATCAACATCGGCATCAACAACCCGGTCGAGAACTACCTCAAGGCGATCGAGGAGCATAAGCCGGACATCATCGGCATGTCGGCGCTGCTGACCACGACCATGCCCTACATGAAGGTCGTGATCGACACGCTCAAGGAGAAGGGCATCCGCAATGACTACATTGTGATGGTCGGCGGCGCGCCCTTGAACGAGGCGTTCGCCGAGGCGATCGGCGCGGATGCCTACTGCCGCGACGCGGCGGTGACGGTCGAAACCGCCAAGGCGCTGCTCGCCAAGCGCCAGGGCTCGCTGCCGAACCGCATGGCGGCCGCCGGAAGCTGAGTGGTCATGGCCGGCCCGGCGGAGACACGGCCGGCCGATCCAGGTGTGGCTCATGGCGCTCCCGTCCGCATGCTGCTGATCGGTTGCGGCGCGCTGGCGCGCGAAATGGTCGAGCTCATTCGCCTCAATCGCTGGGGCCACATCACGCTCGCCTGCCTGCCGGCCCAGCTGCACAACACGCCCGACAAGATACCCGAGCTGGTGCGCGCCAAGATCCGCGAGGGGCGCAGCCGCTACGAGCGCATCTTCGTGCTCTACGGCGACTGCGGCACGGGCGGCCGGCTCGACGCGGTGCTGGCCGAGGAGAATGCCGAGCGGATCCCGGGTCCGCACTGCTATCAGTTTTATGCCGGCACGGCGGCATTCGAGGCGATGCACGAGGCCGAACCCGGCACCTTCTATCTGACCGACTACCTCGTCCGGCATTTCGACCGGCTGATCATCGCCGGCCTGGGACTCGACCGCTTTCCGCAACTGCTGCCGGAGTATTTCGGCAACTACAGGAGATTGGTCTATCTGGCACAGACCGAGGACCCGGCGCTCGGCGAGCAGGCCGCCGCGGCGGCCAAGCGCTTGGGTCTGGAGTACGAGTATCGCTTCACCGGCTACGGCGAATTGGCGAGCTACATGGCCGACGCGGCCAACGCGCAAGAAGGCGGCAAGGGAACATGGCCGATCTGACGATCGTCTATTGGCGTGACATTCCCGCGCAGGTCATCGTCAAGCGCGGGCGCCAGATGGCCAAGCGCCAGCTCGACGTGCGTTTCGAGAAGGCGATCGACCGTGCGGCCATGCGCGCGGGCTTGCGCGACAGCGACGCCTATCTGGGCGAGTGGCGGCGCGCCGATCCCGTGCCGGTCGGCGACGATCTCGAGGGCGAGGCGGCTGCCGCCGCGGCGAAGCTCGAAGCCGAATTCGATGATGCGCGGCTGACCGCGATGGTCGCCAACGAAGGCCGCGCTTCGAGCGCTTAGACGTTTCAGTCGCTGCCGACGGCCGCCCCGGCTCCCGGCTGCTCGTGGTGAAGCGTCGGATCGAGCCCCGGCAGCGACGCCATGATCTCCGCGCTGATCTCTTTCCACCGGCCATTCGCTCGGCTGTCGCTCCAGTTCTGCAGCAGGGCGTCGTAGCGCTGCCGCAGCATCTCGTCGCGATGCATCATCTCGGCGAAGCCGCCGTCGTCGAACGAGCCGGAATAGTCGGCCGACCGCGCGATCTGCCGCATGATGTCGTCGTTGAAGGCTTCCACGGCGACGTTCGCGATCGCCTCGAGCGCCACGAAGAATTCGATGTCGTCCCGAGGCGTCGGCACGAAATCGACGACCTTGAACGGCCGCAGCAGCTCGGGACCGACGGCGACCATGTCGCGCAGCAGCTCGACGAACGAGTAGGGCGTGAAGACGCTGCAGTGCACGTCGACATAGGCGTCGGCTGCTTGCGCTTGCCGGCATTTGTCGAGCGCCAGGGGCACGCCATGGCGCGGCAGGATGCGTGCCCTCTCCGCCATGTCGGGCGTCCGCCACGCGACCGATGGATCGACCTTGGCCGCGTGGGTGTAGTGCTCGTAGATCTGGCCGAAGGAGGGCCGGCGGCGGTCCGAAAAGTAGGCGTCGACCAGCGCGCTCAGGCGCGTGCACGGCCGCTTCATGTCGAAGGTGAAGCGCTTGTCGGGCACGAACAGCAGCAAGCGGCCGCCCGGCTTGAGCACGCCATGAATCTCATTGAGCCAGCCGATCGGATTGGCGATGTGCTCGATGACGTGGCTGGCCGCGAAAAAATCGAAGCGCGTGCCCACGCCGACGACTTGGGCAAGCGTGCCGTCGTTCCAGACATAGCTGATGTCGACGATCCGGTCGGCGCTGATTGCCCGGTGGGTCCGGTACTTGGTGCGCAGTCCGTCGGTGTCGAGATGATCGAGATAGCGCACGTCAACGTCGTCGCGTGACAGCGTCGGTCGGTCGAGCGCGCCGACCTCGACGCCGATGTGACGCTTGGGATCGATATGCTTGAGGAACAAGCTGCGGTGGTCCATGGCGGCGGTTTTGTTTATTTGTCGGTTGGCGCCAGGTCACGCGCTCTTTGGGATAGCCAGTCTCTGGATCCGTAGCCGAGTCAATCTTGATCCGGGTCATGGTGCTTGGCAAGCGCGGCACGGGTTGCGCTCGTCGTGCGATGTCGCGGCTGCCTATGGGCCGCCTCGAGTCGAAGTTTCGCCGGGGCGGGCGCCCGATGTCGTAATTGCAACCGACCATATCGCTTTCGCACCAGACAGAGGGGCGGGCCGGCGCCGAGAATCCCCCGAATCTCAGGTAGTTGCGCCATGCTCGCCGTCCGCCATTGGTCCGTCCGCCACGCCCACGCGCTGGAGCGCCTTTATGCGCTGCTCGAGCGTGCGCTGATCGCGTCCGGACCCGTCCTGGCTCGGCTCGGCATCGCGCGGTTGGAGCGCCCGGTGGCTCTGGTCGAGCGCGGCGTCAAAGGCTTCCTGTTCGACTGCCGTATGTGCGGGCAATGCGCGCTCAGCTCGACCGGCATGTCCTGCCCGATGAATTGCCCGAAGGGGCTGCGCAACGGCCCATGCGGCGGCGTGCGCCAGGACGGAAGCTGCGAGATCAAGCCCGACATGCGCTGCGTCTGGGTCGAGGCTTGGGCCGGCAGCCGGCACATGGACGACGGAGACCTCATCCGCGCCGTGCAGAAGCCGGTCGACCACCGGCTGACCGGCCGCTCCTCATGGCTGGCCGTGGCGCGCGGCGAGCACGCCAAGCCCGAGAGTTCCTCCCGGCAATGACTCAGCTGGACCCGCTTGACTATTCGCAGCCCTATCCGCCGCTGCCCGGCCACAGCTCGGGCGGTCGGCTGGAACGCGTGCTGCGCGCGGGCCGCTTCGCCGTCACCGCCGAGCTCAACCCGCCCGATTCGGCCGATGCGCAGGACGTCTACGAGCGCGCACGGCCGCTCTCCGAGGTGTGCGACGCGATCAACGCGACCGACGCGTCGGGCGCGCACTGCCACATGTCGAGCATCGCGATCTGCGCGCTCCTGACCCGTGCCGGCTATGCGCCGGTGCTGCAGATCTCCTGCCGCGACCGCAACCGCATCGCAATCCAGGGCGATGTGCTGGGTGCGGCCGCCATGGGTGTCGCGAACATTCTCTGCCTGACCGGCGACGGCGTGGAGACCGGCGACCATCCGCAGGCGAAGCCCGTGTTCGACCTCGACAGCATGAGCCTGCTTGAGACGATCCGGACCATGCGCGACCAGGGCCATTTCCTGTCCGGCCGCAAGCTGACGACGCGGCCCGCCATCTTCCTCGGCGCCGCCGAGAACCCCTTCGCGCCGCCGCACGATTTCCGTCCGGTGCGGCTCGCCAAGAAGGTCGCGGCCGGCGCGCAGTTCGTTCAGACTCAATATTGCTTCGATCTGCCGCTGTTCGAGCGCTTCATGGCGCGCGTGCGCGACATGGGACTGCACGAGAAGGTGTTCATCCTGGCGGGCGTCGGCCCGCTCGCCTCGGCGCGCGCGGCACGCTGGATGCGCGACAACGTCCCGGGCGTGCACATCCCCGACGACGTCATCAGGCGGCTGGAGGGCGCGCAGAACCAGAAGCGCGAGGGCCGTGCCATCTGCGTCGAGCTGATCCAGCGCATTCGCGCCATTGCCGGTGTCGCCGGCATCCACGTCATGGCCTATCGGCAGGAAGAGCTGGTATCCGAGATCATCGTCGAATCCGGCGTCTTGCGCGGTCGCACCGCCGGAGCCAACCGCAGGGAGAGTGCCTGATCCATGACCGACACTGTCGTCAGTTCCGCCACCAAAGAGGTCGTGATCGGTTTCGACCGGCCCTTCGTCATCATCGGCGAGCGCATCAACCCGACCGGCCGCAAGCTGCTGGCGGCCGAGATGGCGGTCGGCAACTATGCGCGCGTCGAGTCCGATGCGATCGCCCAGGTCGAGGCTGGCGCGCACATGCTCGACGTCAATGCCGGCATCCCGCTGGCCGACGAGCCGAAGATCCTCGCCGAAGCAATCCAGCTCGTGCAGCGCATCACCGACGTGCCGCTGTCGATCGATAGCTCGATCGTCGCCGCGCTCGAATCCGGCCTTGCCGTCTACAAGGGCAAGCCGCTGGTCAATTCCGTGACCGGCGAGGAAGAGCGGCTCGAATCGGTCCTGCCGCTGGTCAAGAAGTACGGGGCCGCGGTGATCGCCATCTCCAACGACGAGACCGGCATCTCCGAGGATCCCGATGTGCGCTTCGCGGTCGCCAGGAAGATCGTCGAGCGCGCCGCCGACCACGGCATTCCCGCCAGCGACGTCGTCGTCGATCCGCTGGTCATGCCGATCGGCGCGATCAACCAGGCGGGCAGCACGGCCTTCCGGATCATCCGCCGTTTGCGCGAGGAGCTGAAGGTCAACACGAGCTGCGGCGCTTCCAATGTCAGCTTCGGCCTGCCCAACCGCCATGGCCTCAACGCCGCGTTCCTCAGCATGGCGATCGGCGCCGGCATGACATCCGCGATCACCAATCCCATGCATGCGGAGATGCTGAGCGCCATCATGGGCGCCGACGTGATGATGGGCCACGATCCCGAGTGCCGGCGCTGGATCCGCAAGTTCCGCGAGCCGATGCCGGCGGGTGCCGCCGGTCCGGCCGGCGATCCGGCAGCCGAGGCGCGCCGCAATCGCGAGGGGAGGCGGCGCAGAGGGTGATGAGCACCAGTCGCAAATTCGATCATGGCTGACGACGCACCACCACCACAATCAACCTCCGGTAACGCGGCGACTGAGGCCGATGCGCTCGTCGTGTTCACGCCGTCGGGACGGCGCGGGCGGTTCCGGCCCGGCACGGCGCTGCTCCAGGCCGCGCGCCAGCTCGGCGTCGACATCGACTCCGTGTGCGGCGGGCGCGCTCTGTGCGGGCGATGCCAGGTCGTGGTCAGCGAGGGCGACTTCGTCAAGCACGGCATCGCGTCGCGCGCCGCACACCTGTCGGCATTCAGCGCGGTCGAGCAGCGCTATGCCGAGCGCAAGGGCCTCCAGGCCGGGCGGCGCTTGTCGTGCCAGGCGACGGTCGGCGGCGACCTCGTCATCGACGTGCCGCCGGAAAGCCAGGTTCATCGCCAGATGGTGCGCAAGCGCGCCGAGGCGCGCCGCATCCAGATCGATCCGGTCGTGCATCTGCACTATGTCGAGGTGCGCGAGCCCGACATGCACGATCCGTCGGGCGATTTCCGCCGGCTGCAGCAGGCGCTGACCGAGCAATGGCAGATCGCCGAGACGACGGCGGATCTGCTCGTGCTGCACGGCCTGCAGAAGGCCCTGCGCGCGGGCCAGTGGAAAGTCACGGTCGCTCTGCGCCACGGCCGCGAGGTGATCGCGGTGTGGCCGGGGTTCAAGGAACAGGCCTGGGGCCTTGCCGTCGATATCGGCTCGACGACCATCGCCGCCCATCTTTGCGACCTCGCCTCGGGCGACGTCGTCGCGGCGTCGGGCGCCATGAACCCGCAAATCCGCTTCGGCGAGGACCTGATGAGCCGGGTCAGCTACGTGATGATGCATCCCGGCGGCGACAAGGAGATGACCGAGGTCGTGCGCGCCGCGATCGATCGGCTGGCCGGCGAGACCGCGGCCCAGGCCGGCATCGCGCGCGAGGACATTCTCGAGATCGTGCTGGTCGGCAACCCGATCATGCATCACCTCGTGCTCGGCATCGATCCGACCGAGCTCGGTGGCGCGCCCTTTGCGCTTGCCGTCGATTCCGCGCTCAACCTGCGCGCCGCCGAGCTCGACCTGCACCTGCATCCCGGCGCGCGCGCCTATGTGCTGCCCTGCATCGCGGGGCATGTCGGCGCCGACACCGCCGGCGTCATCCTGTCGGAAAGTCCGCACGCCCAGGACGAGATGATGCTGGTCGTCGATGTCGGCACCAATGCCGAGCTCGTGCTCGGAAACCGTCAACGCTTGCTCGCCGCCTCGTCGCCGACCGGTCCGGCCTTCGAAGGCGCCCAGGTCTCGTGCGGCCAGCGCGCGGCACCGGGCGCCATCGAGCGTGTGCGCATCGACAAGGGCACGCTCGAGCCGCGCTTGCGCGTCATCGGCTCGGAGCTGTGGTCGGACGATCCCGGCTTCGCGGCCGCGACCAGGACGACCGGCGTCACCGGCGTGTGCGGCTCGGGCATCATCGAGGCGCTGGCCGAGCTCTATCTAGCCGGCGTCATCACGGCCGATGGCGTGATCGACGGGTCACTCGCTGCGCGCAACCCGCGCATCCAGCCGGACGGTCGAACCTTCCGCTACGTGCTGCACGACGCATCCGGAGCGGGTGGTGCCGTGCTCGCCATCACCCAGAACGACGTGCGCGCCATCCAGCTCGCCAAGGCGGCACTTTATGCCGGTGCGCGCCTGCTGATGGACCGCATGGGTGTCGACGCCGTCGAGAGGGTCGTGCTCGCCGGCGCCTTCGGCAGCCATATCGATCCGGTCTACGCCATGATCCTCGGCATGATTCCGGATTGCCCGATCCCCAAGGTCTCCGCCGCCGGCAATGCCGCCGGCACCGGGGCGCGCATCGCGCTGCTCAACCGCCGGGCGCGCGAGGAGATCGAGGACACGGTGCGGCGCGTCGAGAAGGTCGAGACCGCCGTCGAGCCGCGCTTCCAGGCGCATTTCGTCGAGGCCATGGCGATCCCCCACAAGACGGCACCCTATCCCAAGCTGCGCGCCAAGGTGACCTTGCCGGAAGTGAGGATGGGCGGCGGCGAGGGCGACAGCGAAGGCCGTCGCAGGCGGCGGCGCCGGGAGTAGAATGGCGGTAGCAAGCAAGCGGGGAGGCTGACCGCCATGGCCACACCAAAAGAACTCAAGACAGTCGCCGTCATCGGCAACGGCATCATCGGCCACGGCGTTGCCGAGGTGTTTGCCGCGGGTGGCGCCCAGGTCCGAATGATCGGCCGCAGGCTGGATAGCCTCAAGGCAGCGCTTGGCAAGATCCGCGCGAGCCTCAGGCAGTTCGCCGACAACGGCCTGACCACGAAAGGCCGGGCGGCCGCGGCGCTCAAGCGGATCACGGTCTCGACGGACATGACCAATGCGGCCGGCGCCGACCTCGTCATCGAAGCGGTGCCGGAGGACATGGACCTCAAGACCGAGCTGTTCGGCCGGCTCGACCGGCTGTGTCCGCCGCCCGCCGTGCTCGCCACGTCGAGCGGCCATCCCGCGAGCGAGGTGGTCGGCAAGGTCAGCCGGCGCGAGCGGGTCGTCGCCGCGCATTTCTGGTTCCCGCCGCAGCTCATCCCGCTCGTCGAGGTGTGCGGCGGTCCGGAGACGGCATCGGATGTCGTGACCTGGACCTGCGACGTGCTGCGTGCCGTCGGCAAGCAGCCCGTGGTCATCGCCAAGGAGGTGCCGGGCTTCATCGGCAACCGCATCCAGTTCGCCGCCTTGCGCGAGGCGTGGTCGCTGTGGGCGTCCGGTGCCGCCTCGGCCGAGGCGATCGACGCGGTCGTGCGCTACAGCATCGGCCGGCGCCTCGGCGTCACCGGGCCGATCGAGTCGGCCGATCTCGGCGGCCTCGACACCTTCTACAATTTCGCGCGCTTCCTGCAGCCGACCCTCGACGCGGCACCCATGCCGCCCGACGCGATCGCCCGGCTGGCGGCCGCTGGCCACCGCGGCATGTCGAGCGGTCGCGGCGCCTATGACTGGTCGTCGCGCGACGGTGCCGCTCTGCTTGCCGCACGCAAGGCCGAATTGATCCGCTGGCTCAAGGTCGATGCTGTCAGGCAGAAGAAGGCGAAGAAGAAACCGGCGAAGGCGAAGTCGCGTCGCAAATAGTCTTCCTCCCCCACCGCGAGGTGGGGGAGGATCGAGGTGGGGGCCCGAAGCGGCGAATGCTCACCCCTGAATGGCCCCCACCCCGACCCTCCCCCGCGCTCTGCGCGAGGGAGGGGGAACACTTCGATGCATTAGGAGCACCGCTTGTCCGATCTCGAGCAGTGGGAAGCGCGCTACGCGCCGACGGAATACGTCTTCGGCACCGAGCCGAACCGCTTTCTGGCCTCGTGCAAACCGCTGCTGCCGAAGCGCGGCCGCGCGCTGGCGGTCGCCGATGGCGAAGGACGCAACGGCGTCTGGCTCGCCGAGGAGGGGCTCGATGTCCACGCCATCGACTTCTCGCCGACCGCCCAGGGCAAGGCGCGTGCGCTCGCCGCCGAGCGCCGCGTGACGCTGACCATCGAGCAGGCCGACGTGCATGCGTGGTCCTATCCCGAGGCGACCTATGACGTGGTCGTCGAGATCTTCACCCAGTTCAGCACGCCGTCTCAGCGCGCCCGGAAATGGGCCGGCATGCGCCGCACGCTCAAGCCCGGCGGCCTGCTGATCCTCGAAGGCTACACGCCGCGCCAGCTCCATTACGGCACCGGCGGTCCCAAGGCGCTCGACCAGCTCTACACGCGTGCCATGCTGGAAGAAGCCTTCGGCGACATGCGCGACGTCAGGATCGTCGAGGAGGATGTCGAGCTCAGCGAAGGCAAGCGCCACCAGGGCATGTCGGCAGTCATCAACCTGACGGCGCGGAAGTAGGGGCCCGCTCCCGGCACAGACGATCACGGTGGGATACCCCGTGCCGACGATGTTCAATTCGCTCGTCTGAGGTTACATTAACCATGTTCCATGGGTGTGTTGCCTCGCCCGGTTTCCCGACCGGGCGCAACCGGAGGAGATTGCTATGACCGACACCACGGGCGTCCAAAAGATCGTGCCGGCGGCCGCCGGCATCTACGAACCGCTCATGCCCTATGCCTATCCGCTGGTTCGCATCGTCGCAGGCGGCTTTCTGGCGCCGCACGGCTATCCGAAGCTGTTCGTCGCGGGCCGCGCCGAGCAGACCGCCGGCTTCTTCAGCAAGGTCGGCTTGGAGCCGGCCCTCCAGCTCGTCTATCTCGTGGGCGTGACCGAGTTCGTCGGCGGCATATTGATCGCCCTCGGGTTGCTGACGCGGCCCGCCGCCATCGGTGCCGCCATCCTCCTTGCGGTCGCGGCCTTCAAGGTCCATCTAGCAAATGGCTTCTTCTGGACCACCGGTGGGCTGGAATACCCGTTGATGTGGTGCCTGATCATGGTGGCAATCGCCATCAAGGGCGGCGGCGCCTATTCGATCGACCGGCGCATCGGCAAGGAGTTCTGATCGGTCCGATCGTCGACGTCTCGGAGTTCTCGTCATGATCACGCGCAGACCCGCCGCCGAGCGCGGCCATGCCAACCATGGCTGGCTCGACACCTGGCACAGCTTCTCCTTCGCCGACTATTTCGACGAGAAGCACATGGGCTTCGGGCCGCTGCGCGTGATCAACGAGGACCGCGTGGCGGGCGGCGCCGGCTTCGGCATGCACGGCCACAAGGACATGGAGATCGTGACCTATCTGCTCGACGGCGCGCTCGAGCATCGCGACAGCCTCGGCACGGGCTCGGTGATCCGGCCCGGCGAGATTCAGCTCATGCGCGCCGGCACCGGCATCCGCCACAGCGAGTTCAATCACTCGGCCACAGATCCCGTGCACCTGCTGCAGATCTGGATCATGCCCGACCGCGCCGGCGCGGCGCCGGGCTATCAGCAGAAGGAGTTTGCGCCGGAGCGCAAGCGCGACCGGCTGCGCCTGATCGTGTCGCCTGAGGGGGCCGACGGATCGCTCAGCATCTTTCAGGACGCGCGCATTTACGATGCCCGCCTGAGCAAGGGGACGAAACTCAGCCATCCGCTCAGTGCCGGACGTCGCGCCTGGCTGCAGCTCGCGCGCGGCGCGGTCACGCTGAATGGCACGAAGCTGGTTGCCGGCGACGGTGCGGCCGTGCAGCAGGAGATCGCGCTCGACATTGCAGCGGAGCAGGATTCCGAATTGCTGCTGTTCGATCTGCCCTGAGCGAAGCGGCCCGGGCCGCGCCGCTATTCGTGCAGTCCGCGGCCTTTGGGGAGCGCCAGTTCTGCCGTGCCGGGCACCGGGCCGGCGGTGAAATAGCCGGCCGCCTTCTTGGCATCCATCTCGACGCGCGCGTCGGGCGGGATCAGCTCGTCGGGGATCGGCACCTGCTCGACCACCTCGATGCCCTGGGCGCGGATCGAATCGCTCTTCATGTTGCTCATGGAGACGAAGCGGTCGATGCGCTTGATGCCGAGCCAGTGCAGCACGTCGGGCATCAGCTCCTGGAAGCGCATGTCCTGCACGCCGGCGACGCATTCGGTGCGCGCGAAATAGGAGTCGGCGCGGTCGCCGCCCTCCTGGCGCTTGCGCGCATTGTAGACGAGGAACTTGGTGACCTCGCCGAGCGCGCGGCCCTCCTTTCGGCTGTAGACGATGACGCCGGCGCCGCCCTCCTGGGCGGTCGCGACGCACACCTCGATGCCGTGCGCGAGATAGGGCCGGCAGGTGCAGATGTCGGAGCCGAACACGTCGGAGCCGTTGCATTCGTCATGCACACGGCAGGCCAGCACCTTCGAGCCGTCGCCGATGCGGTCGGCCGGCCCGAAGATGTAGACGGTCTGGCCGCCGATCGGCGGCAGAAAGACCTGCAGGTCCGGTCGGGTGACGAGCTCCGGGAACATGCCGCCAGTCTGCTCGAACAGCGTGCGGCGCAGCTCGCTGTCGCTGACGCCGAACCGCTTGGCCACGCCCGGCAGATACCAGACCGGCTCGATCGCGGCCTTGGTCACGGCGACGTCGCCGTTCTCGCGCAGGATCTTGCCGTCGGGGCGCAGGCGGCCGGCCGAGATCGCCGCGCGCAGCTCGGGCATGTTGATGTGTGCCTTGGTGACGGCGATGGTCGGCCTTATGTCGATGCCGCGGCCGAGATGATCGGCGAACACCTGGCTCACCATGTGGCCATAGGGATCGAGCGAGACGATCCGACCCCCGTCGTTCCACTGCGTGAATGGCCCGATCGATTCCGCGGGCGCCGTGTTGGTCAGATCCGGCCGGTGCGCGCGGTCCAGGCTGCCCGCGGCAATCGCGAGCGCGCGGTAGAGCGCGTAGGAGCCGGCATGGGTTCCGATTGCGTTGCGGTGCTCCGGGTCGCTGACGGTCGCCACCACCGGCCCGCGCTCGGTCGCACTAGCGGCGCCCCAAACGACAGCCGGCGCCTTGGAGGGGCGCCCTCCGGGATGGGAGGTCAGGACGATGTGACGCGGCGGCTTCTTGTCGGCCATGCTGCGGTTTGGCCTGGTTGACGAAACACGGAGTGTGACATGGTCAGGCTTGGGCGGCGGTGTGTCAAGTCGCCACCCGTATTGCCCAAGGAACGTGCGCGGCATTATTTTGCACGGCAAAGAAGACACGATGGGTTGAACGTGAGCATCCAAGTGATGAGCAGCGCAGTCCACTTGAGAACGGGCCGGCAATACCCCAGGGCTGTTCAACGCTCATCACATGAAGCGCAGTGAACGGATGGCGTTGAGTCCGCCGATGGCGAGGCGATAGCGGGCGTCGGTGACGTTGTCGACGCCGTTGTGGCGC
>VGDO01000131.1 GCA_016869645.1 Alphaproteobacteria bacterium
TCGCGCAGGTCAATCGAGTAAGGTTTGCCCATCCATGCTGGCCTCCACTCCAGCCATCATGGTGAATCACATCCGGAAAAGTTTGGGAATCCCCTTTCCGATTCAACCTGATTTCAACCCGCTCTAGCTTTCGTTCGCTGGAGCGCGGAGACGGCCTGGGCGCAGCGAGCACCGCCTCGCGTGTAGGGGCGCGGCATGCCGCGCCCTTCTGAAGTCGCGCATTCCGATCAGGCTGGGCGCAGCATGCTGCGCCCCTACAGAAGCCGATGCACGGGAGTACCTCACGCTGAGCCTCGGGCGAAGCTCGGTTGGCCCTGGTACGAAGCGTGAGGGCGCCTCCGCAATCTCCGGGGTCTATTGATAAACCTTCTGCGCGCCCGCCTCGCCGAGCAGGGCGACGCGGAACCTCGTCTTGAGGTACTGCCCGTCACGCGGCGGATAGGCGGTCGGGCCCGGATCGGCCTGCACCTTCACATTGCCGAAGACCGGGCCGGCACCGGTCGCGATGGCAGCGGCGAGCGCCGCGAGATCCGCTTCGGTCACGGCATCCATCGCGGTCGGGAAGCCTGCGGCGCGCGCGACCGCGGCGAGCTGGGTCGGGCCGCCCGTGTGCGTCTTCTGCTGGCCCGTCTCGCCATAGAGCTCGTTGTCGAGCACGACGACCGCGAGATTGGCGGGCCGCGCCAATGCGATGGTTGCGAGCGAGCCCATGCCCATCAGCATCTCGCCATCGCCGGTGACGACGACGACGCGCCGCTTGGGCTGAGCTAGAGCCAAACCGAGCCCGGTCACGGCAGCAGCACCCATGCCGCCCCACAGGTAGAAATTATCCGGCCGGTCGCCAAGCGAGAAAAGATCCCAGCTCGGCGAGCCAAGCCCTGACACGATGAGCCAGTCCGATCGGCCCGCGAGCAATGTCTTCAGCGCAGCGCGGCGATGCAGGCGCTTCTCAGCCACGGGCGTCTCCACCGGCAAACACCTTGCTGCCGACCACGCGCTGGTCGATCAGCACGGCCGCGACCTCGCCCGAGGCATAGGCCATGCGCAGCGCCGCCTCGATGGCGCCGTCGGCCTGGGCCGCGTCGGTCACGCGGTAGACGATGGCGCCCAACGTCTTGAGGATCGGCTCGACCGCCTGCCCCATCGGCACCTGCCACGGATTGGTCTCGCCCCAATCGCCGCGCATGGTCGCGATCACCAGCAGCGGAAAGCGACAGGCCTGTGTGATCGATGCCAGCGTGTTGACGATGTTGCCGACGCCGCTCGACTGCATGAGCAGCGCACTGCGCGCGCCGCCGAGCCACGCGCCGGCGGCAAGCCCGACTCCCTCCTCCTCGGTCGTGAGCGCAACCGTGCGCATGCCGTTGTCGGCCTGACAGTCGGCGATCAGGTTCTTGAGGCCGGCGTCGGGCACGTAGCCGACGACAGTGATGTCGGCCGCCTTCAAGCGACGGAAGGCGGCGGCATGCCAGGTTTCAACCATAATGGTGCTGCGTCAGCCTTTCTTGATGAGGCGATAAATGTGCGGTCCCGCCCACAGGGCCAGCGCGATGGCCAGCAGCGTGGCGGAGAGCGGCTTGGTCAGGAACACCGTGAGGTCGCCTTGGCTGATGGTCATGGCGCGACGGAATTCCTGCTCGGCGAGCGGACCCAGGATCATGCCGATGATGACGGGCGCGGTCGGGAAGTCGAACTTGCGCATGACGAAGCCGATCCCGCCGATGATGTAGAGCAGGATCAGGTCGACCGGCGAATTGGAGATACCGTAGGTGCCGATGGTCGCGAAGACGAGAATGCCGCCATAGAGCAGCGGCGTAGGGATGCTCAGCATCCTCACCCACAGCCCGACCAGCGGCAGGTTGAGCACGAGCAGCATGACGTTGCCGATATAGAGGCTGGCGATCAAGCCCCAGACGAGCTGCGGCTGCGACTGCATGAGCAGCGGGCCGGGATTGATGCCGTAACTCTGGAATGCCGAGAGCATGATGGCGGCGGTCGCCGAGGTCGGCAGGCCGAGCGTGAGCATCGGCACGAGCACGCCCGCCGCCGATGCGTTGTTGGCAGCCTCGGGCCCGGCCACGCCTTCGATCGCGCCATGGCCAAACTCCTCGGGCCGTTTGGAGAGCTTCTTCTCCATGTAATAGGACAGGAAGGTCGGCACCTCGGCGCCGCCCGCCGGCAAGGCGCCGATCGGGAAGCCGATTGCCGTGCCGCGCAGCCACGGCCTCCACGAGCGCCGCCAGTCCTCGCGGCTCATCCAGACCGAGCCCTGCAGTGGGACGATCTCGTCCTTGCCATAGCGGTGGCGCGCGCAGAGATACAGCGTCTCGCCGACGGCAAAGAGTCCGACCGCGACGACAATGACGTTGATGCCGTCGAGCAGCTCGGGAACGCCGAAGGTGAAGCGCGCCTGCCCGGTCTGAAGGTCGACGCCGATCATGCCGAGGTAGACGCCGAAGGCGAGGCTGGTCAGGCCGCGCACCGCCGAAGAGCCGAGCACCGCCGATACCGTGACGAAAGCGAGGATCATCAGCGAGAAATATTCGGCCGGGCCGAATTTGAGCGCGAAGTCGACGACGACCGGCGCGAGAAAGGTGATGCCGACCGTGCCGACCGTGCCGGCGACGAACGAGCCGATTGCCGCGGTCGCGAGCGCCGCCCCGCCCCGGCCGCGCCGCGCCATCTTGTGGCCTTCGAGCGCGGTGATGATGGTAGCGCTCTCGCCCGGCGTGTTGATCAGGATCGAGGTCGTCGACCCGCCATACATGGCGCCGTAATAGATGCCGGCGAACAGGATGAAAGCGCTGGTCGCGTCGACCTTGAAGGTGATCGGCAGCAGCAGCGCGATGGTGAGTGCCGGCCCGAGGCCGGGCAGCACGCCGATCGCGGTGCCAAGCGTGACGCCGACCAGCGCCCAGACGAGGTTGATCGGCGTCAATGCGACGGCAAAGCCCTGGGCGAGCTGCGCCAGCGTATCCACCTAGAGGATTCCCTCGAGGATGCCGGCGCCGATGTTGATGCCCAACAGCTTGTCGAAACCGACATAGGCGACCAGCGTCAGGACCGCAGCGACGACGACGTCGCGCAGGATGCGATCACTGCCAAACGCGCGCGCGACGCACAGGAACATCAGGATGGATGCGATGATGAAGCCGAGAAACTGGATCAAGGCGACATTGAGAAGCAGGCCAGAGCCGAGCCAGAAGAGCGCACGCCAGTCGATCGGCAGGGACTCCCCGTCGTCGGCAACTTCGGTACTCCAGCCGCCGCGCAGCGCCTGGATCGTGAGAATGACTCCGAGTACCGCCAAGCCGGCAGCGACCGCATAGGGAATGGCTTTCGGGCCGATGCGCGCGAAGGCGGGTCCAGCCGGGATCTGGCCGATCTGGTAGAACGCGACGGCGGCAATGACGAGGACGCCGACGCCGACGGCGAGATCCCAGACGGCCAGTCTGCCGCCGCGGTCCACCTCGGCGTCAACCCGCGCCTGTCAGTCCCCTGGCGTCAACCTAGGCCGAGATCCTTGAGAATGGCTTCGATGCGCTTGGTCTCGGATTCGATGTAGGCCGCGAAGGCGTCGCCGGTCTGCAGGATGCCGGTCCAGTCGCGCTTCTTGAGCTCTTCCTGCCACTGGGGCGAGGCCGCCATCTTCTCGACATAGGCGATCATGGCGTTGCGCTGGTCGGGCGTGACGCCCGGCGGCGCAAAGACGCCGCGCCAGTTGAACAGTTCGACGTCCACGCCCTGCTCCTTCAGCGTCGGCACGTCGATGCCGGGCTGGCGCTTATCGGACGACAGCGCGAGCGCGCGCATCTTGCCCGCCTTGACCTGCTCGGAGAATTCGCCCCAGCCGCTGACGCCGGCCGTTACCTGGCCGCCGAGGATTGCCGCCTGGGCCGGGCCGCCGCCGGCGAATGCGACATAAGACGTCTTGGTCGGCTCGACGCCCGCCGCGCGCGCGACCATGCCGACCAGAATGTGATCGGTGCCGCCAGCCGAGCCCCCCGCCCACGACACCTTGCCCGGATCGGCCTTGAGTGCCGCGACCAGGCTCTTCATGTCCTTGTGCGGCGAATTCGCCGGCACGACGATGACCTCGAATTCGCCCGTGAGCCGCGCAATCGGCGTGGTCTGGCTGAGGCGCAGCGGCGACTTCGCCGTGATGATGGCGCCGACCATGACCATGCCGCCGACCATCAGCGCATTGCCCTGACCCTTCCACTGATTGATGAACTGCGGCAGGCCGACCGTGCCGCCCGCACCGCCGACATTGGTGACCTGCACGGTCTTGACCATGTTCGCCGCTTTGAGCACGTGCTCGATCGTGCGCGCCGTCTGGTCCCAGCCGCCGCCCGGATTGGCCGGAACGAAGATGCGTAGGCTGTCCATGCTTTGCGCCGCGACCGGCACGGCGAAGCCACCGATGGCGCCGGCGGAGACTGCGCCCAGCACGGACCTATGCAAGAATTCGCGACGATCGAACATAGCCAGTTCCTCCCTGAACATCGGCGCACCGACGCCGGCCCGATTGTGGCTGACGAAGTGGTTTATAGGACAAGGCCTTGCCTCGCTCCAGGCCCAATTTTGCCGACACCGTGGGGCGCATATCGAATTGACGCCACGGCCGTCGCGCATTATGGTGCGCGCCGCCATGACGAGAATGTCTGCCGCGCTTCGACTTAGCTGAGCGGCGCCTACCCGGCGCCGCACGTGATGCGTCACGTCCGTACCCAGCGCTCGGCAGGTCGTCATGGTCAACATCATCTCCCTCGCTATCCGCATCCTCCTCGGAACGCAGAGCGCGCGACTTAGTCGCGGCCGCTGATCGGTCTTGTCCGATCCCGTGGCCGTCGCGCGCCTGCCGTCGATCTTCGTTCAGAGGAGTCTTGCCATGACCGCCATGCCGGTCCACAAGTACACGCGGTTTCCCTCAATTGAGCTGTCCGACCGACGCTGGCCGTCGCGCACGATCGATCGTGCGCCCATCTGGTGCAGCGTCGACCTGCGCGATGGCAACCAGGCACTGGTCGAGCCGATGGGCGCCGATCGCAAGCAACGCATGTTCGACCTCCTCCTGCGCATGGGCTTCAAGGAGATCGAGGTCGGATTTCCCGCTGCTTCGCAGACCGATTTCGATTTCGTGCGCCACGTCATCGAGCGGAAGGTCATTCCCGACGACGTCACGATACAGGTCATCACTCAGGCGCGTGAGGAGTTGATCGAGCGCACCTTCGAGGCGATCCGCGGCGCGCGGCGCGTCATCGTCCACCTCTACAACTCGACCTCGACCTTGCAACGGCGCGTCGTCTTCGGCCTTGACCGCGCCGGCATCATCGATCTCGCCGTCCGTGCGGCGCGGCGCATCCGCGCGCATGCGGAAGCCACGAGCGGCACCGAAATCGTGCTCCAATACTCGCCGGAGAGCTTCACCGGCACCGAACTCGACTTCGCGCGCGACATCTGTGCGGCCGTGATGGATGTCTGGCAACCTTCGCCGGCCCGTAGGATGATTCTCAATCTGCCGGCAACGGTCGAGATGGCGACGCCGAATGTCTTCGCCGACCAGATCGAATGGTTCAACCGCAACGCGCCGCGACGCGAAAGCTTCGTGCTGAGCGTCCACCCGCACAACGACCGCGGCACGGCGGTCGCCGCGGCCGAGCTGGCCGTGATGGCCGGCGCGGAGCGGGTCGAGGGCACATTGTTCGGCAATGGCGAGCGGACCGGCAATGTCGACCTGGTGACGCTCGCGCTTAACTTGTTCAGCCAAGGCATCGATCCGAGCCTGGACATCGGCAACATCGGTGAGATCGTGCGCACTGTCGAGCACTGCAACCAGCTCCCGGTCCATCCGCGCCATCCCTATGGCGGCGAGCTGGTGTTCACGGCCTTCTCGGGGTCCCACCAGGACGCGATCAACAAGGGTTTCGCCGCCATGCAGACGAGCAACAGCGGACTCTGGGAGGTGCCCTATCTGCCGATTGATCCGGCCGACCTCGGCCGCAGCTACGAGGCCGTGATCCGCATCAACAGCCAGTCCGGCAAGGGCGGCGTCGCGTATGTCCTGAAGGAACGTCATGGGCTCGACCTGCCGCGCGCCTTGCAGATCGAGTTCGCGCGAACGGTGCAGGAGATCGCGGAGCGCACTGGAACGGAAGTGACGCCCGACGGCATCTGGCGCGCCTTCCACCGCGAATATCTCGCCGACGGTCCGATTGCGTGGGCCAATAGTGCCGTAGCCGCCGTTGTCGGGCAGCACTCTCACGTGATACCGCATACGGGAGAAATCGCGGCCTATGTCGAGATCGTCGTCGGCGACTGGCGCGGCTTTGGCGTCGGCATCAGCAGGTGCACGGAGACGGCGGCGCAGCGCGCGGAGGCGAGCGCTCTCAATCGCAGCCCCGTGCAGGCGGACTCGCTTGCTGATGCTTAGTGCCGATCAATTCAGCCACGCGCGCCGATCCTTGGCGACGTAGCGGCCGTCGCGGAGATCTCCGAAATGCTTGGGCAGATCGGGATGGTTGACGGGACCGTTGGCCGCATCGGGCAGAAGATTCTGCTCGGAGACGTAGGCCACGTAGGTCGTCTGCGCGTTCTCGGCGAGCAGATGATAGAACGGCTGGTCCTTGCGCGGCCGGATCTCGGCCGGGATCGACTGATACCACTGCTCGGTATTGGCGAACACCGGATCGACGTCGACGATCACGCCCCGGAACGGATGGACCCGGTGCCTGACGATCTCACCAATGGCGAATTTTGCCGTGCGATCCCGATCGGTCATGACAAAAGCATACGAAGCTCGGGAGGACTCTGTAAACCCCCGACGAACCCTCTGGTTTTGCAGTCGTGGCGCCCCTACGGTCGATCGGCTAGATTGATAGTTGACTTGGCAAACAATCGCTCGGCCGCCACAAGGATCGCGCCGGGATCAAAGCGAGGGAGGCGAGGATGATGGGAATGCGCGTGATGCTGAGCGGCCTGATCGCCGCGAGTTTGGCGCTGCCGGCGGTCGCCGCAGCACAGGAACTCACGATCAAGGCGGTCAGCGCCTTTCCTGAAGGCACTTTCAATTCGAAGAACTTCGAAAGCTTTGTCCAGCGCGTCAATGCCGCGGGCAAAGGCGTGCTGCAGATCAACTACATCGGCGGCCCCAAGGCGATTCCGAGCTTTGAGGTCGGCAACGCGGTGCGCACCGGCGTCGTCGAGATCGCCAACGTCACCGGCGCCTTCTACACCACCATCATGCCCGAGGCAGATGCGCTCAAGCTGGCGCAGATCACCGCCGCCGAGCAGCGCAAGAACGGCGCGATCGAGTACATCAACAAGATCTGGAACGAGAAGGCCAATGCCTACTACCTCGCTCGCGTCGTCGAGGGCACGCCGTTCCACATCTATCTCACCAAGAAGATCGACAAGCCGGACCTCAAGGGCCTCAAAATCCGCATCACGCCGGTCTATCGCGACTTCTTCCAGGCCATGGGCGCCACGGTTGTCCAGACGGCACCGGGCGAGGTCTATTCCGCGCTCGAGCGCGGCGTCGTCGATGGCTATGGCTGGCCGATCACCGGCATCTTCGACCTGGGCTGGCACGAGAAGACCAAGTTCCGCGTCGACCCCGGCTTCTACAACGCCGAGGTCTCGATCCTGGTCAATCTGACGGCCTGGAACAAGATGACGGATGCGCAGCGCGCGCTGCTGCAGAAGGAGGCGCTCGCCGCCGAGGCGATGAACGTCAACTACGCCCAGGACGTCGCCGACGACATCCGCAAGCAGGCGGCGGCCGGCATCCAGACCATCAAGTTCGACGCCGCGGCGACCAAGCAGTACGTCGACATGGCCTATGATACCGGCTGGAAGGGCATCATCGACAAGAGCCCCGAGCATGGGCCCCGCCTGCGCCAGTTGATCGGGAAGAAGTAGGATACCGCGGCCAAGATACGGGCTGGTCCTCTCGCCTCACCCTCAGCTTGTCGAAGGGTGAGGACGAGGATCGAAGAATGGAGGCCAGCCTCTTAGCGCAAGTCCAACGGCGACGCCCTCGTCCTTCGACACCCTCAGGGCGAGGGTCTATCCATGCTTGAAACCCTCTCACGCGCGCATACGGCGTTGATCCGCCTGTGCGGCGCGGCGTCTGCACTGATCATCGGCGTGGTCGCGCTGCTGGTGACCTTCGACGTCATCGCGCGCAACATCGGCATCGGCACCTTTCCCTGGATCGTCGAGCTCTCCGAGTACAGCCTGCCGCTCGCCACATTCCTGATTGCGCCGTGGCTGCTGCGCCGGGGCGAGCATGTGCGCATCGACATGGTGCTGACGGCGCTACCGCCGCTGCTGGCGCGCGCCCTCGGTCGGATCGCCGATCTTCTCGGCCTCGTCATATGCCTCGTCTTTCTCCATTACGGCATTCGCGTCATCGCCGATTCCATCAAACTCAGTTCTTTGGTGATCAAGACGCTGGTCTTCCCCGAATGGTGGCTGTTCACGCCGGTGCCGTTCTGCTTCGCGCTCCTCGCCGTCGAGTTCGTGCGCCGGCTTGCCGGTGGTACCGCGGTGCGTCCCACGCCATGACCTGGTGGCTCGCTTCCCTGGTGCTGTTCGGCTGCGTCGGCGCGCTGTTCGCCGCCGGACTGCCTGTCGCCTTTGCCTTCCTCGGCGTGAATGCGGCGGGAGCCTACGTTTGGCTCGGCGGTGAGGCCGGGCTGGCCCAGCTCGTGCGCAACGGCGTCGTCTCGATCACCAGCTTCTCACTGACGCCGATCCCGTTCTTCGTGCTGATGGGCGAGGTGCTGCTGCACACCGGCGTCGCCCTGAAGGCGATCGACGCGATCGACCGGCTGATCTGGCGCGTGCCCGGCCGGCTCTCCGTCGTCGCCGTCGTGGCGGGCACGGTATTCTCCGCGATCTCCGGCTCGACGATCGCAACCACGGCATTGCTCGGCAGCCTGCTGTTGCCGGACATGCTGAGGCGCGGCTATCACCCGAACATGGCCATGGGCCCGATCATGGCGATCGGCGGCGTCGATATGCTGATTCCGCCCTCGGCCTTGACCGTTCTGCTCGGCAGCCTGGCCAATATCTCCATCTCGCAGCTGCTGATCGCCGGGATGGTTCCCGGCGTCATCCTCTCCGTCGCGTTCGTCGGCTATATCGTGCTGCGCGCCTGGATCACGCCCGAGCTGGCGCCCAGCTTCGAGGCCGAGCGGGTCACGGGTTGGCAGCGCTGGCGTCCGCTGGTCGTCTACGTGATGCCCTTGGTCCTGATCTTCGTCGTCGTCATCGCCGCGATGGTGGCGGGCTGGGCGACGCCGACGGAATCGGCGGCGATCGGCGCGGTCGCGACCGTTGCGGTCGCCTGGCTCTACAGATCGTTGACCTGGGACAGCCTCGCCAGGTCACTGATGGGCACGGCGGCAATTTCCGGCATCATCCTGTTCATCATTGTCGGCGCCACGACCTTCGCCCAGGTCCTGGTGTTCTCGGGCGCGACAAACGGCATGGTCACCCTGGTCAGCGGCGCCGGACTGCCGCCCATGGCGGTCCTCATCGCCATGCTCGTCATCCTGTTGATTCTCGGCTGCTTCATCGACCAGGTCAGCATGATGCTGATCACGCTGCCCTTCTTCATGCCGATCGTGCAGCTCTTCGGCTTCGACCCGGTCTGGTTCGGCGTCCTGTTCCTGATCTGCATGCAGCTTGGCCTGCTCACGCCCCCCTTCGGCATGCTACTGTTCACCATGAAGGGCGTCGCGCCCGGGCACATCACGATGGCGCAGATCTACGAGGCGGCCACGCCCTATGTGATTTTCGGCCTCCTGGCCCTGGTCCTGGTGCTGCTTTGGCCGCCGATCGCGACATGGCTGCCCTCGGTGTTGCTGGGTAAATAGCGAGCATTCGATGGAACGTTCATTCGCCGCCGAAGTGGAATCGCTCAAGCTGGGCGACGGACAGGTGTTCCATGGCGAGGGCATCCTCGCCGTCACCAAGGCGCTGCTGCAATCCGGCGTGAGCTATGTCGGCGGATACCAGGGCGCGCCGGTCAGCCACATGATGGATGTACTGAACGACGCGCGCGAGATCATGGACCGGCTGGGCATCCACGTCGAGACCAACGCATCCGAGGCTGGAGCGGCCGCCATGCTCGGCGCCTCGATCAACTATCCGCTGCGCGGTGCCGTGACCTGGAAGTCGACCGTCGGCACCAATGTCGCGTCCGACGCGCTGTCGAACCTCGCTTCGGCCGGTGTGAAGGGCGGCACGCTGATCGTCATCGGCGAGGACTACGGCGAAGGCGCCAGCATCATCCAGGAGCGCAGCCACGCCTTCGCGATGAAATCGCAGATCTGGCTGCTCGATCCGCGGCCGAATCTGCCGACCATCGTGCGCATGGTCGAGCAGGGTTTCGAATTGTCGGAGGCGAGCCAGAGCCCGGTCATGCTCGAGCTGCGCATCCGCGCCTGCCACGTCCATGGCTCCTTCCTCGCCAAGGACAATCGCGCCGCGCGCTTCTCGCGGCAGAATCTGCTCAACGATCCCGATTTCGACGCCGGCCGCATCTGCCTGCCGCCCTCAACCTATGCGCAGGAGAAGCACAAGGTCGAGGTGCGCTGGCCCGCCGCCATCGAGTTCATCCGCCGCAACAGGCTCAACGAGCACTTCCCGGGAACGTCTGACGACGTCGGCATCATCGTCCAGGGCGGCATGTACAACGTCGCGCTGCGCGCCTTGCAGCAACTGGGTCTCGCTGACGCCTTCGGGCAATCCGTCATTCCGATCTACGTTCTCAACGTCACCTACCCGCTCATTCCCGACGAAGTCAGCCAGTTCTGCGCCGGCAAGCGCCGGGTGCTCGTCGTCGAGGAAGGCCAGCCGAACTACATCGAGGAAGCGGTCCACGCCATCCTGCGCCGCGCCGACGTGCAGACCCGCGTGCATGGCAAGGACATGCTGCCCATGGCTGGCGAATACACCGGCGAGGTCGTGCTGACTGGCGTCGCCAAGTACATCGAGGCCGCCGCGCCCAAGGGCGTTGACACCGCCGCCGCGCATACCGCTTTCGAGAAGCTCATGACGCCCAAGCGCCGCGCCGCCGAGCTGCTCGGCTCGCCGGTGCCGACGCGGGCGCCCGGCTTCTGCATCGGCTGCCCCGAGCGCCCGGTTTTCTCGGCCATGAAGCTGGTCGAGCGCGAGGTCGGCCGCCTGCACGTGTCATGCGACATCGGCTGCCACACTTTTTCGACGCTGCCGCCGTTCAGCATCGGCAACACCGTGCTCGGCTACGGTCTGGGCCTGGCGAGCAACACCGCGGTCAATCCGATGTTCGGTCGCCGCACGCTGACCGTCATGGGCGATGGCGGGTTCTGGCACAATGGATTGACCTCCGGCATCGCCAACGCCGTGTTCAACCGCAATGACGGCATCCTCGTCATCATGAAGAACGGCTATACCTCGGCGACGGGCACGCAGACGATCCCCTCCTCCGTCCATCAGAGCGAGGGTAAATCGACCGATATGAGCATCGAGAAGGCCTTGAGCGGCATCGGCGTCAAGTGGGTCAAGTCGGTCTACACCTACCGTGTCGGCGAGATGGTCAGGACGCTGAAGGACGCGCTGACCTCCTCGTACAACGGCCTGAAGGTGATCATCGCCGATGCCGAGTGCCAGCTCGAACGGCAGCGCCGGCTGCGGCCGCTGATCGCCAAGCAGCTCGCCGCTGGCGAGCGCGTCGTGCGCACGCGCTTCGGCGTCGATGACGAGGTCTGCACAGGCGACCATTCCTGCATCCGTCTGTCCGGCTGCCCGTCGTTGACCATCAAGCCCAACCCCGACCCGTTGCGCACCGATCCCGTCGCGACCGTCGATCAGGGCTGTGTCGGCTGCGGCCTGTGCGGCGAGGTGGCGCATGCCGCCGTACTCTGCCCGTCCTTCTATCGCGCCGACATCGTGCAGAACCCGCGGATCTGGGACCGCTGGCTCGACAGCTTGCGCCGCGCGGTGATCGGCTGGCTCCAGGGCAGCCCGGCATGGACGCGCTGACCGCGGTCGATCGTGCGTCGTCGGCGGGTGCGCTGCCGACACGACCGATCACCATCCTGGTCGCGGCACTCGGTGGCGAAGGCGGCGGTGTGCTCGCGGAGTGGCTGGTCGCGTCGGCGACCGACCAGGGCTTTCCGGTGCAGAGCACGTCGATTCCCGGCGTCGCCCAGCGGACCGGCGCCACGACCTACTATCTCGAGATCTATCCCGCGGCCTGGGAGCGTCTCGGCCAGCGCGCACCCGTGCTCGCGCTCACGCCGAGCCCGGGCAATATCGACGTCATGATCGCATCGGAGCTGTTGGAGGCCGGTCGCGCCCTGCAGAGCGGCTATGTCAGCCCGGACCGGACGACATTGGTCGCCTCGTCGCACCGCATCTACGCCATCGCCGAGAAGTCGGCCATGTCGGACGGACGCTTCGACACGAGCAAGCTCATGGAAACCGCGCGGGTCCTTGCCAGGCGACTCGTGCTGTTCGACATGGCGAGGCTTGCCCGCGAGGCTGGCACCGTGATCAACGCCGTCATGTTCGGCGCGCTGGTCGGCAGCGGCGCATTGCCGATGTCGCGCCAGGCTTGCGAAGAAGCCATTCGGCGTTCCGGCAAGGGCGCCGAGGCGAGTTTGCGCGGCTTTGAAGCCGGCTATCGCCACGCCCAGGGCGACGACGTCCCGGCACCGCAGCAAGCCGACGACCGCACACGCAGCCGGCCGGTCGACCGCGTGCGCAGCCAGTTTCCCTCTGAGACTCACAAGATCCTCGAAGAGGGCGTGGCGCGGCTCGCCGACTATCAGGACGAGGCCTATGCCCAGCTCTATCTCGACAGGCTCGCGCCGGTGCTCTCCGCCGAGCGCGATGGCGGCGGTGGGGCCACGGGCTATCGGCTGACCACCGAGACCGGCCGGCATCTTGCGCTGTGGATGAGCTACGAAGACGTCATCCGCGTCGCCGACCTCAAGACCAGACCCGAGCGCTTCGCACGCGTCCGCAACGAGGTCCGCGCGAGGCCCGGGGAGCCGGTCATCGTCACGGAGTTCCTCAAGCCGGGCATCGAAGAACTCTGCGCCATCCTGCCGCCATCGCTCGCGCGACCGCTGCTCGCCTGGGCGGCGCGGCGCGGCAGGTCCTATAGCATCGGCATGCACGTGCGCACCAGCACGGTCACGGGCTACCTGCTGATGCGCCTGCTTGCCCGCATGACGGGGCTGCGCCGGAAGAGCTCGCGCTTTCACGATGAGCAGGCGCTGATCGAGCGCTGGTTGGTCGCAGTCAAGGCCGCGGCCGCCGAAAGCATCGACCTCGCGCTGGAGATTGCCGAATGCGCGCGCCTGATCAAGGGCTATGGCGACACGCACCGCCGCGGCACGACCAATTTCCTCAACATCTTCGACGCGCTGATCGGGCCTGCAGCAGGCCGACCGGCTGGGCGTGCCGCGGCCATCGCGCGCGCGCGCCAGGCCGCACTCGCCGACCCCGAAGGCAAGTCGCTGGCGGAGGCGCTGCCCCGACCCGCCGGATCGGCATGACGCCGGAGGAATTGCAGCGTCGCGTGCTCCATTGCGACGCGCTGATGATCATCATCGACAAGCCCGCCGGCCTTCCGGTCCACATGGGGCCAGGCGGCGGACGCAACCTCGAAGCGCTGTTCCACGCGCTTCGCTTCGGCCATAAGCAGAATCCCGCCCTCGCCCACCGCCTCGACCGGGAGACCAGCGGCTGCCTCGTGCTCGGCCGCAACCGCAAGGGGCTGGCGCGTCTCGGCCGCCTGTTCCAGGCAGGCCAGGTCGAGAAGATCTATTGGGCCGTCGTTGCCGGGCGGCCGAAGGCGGATGAAGGCCGCGTCGAGCAGCCGCTCAAGAAGATCGTGCGCAAGGATGGCTGGCGCATGATCGTCGACGCCAAGGGGCAGAAGGCGATGACGGACTATCGCGTGCTCGGCGTCGCATCAGGGACCGGCGGCGACATGAGCTGGGTCGAGTTCAGGCCGCTGACCGGTCGCACGCATCAGATCCGCGTGCATGCCGCCCATCTGGGATGTCCGGTCCTGGGCGACGACCAGTACGGCCATGCCGCCGGCGTCAACCGGCCCGACCGGCTGCACCTGCATTCGCGCGCAGTGATCGTTCCGCTCTACGCGGGTAAGCCGCCGATTGCCGCGACCGCCGATCCGCCCGCACATATGCGCGCAATGCTCACGAAGTGCGGGTGGAAGCCGACGACTTGAGTGCTCAATCCAAAGCGGTCAACGATCGGAGACGACGGCACGCGGCTCCGCGCGCACTGCACGCCATGCCTTTCGGATCGCCGCTGCCGTCCGTCGCGCGTCCGCCGCCGTGGTCGAATAATTGCTGACCGAGATGCGCATCAGTCAGCGATCGCGCCAACGCGACCCACCGGCGAAACAGGTGCCGTCCTGCTGGAGTCGCGCGATCGTCCGCTGCGTCAGCTCATCGCCGATCTTGGTCGGCACGTCGCCGCCAAAACGCAGGACGACCTGGTTCAGCACCACCTTGTTGACCACCGCGATGCCCGGCTCCTTCGCAACCCCGCCGGCGATCAGGCGCGCAAGCTGACAATTGCGCTCGACCAGGTCGGCAACGCCGGCACGACCGAGATGGCGTAGCATCGCCCAGGCCGCGAAGCCGCGCGCGCGGCGCGACAACTCGGGCACGTAGTGCGTCGGATCGCGCTCGCTCTCCGTCACCGGCGGCAGGTAACTGGCGCCGAAGGCCACCGCGCGGCGATGCGCTTCCGGATCGCGCACGATGGCGAAGCCGCAGTCATAGGGTGTCTGCAGCCATTTGTGCCCGTCGGTCGCCCAGGAATCGGCGAGCTCCACGCCGCCGGCAAGATGCGCGCGCGCCGGCGCCGCCTTGGCCCACAGCCCGAAGGCGCCATCGATGTGGACCCAGGCGCCCGCCGCCCTGGCCAACGGAATGATGCGACGGAACGGATCGAAGGCGCCGCTGTTGATCTGCCCCGCCTGCAGCGCGAGGATGCACGGCCCCTTTCCGGCACCGAGCGCCGCCTTGGCGGCATCGACGCGCATGCGCCCCTCGGCGTCGGTGTCGACCACGACGATCTGGCGCTGGCCGAAGCCGAGATATTGCAGTGCCGCTTGTACCGTAACGTGGGCATCCCTGCCGAGCAGGACGCGGACATGCGGCGCCCCGAACAGGCCGTTTGCCTCGAGGTCCCAACCCGCGCGCCTGAGGACTTCGGCGCGCGCCGCACCGAGACCGACGAAATTCGCCATGGTTGCGCCGGTCACGAAGCCGACCGAGGCCTTCGCCGGCAATCCCAGGATGTCGAGCAGCCAACGCGACGACACTGTCTCGGCTGCCGCCGCCGCCGGCGCCGCATGATGGTTGCCCGCGTTCTGGCCCCACGCCGATGTCATCCAATCGGCCGCGACGCCGGCCGGATGAGAGCCGCCAATGACCCAACCATAGAAGCGCGGGCCCGTCGTCGCATGGAGCCCGGGGTCGGCGCGGCGCACCAGTTCATCCAGCACGGCGCGGTTCGCGCGGCCGCGTGGTGGCGTCGGCATGTCCCACGCCGCCAGCGCCTCGCTATAGCTCTGCACGGGCCGTTGCAGACGCTTCGTAATGGCGCCTCGATAGGCAATCGCATGCACAGCGGCTCGGCGCAGCAATGCTGCTGTGCGCGGATCTGCTTTGGCCATGTCGCTTCCCCCTGCCAAGCGGAATCTCACACCAAAAAAAATGAAGCCCACCCCTCGCGGGGCGGGCCCCGTTCACGATCGCATTCGCCGCTGGTGGCTCCTT
>VGDO01000132.1 GCA_016869645.1 Alphaproteobacteria bacterium
AGCTGCTGTTCGAGGTCTTCAGCCAGCGCTACGAGCGCGGCTCGACCATTGTCACCTCCAATCTGCCGTTCGACGAGTGGACCGGCGTGTTCGCCTCCGAGCGGCTGACCGGTGCGCTGCTCGACCGCCTGACCCACCACGTCCATATCCTGGAGATGAACGGCGACAGCTACCGCCTCAAGCAAAGCAAGCGACGCCAGCGTGGTGGCCGCACCACCACCATCCCCGACAGCCCACCCGAGAAATAAACGAGGTCGCAGGAAGGCCCCCCGCGGGGGGCCTTCCTGCAATCAGCCGTGATGCATTTTTACTCCGGCCAGACGATGCATTTTTACTCCGGCGTTGACAATTTCGGGTGGTCAGGTGGGCCCCTTTCGGAAGCGGCGTGCAATTCACCTCGGCTCGGCCGGCAAGCCTTGCGCAGCCAGATTTTGACCGTGTAGCAATCGCGGCATACCAATTGCGAGGCTCATCGCCTCGTAGTCAGCAGCTATCGATCAGCACAAAAGCAACCGCCTCCTAGCGGCTGGTAACAAGGATGGCCACCGCCGATGGGGTTCGCGTCTGCTAGCCAACAGCAAAGTTGACCAAGAGCGTTCCGGCAGCAGCACCTAACTTTCTGTGGGTAATATTGAGCGAACTTGACCAAGTCGCCGCCCTTCTCGAACACGTGCTTGGGCATCATCCACATGGCGTTCCAGCGCACGGTGAAGAGAGCGTGGAAGCGCGAGTTGGGCCGCTTCAGCTTGAAGACCACCGTGTGCCGGTCGGTCGCCGTGATGTCCGCGACATTGACCTGCACGGCTGCGCTCCAGCGCAGCCCATTGGTCTTCATGGGGGTCTGGATCGTGTAGACGACATCGTCGGCGCTGAATTCGACGCCGTCGCTCCAGAAGATGCCGGGCCTGAGCTTGACGGTCATCTCCGTGAAGTCGGCGTTGTAGCGCGGCTTGTCGGCGGCCAGCGAGTTGTCCCACACCTCCTTCAGTCCGCGCTCGAGATCGATGTACCAGAAGGTGTCCATCGCCAGCTGATGCAATCCCGTGGACTGGCCGCCGGCATTGATCGCCCAGATGTTGAACCAGCCGGCATTCTTGATCGTGCCCTCGGGATTTTCGACGATCAGCGTCTCGCGCCGCGGCAGATCGGAGATCGAGCCCTGCGCGAAGGCGGTGGCCGCCGCGAGCGTCGTCAATGCAATGGTCGCAATGCTGCGCAGGATGCGCATGAGTCACCTCCCTGATGTCGGCGCGCGTAGGGTCGCGCGTTGTTCTTGGCTGTGACGCTAATCCCGCGCAACTGCGTCGGTCAAGAAAACCTGATATGTATCAGATATTTTGATATGGATGATCAGGCGGCCAGGTAAAGCCGCATGACGATGTCCTGATCGTGATTGCCGAAACCGCGGCCGAAGATGTTGACGCCGCCCGGCCGCTTCGCCGCCTCGTCGATGCCGATCTTGAGGCGGATGGAGTGGTGGGCATCGAGATCGAGCTGCGCAAGCGTCACCTTGGAGACGCGCCTTCCGTCGACGTGACAGCCGCGGGCGGAGATGTTCCAGGTCGTGAGCTTGCCGTATTGCGATCCTTCGAGCTTCCACCAGCGCGGCGTGTAGATGCCGCGCCGGTCGCCGAAATCGCCCGGCGAGGTCCATGTGCCGATCCGCACATCGTTGACCCACAGGCTGATGTCGGACGGCCAATCCGCATTTGTCCCTGGAACCTCCGACGAGATCTCGAGGCTGAATTCGAGCGCCTCGACCTTGGCCTTGGCGATCTTGGCGTTGTTCGGAAACTTGTACTCGACATGGCCGCGGCCAAACCACAGGAGCGAGGCGCGCATGCGGCTTGGATCGAGAAACAGGTCGGGCACGTCGAGCAGCCCGATGATGCCCTCGGTGGAGCACAGGCCGCAGGGTGCGCTGACCTGATAGCTCGTGTAGAGACCGAGCGGCATGGCCACCTCGATCATGCGGTCCTGCTGCTGGGCGGACAACCCATCGAGCCGGATGAAGACCTCGTCGACGCGCGCCGAGCAGATCTTCTGCTGACCCTTGGTCGCCTTGACCGTCTCGGTGCGGATCAGCTCGGCTTCGTCGAGCACCTGGACATTGATCGCGACCGTCGACTGCGGCAGGCGCAGCGCCTTGCTGATCTCGTTGACGTTCATCGGTCCGTTGGCGTGGAGCAGGCGCAGGATCCGGATGCGCACGGGCGATGACAGGCTCCTCAGAACCTCCATGCTGTCCTGAGGATCGATCGTCAGGATGCTGCGATCGTTTCCCTGCCGTCCTGCCATTGCTGCCAGCGTCGTCGGAGCCTCGTCAGCGGCTGACCCGGTCGATCAGTCTCTGCGGCGCCGGTTCGCCCCATTGCGAGTTTAGCCCCTCCTCTACGGGAACCAGATTCGAGGCGTCACTGGCGTTCATCCGATCGCTATCGGTCCAGTGCTCGTGGATCCGGCCCCATGGGTCGGACCAGTAGTCGAAGATCTGGCTGCCCAGCACGTGCCGTCCGATGCCCCACATGTGTTCGTATTTCTTGAGCTTTTGGAGCTGATGGTGGCCCTTGAACACGTCATCGACGTCCTGGACCTCGAACGACAGATGGTTGAGACCGGTTTTCTCGTGCCGCAGGCAGAAGAGAACGTGGTGGTCGACGTAGGTGGCGCCGCGGTCGCACCGGTTGAACGAGCCGATCAGATTGTCCTTGGAGCCGGCATAGACGTCGTCCGAGCAGAGCATGCCAAGCGTGTCGCGGAACCATTTGACCGTCTCGTCAAACCTGGGCGTGCACAGCACGCCATGGCCGATGCGCTTGACCTGTGGCGGGCCGGGGTCCAACCGCATCACCTCGCTGGCGCGCGCGAGGGGGGCGGCCCCCGTGTTGAGAATCTGGCGCTTGACCGGCAGCTTCTTGACCTTCTCGACGCCGTGCAGCACCTCGATCTGGAAGCCATTGGGCTCGGTCAGGCGCACGCGCTTGCCGCCGCCCGGCTCGTCGACAGTCTCGACCTGCTTGCCCATGGTCTTGGCCAGCTTCTTGAGCGCCGCCTCGTTGGGCGCGTAATAGGCGAAGCCGACGAAGGCGGGGTCGCCCTTCTCGGTCACATGGATGTGGTGGGTCGGGTCGGTGCCGCGCATGAAGAGCGCCTTGGGCGTGCGCGCCACCTTGACCATGCCGAAATGGACGAGGAACTCCTCCATGGCATCGAGATCGGGGGCCCGAAGCCGGCCGAAGGCCATGTCCGTCACTTTGATCGCCGCCATAGTCCACCTCCGTCGAGATCGGGCGCAGCCGCGCAATCGTGCATCGAGACGGGTGCCGGCCGCAATCGTGCTGTTAGCGTTCTGCGCCGTCCTCACCCAGATAGGCGCTGCGAATATGGGGCTGCGCCAGCAGGTCGCGGGGCAGCCCGGCTCCCACGATCCGCCCACCCTCGAGCACGTAGGCGCGGTCGGCGATCTCGAGCGCCTTGGCGACGTTCTGCTCGATCAGCAGCACGGCGACGCCCTGGGCATGGATGTCCTGGATCACGGTGAAGACCTGTTCCACGATCGCCGGCGCGAGGCCGAGCGAGGGCTCGTCGATCAGCAGCAGCCGCGGCTCGGCCATCAGCGCGCGGCCGATCGCCACCATCTGCTGCTGCCCGCCCGACATGGTGCCGGAGATCTGCCGCCGCCGCTGGCGCAGGATCGGGAACATGTCATAGACGCGCTCCAGGTTCTGGGCGCGCCGGCGGCGCGCCGCCGGCCGGTAGCAGCCGATCTCCAGATTCTCCTCGACGGTCATGCCGACGAAGAGGCGCCTTCCTTCCGGCACCAGCGCCACGCCGCGCTGGCACATGTCCTGCGCCGTGGCGGCGGTGACGTCGTCGCCGTCGAATCGCAACCGCCCGCGGCGGATCGCGAGCAGGCGTGCGAGCGCGTTCACCAGCGTCGTCTTGCCGGCACCATTCGGGCCGATCACGGCGACGGTCTCGCCCGCTGCGATGGTCAGCGAGACGTCCCACAGCGCCGGGGCGTCGCCATAGGCGACATGCAGACCTTCCGCAGCGAGGAGCGCCGATTCAGACATGAGCCGTGCCCAGATAGGCCTTGATGACATCCGGCTGCCGAACCACATCGCGCGGCAGCCCCTCGGCGATGACCTGGCCGTAGTTGAGCACGACCAGGCGCTCCGTCAGCTCGAGCACGGCGCGCATGTTGTGCTCGATGAAGATCACGGTGGCGCCCTGCTGCCTGATCTCGCGGATGAGCGCCACGGCGCCGGCGATTTCGGTCGGCGTCAGGCCGGACAGCACCTCGTCGAGCATGACGAGGCGCGGTCGCGATGCCAGCGCGCGTGCGAGCTCGAGGAACTTGCGCTGATGCAGATTGAGCTGGGCCGGCAGCGAAGCGGCGCGCTCGCCGAGGCCGACGAAGTCGAGCCAATGCCGCGCTTCGCTGAGCGCCGCCGGCCGATCGAGTGCCGCCGCGCCGAACATGCCGGCGAGCGCCACGTTCTCGGTCACGGTCAGGCGCTGGCACGGGCGCGGGATCTGATAGGTGCGCGCGAGGCCGAGCTCGGCGATGCGATGGGCGGGCAGGGTAACGAGGTTGGTGCCGCCGAACAGGATCCGCCCGGCGTCGGGGCGATAGTACCCGCTGATCGCATTGACGAGCGTCGACTTGCCCGAGCCGTTGGGTCCGACGATGCCGAGGATCTCGCCCTGCCGCACATCCAGCGTCACGCCGGCCAGGGCGCGCACGCCGCGAAAGGCGAGCTGGACGTCCTCGCAGCGCAGCAGCACGCCGCCCTGCGCCGGCTTGGGGACGGCAGTGGGCGCCGCAATCGGCGGCCGCGCGCCGGATGATGCAGGCGGCTCGGAGACGGCTGCGGGCCGCAACCGTCGCCAGCGCTGCGCAACGAAGCCGGCGATGCCGTGGGGCAGGAACAGAATGACCAGGATCAGGATCGCGCCGATGATGGCGCGGCCGATCACGGCCCATTCGCCGCCGACGAAGGCGTAGTTGAGCAGCGTGATGAAGGCGGCGCCCAGGGCCGGGCCGAGCCAGTGACGCGCGCCGCCCAGCACGCTCATGAGGACGACCGATACCGGAACGACCACCGAGAAGGTCTCGGAAATCGTCACATAGGTGACGAACACGGCATGGATGCCGCCGGCGACCCCGGCGAGGAAACACGACAGGCCGAGCGCCATCAGCTTGTAGCGATAGGTCGGCACGCCCATGACCTCCGCGACGTCCTCGTCGTCGCTGATCGCGAACAGGCCGCGGCCGAGACGCGAATACTGGACGAACCAGGCCGTCGCCAGGCTGGCGAAGGCAATGACGACGCCGAGCAGGTAGATCGTCGAGCTCTGGCGGCCGAAGATATCGGGCAGCTTGACACCGCTGAGAAACACGCCGGGACCGCCGTCGATGCGCGTGTTGAGCACGATGGTCGCAATGACAAAGGTGACGGCGAGCGTCAGCAGGGCAAACAGCTCGCCGCGCAGCCGGCGCAGGCGGAAGATCACGGCGCCGATGGCAATGCCGAGCAGGCTCGCGACCAGGCCAGAGGCGAGCCAGGTCAAGACGAGGGGAATGTCGAAGCGCGAGGCGACGGCCGCGGTCGTATAGACGCCGGCGCCGTAGAAGGCGCCGTGCCCGAACGAGAAATAGCCGGAGAAGCCGCTGAGGATCGCCCAGGACGTGGCGAGCGCCACCCAGAAGAAGACGAGATAGAGCAGGGATTCGTAAAAGGCCGGCGGCTGGAACAGCGGGAGCAGGGCAAAGGCCGCGGCGGCGCCGAGGAAGGCGGCGATCTTGGCCCTGATCGGCATCTCAGATCCGGCCAGGCCGCAGGATGAGCACGAGGATCAGCAGCGTGAAGGCGACAAGCGGCGCCCAGGTCGGCTCGGTCACGGCCATGGTGACGGATTCGCTGACGCCGATCGCGAGGCCGGCCGCGAGCACACCGAGCGGGTTGCCGAGCCCGCCGAGGATGACGACGGCGAAGACCACGCCGACCCAGGCAAAGATCTGCGCCGGGAACAGCGTCGAGGTGAGCGCGATGAACACGCCGGCGACACCCGCATAGGCCGTGCCGATGCCGGACATGAGCAGCGCGAGCCGGCGCGGATCGATGCCGAAGGCGGCGGCGATCTCGGGGTTTTCCGCGCTGGCACGCATCGCCTTGCCGAGATAGGTGAAGCGCAGCCAGGCCCAGGTCGCGAGCGAGAGGGCGGCCGCGACCAGCAGCATGAGTGCCTCGATCACCGGCACGAACAACGTGCCGATACGCAGCGACGCCGTGCCGTGCTCGATCTGGAGCTTGCGGAAGTCTGCGGTCCAAAAATACTGGATCAGGCTTTCGACGATGACCGCGATGCCGAAGGTGACGAGGAGCGACGCGAATTCGCCGACCGCGAAGCGCGTGTAGAGAGCCTGCAAGGCGACGCCGAGCAGGAAGAAGGCCGGCACGACGATCAGCAGCGCGACCGGGGGGCTCAGCCCGGCATAGCCGACGAACTGGTAGGTGACATAGGCGGCCAGGAAGGCAAAGGCGAGGTGCGCCAGGTTGATGAGCTTGAGGTAGCCCCAGGCGAGGCTGAGGCCGAGTCCCATCAGCGCATAGAGGCCGCCGATGAACAAGCCGGACAGGATCGACTGCCCAAGCAGCGTGGCGCTCGGCATTCAGGACTGCCGGAATTGAGAGGGAGAAAGAGGCGGGCCGGCGGTCACGCGCCGGCCCGCCAGCACGTCACGGCGTCTTCAGGCTGGCGCCGGGAGCGGCATACTCCTTGGGCCAGACGACGTTCCATTTGCCGTCCTGAAGCTGCTTGATCTTCATCAGATCGTCGCCGTAGTTGCTCGGCCCGTCGAAGCGCAGCTTGCCGATGATGGCGTCGACGCGGTTGGCCTTGAGCCAGGCGCCCATGGCCTTGTCGTCGAGGCTCTTCGTGCCGTTCACCGCCGCGGTCAGGATCTGCCAGGCCGTGTACGACGCGGCCGCCTGTACCTCGACGGAGTTGTCGGGCAGCCCGGCCTTGGCCGCGCGATCGTTGAACTCCTTCACGAAATTGGCCGCGACCGGGTTGTTGGTGAAGGGCGCGTGCTGCTCGAAGATGGTTGCGGCCAGCGCGTTCTTCGCCTCCGGTGCCTTGGCGGTCGGGCCTGGCGCCGGGTAGAGATGGAAGTGAACCGGCGGCTCATAGTCGATCTTCTTGGCCGCCTCCAGGAGCATGACGCCCTCGAGGCCGATTGCGCCGATCCACAGCGCATCCGGCTTGGCGTCCTTCACGCGCGCGGCGATCGGACCGAAGTCGCGGTTGCCGAACTCCCATTCGAGCCACAGCACCTCTTGCAGTCCGCGCTTTTTCGCGACGTCGCGCGCGCCGACCGACAGGAAATGCACGGATGGGAACTTGCTGGTGACGATCGCGATGGTCTTGGGCGGCTTGGGCGAAGCGGCCAGCGCGTCGAACAGCTGATTGGGGAAGGTCGCCTCCGGCGTCGGTCCCAATGCCCAGGCCGGGAAGTGCATCTCGTACTTGGCCATGCTCGGGATGCCGAAGGTGTGGTGGACGAGCACCTTGTTGTAGCGCTGCGCGACGCTCATGGCCGAGAGGATGGCGCCGGTCGCATACGGGCCCATGAGCAGATCGACCTTGTCGGCCGTGATGAGCTGCTCATAGAGGGTGCGCGCCAGATCAGGCTTGGACTGGTCGTCCTTCAGCACCCATTCGACCGGGCGGCCGAGCAGGCCGCCCGACTTGTTGAGCTGCTCGACATAGATCTCGCCGGCGATCTTGTGGACCTGCGAGGTGGCGGCGAGCGGGCCGGTGAGCGCCAGCGTGCTGCCGATACGGATCGGCTGGCCCGATTGTGCGTCGGCCTGGCCGGCGCCGACCACGGCGGCGAGCGCCGTCGCAGCGGCGATGCGCGCCAGGCCGAGCCAGCGTTGCGTTGTGGCTTGCGTCATGTCGGTGTCCTCCCGTCCGTGTTGTCAGTTTCGCATGTCGCGCAGCCATCGGATGGCCCTGGGGAAGGCCCTGGGGATGACCCTGGGGATGACCCGGACCGCGCGGAAAATGCCCGTATTTTGAGGTCGAGCGTGGTCGGCCAACGCTCTCTTTGTCAACGGAAAACCGGTCATGGTTCGTCCCACTCCGGCCCAAAATCCCACGAGCTGCCCATCACGCGAGCCAGCACCAGAAACCGAAGCAGCCCAGGCCGAAGTGGCGGAAGATCACGGCCAGTGCGAGATCGAGCAGCAGAGAGACGCCCAGGATCGGCAGTGCGACAAACGCGACGAAGTAGATCGCCGCCCAGACCGTGTAGCGCCGTCGCGGGATCGTGTTCGTGCGGCTGCGCCGCGCGGCGGGCGTCGCGTTTGCCGTATCCTCGGCCATGGGAGAAGATGTTCGCGCCGGGGGGAGGGGCGTTGGGTGCTCCGTCGGCGCAGGATTCATGGTCGCGCTCATCGCATCTGGCATTTCCCGGCCGAGCTGGGAACGAATCTATCGCGCTGCGGAAAGGCCGCCAATAGAGCAGTCCTGGGCCTACGGCCAGGCGCTGGAGACGGCCTATAGGCGCAAGGTCGAGCGCGTCATCGCTCTGTCGGGCGACGACGAGATTGGGGTCGCCCAGCTTTGCACCTGGCTGCAGGTCGGCCCCTTTGGCCTGACGACGGTAACCCGTGGCCCCGTGATGTCCGCCGCAGCAGGCACGCGCGAGCTCGAAAGCGCAATGATGAAGGAGATGGCATCGCGCTATCGCAAATGGGAGGGCCGCTTCCTGATGCTCAGTCCCGAGCACGCCGATCGGGACGAGGCAACATCGATGTTGGCATCGATCGGCCTGCGCCGGGTGATCACGGGCTACACGACATCCTGGCTCGACCTGCGCCCCGAGGCATCGGCGATCCGGAATGGCATGGATCATGGCTGGCGGGACGGGTTGCGGCAGGGTGAGGCGCGCGTGAAGCGCGTCGTGATCGAGAATGGCGGCTGGAATCTGCGCTGGTTGGTCGACCGGCACGAGAGCGAGCGCAAGGCGCGCAAGCTGTCGATGCCGGCAGGCGCGCTGGTCTCGGCTCTGGTCGACAGTTTGCCGCGCAAGCAGGATGCGCTGGTCGCCACTGCGATCGAGGGCGGCGAGCCGATCGCATCCGTTCTTGTCATCCGGCACGGTAGGGCTGCGACCTATTTCGCCAGCCATAGCAACGCGGAGGGTCGCAAGCGCCGCGCACACCATGTACTGCTGTGGCGTGCGATCGAGCGGTTGCGAGAGGATGGCGTCGCTTGGCTCGATCTCGGCGGTCTCGACGGCAAGACCATGTCCGGTGTGACCCGCTTCAAGCTCGGCTTGGGCGGGAGCGTGGTGACGTTGACGGGAAGCTACATGTGATGCCGCTACACTGTTTTCGTCACCTTGAGCAGGTGGCGCGGCGCGTCGGGATCGAGACCGCGCGCGACCGCCAGGCGCGCGGCGAGTGGATAGAAGGCCTGGACGTGCATGATCGGGTCGAGCACGCCGTGCAGCGTGCCGGGGAGTGGCAGTCTGGTCTGCGCCAGGTCTAGGGCTGCCCGCGCGGTCGACGAGATCAGAAGATGGGCGCCCTTGTCGGCGAGGTTGCGCGCGACCTCGAGCACACCGGCGAGTGTCTCGTCCTCGGTCGCCAGGATGAGCACGGGATAGCCGGGCTCGATCAGGGTCAGCGGCCCGTGCATCAACTCGGCCGCGCTGAACGGCTCGGCGTGAATGCGGCAGGTCTCTTTGAGCTTGAGCGCGAGCTCCTGGGCGACTGGCAGGCTGCGGCCGCGCGCGACCACCATGGTCGTGGCCGCGGAACCGAGGACCGGTAGCGCGGCGCTCCAATCCGCGTGCGCTGCGGCATCGAGCCGGTCGGGCAACGCGGCGAGCGCACGCAATAGCTCCCGGTTTTCGCACCAGTGCGCGACGAGACGCGCGAGTGCGGCGAGCGAACAGATGAAGCTCTTGGTGGCGGCCACGCTGCGCTCGGGGCCGGCGTGCAGCGGCTGCACATGATCGGCCAAGGTGCCGAGCGGACTCGCCGTGGCGTTGACGATCGCCACGGTCAGCGCGCCGCCAGCCTTGAGCGCCTCGAATGCAGCGCAGAGATCCGGGCTTTGCCCCGACTGCGACACGGTAATCGCCAGCGCATCGGGGCAATCGAGCGTCGCGCCGTAGCTCGTCACCACCGAGGGCGCCTGCGACGCGGTGATCACGCCGAGCAGCGTCTCGATCAGGTAGCGGCCATAGCTGACGGCGTGGTCGGAGCTGCCGCGTGCGACGGTGACCGCGAAGGGCGGGCGGCGCGCGCGCAGCCGCGCCGTGATCGCGGCGACCATGGCGGCGTCGGCGGCAAGCAGGTCGGCGACCCGAAGCGGCGCTTCGGCAGCTTCCTGCTCCATCAAGCTGGCGGTCATGGCGGTGAACCGTGCCGCGCAGGACGCGATAAATCAATGGGGACCGCTCTATTGACACCCGTCCGTGGTTCTCCGACCTTGCCGACCGCTTGAGCGCGACGGGGTATTTGTGCGGCATCGATTCCGCGTCTATCCGCGCGCTCGCGCCGGCGGTCAGGCGCTCGGCCTCGCGGCCGACCGCAGCTACGCCGACTACTGGGTTATGACCCCGGCCGAGCGCGAGCGATCCGACCGGATCGACGTGGTCGCGATCGTCACGCCCAATCATATGCATCATCCCGCCGCGCGCGCCTTCCTCGATGCGGGCATCCACGTCATCTGCGACAAGCCGATGACGACGACGCCGGACGAGGCCGATGATCTGGTCGAGCGGGTGCAGCGGACCGGGCTCGTGTTCGTCGTGACCTACAACTACACGGGCTACCCGATGGTTCGCCAGGCGCGCGCGCTGGCCGAGGCGGGCGAGATCGGCGAGGTGAGGCTGGTCCAGGTCGAGTACGCCCAGGACTGGCTGGCCATGCCTATCGAGAGGGCGCCGCTTGAGGCGGCCGGCCACGCCGAGGGCTATCCCGAAGCTCTTGCTACGCTCTATGCCGAGACTGCCGAACTGATTTGGATGCAGACGCAACAGCAGTCGCCGGCGGCGCGCAGCTTGCTGCCAACGGTGGCGGATGGAGCACGCGGTATCCGTTTCATTGCCGCGGCGATCGAATCCGGCCGATGCAATTCGGCCTGGGTGCCGGTTTAAGAGGAGTTGTCTTTTCACACGTACGTCTCGTGGCCGTCATGTCGCCAAGGTGGCTCACATGCGCCACAAACTGCGTGATCGCGTCGCGTGCCGGTTCGGGATCGCAACGCCCTCTACTGCTGCCGTCGCACCAGGCGCTTCATGACCGCCTGTATGACGGGTGGGCACGACTTCAACATGGCCTGGAAGTCCTCGAGCGGGATGAACACGCAATCGAGCTGCGTCGTCGCCCGGACGTTGCGGGTGCGCCCCGTGCCGAGCACAATCAAGCTCTCACCGAAAATTTCGCCCTTGGTGATACGCGAGATCGCAACCCGGCGTCGACCGTCCGTACCGAACATTTCGGCTTCGCCGCTCTCAACAATATAGGCACCATCGGTCGGCTCGCCGGCCTTGTAGATGATGTCGCCCGGCTTGAAGCATTTTGTCTTGGGAATGACTTGGATGGCGATCTGCTGTTAGGTGGGGATTGAACGCGTCCTCACGCGACGCGAGGTGCGATAACATCCATTCCCGACGGCGGATGCGTAACGCGTTTTCATCGTCATGATCCTTCCGGCGTTTCTGCCACCCGATCCCTCACTCAAGGACACGCTGCACCATGGCACGGGACCCGCGCTACGACATTCTGTTCGAACCCGTACGTATCGGGCCGGTCACGGCCAGGAATCGCTTCTATCAGGTGCCGCACTGCAACGGCATGGGCCACACGCGCCCTCGCATGCTGGCAGCCATGCGCGGCATCAAGGCCGAGGGTGGCTGGGCCGTCGTGTGCACCGAGGAGGTCGAAATCCACCCTTCGAGCGACGCTTCACCGGCACGCGAGGGGCGGCTATGGGACGACCGTGACCTGCCGGCGCTCGAACTGATGACCGAGGCTGTGCACGCCCATGGCTCGCTCGCCGGTATCGAGCTGTTTCATGGCGGCATCAATTCGGCCAACCGGATGAGCCGCATGGTATCGCTCGGGCCGTCGTCACGGCCGGTACGCACATTCGATCCCATCCAGGTGCGTGCCATGGATCGCCACGACATCCGTGCGCTGCGACGTTGGCACCGCGCCGCCGCACTGCGCGCCAAGCGCGCCGGTTTCGACGTCATTTATGTTTATGCCGCTCATGATCTGTCCGTGCTCATGCACTTCCTGTCGCGGCGGCGCAACGAGCGTACCGACGAATACGGCGGCAAGCTGGAGAACCGTGTCCGGTTGCTGCGCGAAATCATCGAGGACACCAAGGAGGCTGTCGGTGACCGATCGGCGGTGGCGGTGCGGCTCGCGGTCGACGAACTGCTCGGCGCCGAGGGCATCACCGCCGAGGCCGAGGGGCATGACATTGTCGCCATGCTCGCCGATCTGCCCGATTTGTGGGACGTCAATGTCAGCGATTGGGCCAATGACTCCGCCGTATCGCGCTTCGCGGAGGAAGGCTACCAAGAGCGCCATATTGCCTTCGTCAAGCAGTTGACGAGCAAGCCGGTGGTCGGCGTCGGGCGCTTCACCTCGCCTGACGCCATGGTGTCGCAGATCCGCGGGGGCATTCTCGACTTCATCGGCGCGGCGCGCCCGTCAATTGCCGATCCCTTCCTGCCGCGCAAGATCGAGGAAGGGCGCATCGACGAGATCCGCGAATGCATCGGCTGCAACATCTGCGTCAGCGGGGACATGACCCAGGTGCCGATGCGCTGTACCCAGAATCCCACCATGGGCGAGGAGTGGCGCCGTGGCTGGCATCCCGAGATCATCCCCGCCAAGCGCACGGATGAGGCAATCCTGGTGGTCGGCGCCGGCCCGGCCGGGTTGGAATGCGCGCGCGCTCTTGGCCAGCGCGGCTTCGACGTGCACCTCGCCGAGGCGGGTACCGAGCTCGGCGGCCGGGTCACCGCCGAGGCGCGGCTGCCCGGCCTCGCAGCTTGGGCGCGCGTGCGCGACCACAGAGTGCAACGCATTGCAGCGATGCCGAATGTTCAGGTCTATCGCGATAGCCGGCTCAGTGCCGACCATGTTCGCGAGTTCGGCATGCCCCATGTCGTGATCGCCACGGGCGCACGCTGGCGGCGCGACGGCGTCGGCCGCTGGCACGGCATCGCGCCATCGGGTCTCGATCCGAGCCGTGTGCTTACGCCTGACGACGTCCTTGCCGGCGCTGCAGTGCCGGGTCCAGTCGTCGTGTTCGACGACGACCATTTCTATCTGGGCGGCGTGATCGCCGAGAAGCTGCGGCGCGATGGGCTGGAGGTGACGCTGGTGACGCCGGCCGCCCAGGTGTCGGCCTGGACCGTCAACACGCTGGAGCAGCGCATGATCTACCGGCGACTGATCGAACTGGATGTCGAGTTGGTCACCGGCCATGCCGTCACGGCGCAGCGCGACGCCAACGTCGAGCTCGCGTGCGCCTTCACCGGTCGCGCAAGCTGCCGCCCGTGCGGGAGCCTGGTCGCGCTGACGGCACGGCTGCCAGTCGATGATCTCTACCTGAGCTTGACCGCCGATCCGGATAGCCTCGCGGCGAGCGGCATCCGCACCGTGTCGCGTATCGGCGATTGCGAGGCGCCGGCGACGATCGCCGCAGCGGTTCACGCCGGCCATCGCTTCGCTCGTGAATTCGGCGAGGGTTCGACGGACGAAGTACCGTTTCGGCGCGATGTCGAAATGTTCGGCGCAGGGTGAGGTACCTGCGCATTACCTTGTTGCGCCGGCCGCCGCGCGCCATATCATGGCGCTATGAGCGACAAGACCAAGACCTACGAAATCACAATGAGCGACAGCGAGTGGCGCGAGCGTCTGTCGCCCGACCAATATCATGTTCTGCGCCGGCACGGCACCGAGCGTGCCGGCTCCAGCCCGCTCGACAAGGAATACCGTTCCGGGACCTTCTTCTGCGCCGGATGCGGCCACAAGCTGTTCGGCTCGGAGACCAAGTTCAACAGCGGAACGGGCTGGCCCAGCTTCTGGCAGGCGCTCGAAGGCGCCGTCGGCACGACGACTGACCGTTCCTTCTTCATGACGCGCACCGAGGTCCACTGCGCGAAGTGCGGCGGACATCTCGGCCACGTCTTCGAGGATGGGCCCGAGCCGACCGGGCTGCGCTACTGCATGAACGGCGTGTCGCTGAAGTTCACGGCGAAATAGCTGCGCGTCCCTCGTAGCGCGGCAAGGGCACATCGACGATCCTGCGATCGCCGAACCGTTCGTAGCCCTCGGTGAGCGGCAACTCGCGGGCGATGATCAACCCGTCTGCCTGCACGCCACAGGTCGGGTCCAGCATGCGTCGACCCTTGGTTCCCGGCGGGTCGAACGTCCATTCCTGGAAGCCCAGGATGTAGAAGTTGAGGATGACCGCCGGACTGTCATCGGCGCAGAACCAGTGGGCGTTGCACGAGATCTCGGTCGTCTCCATGCGATCGCCCGGCCCGAACCAGCGGTCGGTTCGCGTGCGCAGCAGAATGCGGTCGGTTCCAAGCCGCGCCACGCGGTCCCATTCGCGGACATAGACGCGCCCGTGCAGCACAACCTGGGTGGAAATCAGGTTGTGGTGGCAGTGCGGCGGGTGCACCTCGTTGGGCTCGAGGTACAGGAGCTGCATGGTCCACGCCTTCTCGGGCGTGGTCTTTTGGTTCAATACCTGGTCCTTCTTCTCGGCAAGCGCGCGTCCAATCCATTCCCTGAGCTCGACGCACGGGTCGACCGCGCGGTGCAGGGCGCGCACCTCGGCAATGTAGTCGTCAGGAGTGATCTCGTGCCGGTCGAGGCGACCGATCAGTTTTTCCGCGTCCGTCCACAGGCGGTCCCGATAGACATCGATATCAGGCAGAACCGCGCCCGCGCGCGAGTTCATCTTCACCGCGCGGCCCGATTGCGTTCTGATGGCCGTCGTCATGTCAGGGCCGTGGCGCAGTCATGGTGTCGATCAGCATGTTCTGGAAGTGGTGCACGTTTCGTTCCCAGACAGGCGAAAACACCACTTGGTCGGCAACCGGCGAGCGGCGCGCGATCTGCTGCTGTTCCCAGATCAGCATGTCCTGGCTGCGGATGCCGCCGCGATCCCGCTGCTTGCCGGTGGGCCCGAGCCAACGCGACAGTGTTTTGGCGCGCTGCGCGGCGTAGCGCGCATGGGTCGCGGCCTCCCCGACGAAGAAATACCCCATCTTTGATATCGTGCGGTCGGGCGCAATCGGATCGGCGATGACCGATGCCAAGTGGTCGGATTGGAGCGTCAGCGTCATGTTGGGAAACACAACGCTAGTGCAGCGCACCCGCGGCTTTCCCTCTGCGAACGGGATCGGCGGCAGATCGCCGGCTGCGGGATAGAAATCCTGGTTGCCCTTGCGCCTGAGCGTGACGATGGTGCCGAGCGGAATCGGCTCA
>VGDO01000133.1 GCA_016869645.1 Alphaproteobacteria bacterium
CCAAGCCGCTTCAAGGCCTGGCGCCAGCGAGATCGGTGAGCGTGTGGTAGTGTTCATCATGGCGTTGCTCTCCTTCGTGGATTCAGAACCCCGAGCCTAAAGGCTCAAGGCGGGCAACCCCGGTCCTCCTATTTCAACATTGATCGGGACATCCCCGGCTCATCGAGAAAAACGGGCTACGCAGCCCGCGTCAAACGCGTATCGCCTGGGAGAAAGACGCCATGAAGCACGCCGCTTAATCCAAACTTGTGTCCAAAGAACCGGGCGCAGTACACCCGCAGCTCGCGGCAAATCTCCTTGATCGGCTTGCCCTGCGAAAAATACGCCCGGCATATCTTGGCGATCGTTTCCACAACCAACATTCCGGTCAAAGCCCCCAGTACCCAGGAGGCTAGTTTGGACCCATCGCCAAGGGGTCCCGATTCAATGCAAATCAGCCCCGTAGCGGGGTCCCTATTCCATGAAAAAGAACATTGGAAGAGTGCCTTGCCCCACGTGGATGAGGTGTCGATCTGCTGTTCGAGACAGCGTATTTCAATGCCACTGCCACAGCTCACGACCGTCATCCGCAGCCGCATCTACGAAAGCCGGTGGCTCGTCTTCCCTACCGCATCATGTGCACGTCACCGCACACGCTAATGGCTTGCCCGGTCACGTTACGACCGAATGGTGAGGCGAGGTATAAGGCCATGTTGGCGATGTCCTCCTTCTCGACGTTGCGCTGGAGCGAGACGACGCTCAGATACTCCCGCCGCATGTCCTCGACCTCGATGCCCTTGGCGGCTGCCTTGGCTTGCACGACGCGATCGAACCGCTCCGTGCGCACGTGACCGGGCAGGATGGCGTTGACGCGGATGTCGAAGCGGCCGAGCTCAGCAGCGAGGCTTTTCGAGAACCCGACAACCGCCCACTTCGATGCACCGTAGGGAGATCGCATCGCAAACGCGAGCCGCCCCGCGATAGAGCTCAGGTTGAGGATGACGCCCGACCGGCGCGATTTCATGCCGGGGACAGCCGCGCGTGCGGCCGCGAATTGGCTCGCGACGTTGACAGCCATCGTCTCATCGAGTGACTCCGGCGTCACGTCCTCGACATTGGCGGTCGGGCCTGCGATACCAGCGTTGTTGACGAGCACGTCGATGCCGCCGAACGCGCGATCGACGGACGCCACAAAAGCAGATGTATCGTCCGCAGATCCGACGTCGACCCGCTCCCGAATCGCGCCGGGCAGTGTCGCGCCCGCGCGATCGATCGCTTCGCCGTCGATGTCGCACACCGCAACGCGAGCGCCGCAGGCCAGAAACCCTTCAGCGATCGTGTGCCCGATGCCGGCGGCAGCCGCGGTGATCACGACACGCTGACCGGCGAGCGAGACGGGCAGGAAGCGCGGCGAAGAGGTGCTCATGCTGGGTCTCCTCGCTCGGAAGGCGGCAGCGCAAGCGGCGACCAGTACCACCACGTGCGCTCAGCGACCCACGTTTGGGTTTCGGCCTTGTATTCGGCGAAGTGCGGCGACGACCTGTGCGCCTCGAGCGCCGCCTGATCGGCGTACTCCTCGATTAGCAGGAACAGTGTCGGGTCAGCTACATCCTGGTGGACGTCGAAGCGCAGGCAGCGACCCGGCTCTCTATCGAGGCTGATACGCGCGTGGCGTAGCAGCCGCACCTTGTAGCGCTCGACGTGATCGGGATGCGCGCGCAGGTGCGCGGTGTGAGAAACGCTCACGGCTTGCCCTCGACGAGACGGCGGCGCAGGTCGTGCTTGGCTTCAAAGCCCAAGTTCTCGCGGGCCGCGCTACGATCGTAAAGCGGCGCAAACGGATCGGCCTCGTAGATGTCGGGCCGCCTGACGGGGACGCGACGGTCCGTCAGGCGCGCGAGCCGCTCGATGGTGGGCTCCGGCGCCAGCGTGTTGGGCCCGGTTATGACGTAGGGGCCGAACCCGGGCTTCTCGGCCAACAGCGCGAGCCGAAAAGCCCGCGCGAGGTCGCGCGGGTCGACGTAGTGCCACATCGGACCGCCACCCGCCGGCTGCCGCCCGCCTGCGGCCGGTCCCTTGTAGCCGGCCGGGTCCTTGGAGCGCGCCACGACCTCGCACTCGAATTCGGGATAGAGCACATATACCGGCCGCAGCACCACGATCTCGAGCTTGCCGCGGGCGACGAACGCGCGCCCCATTTCCTCTGTGAGCTTCTTGCTGAGTGCATAAGCGTCTGTGGGCGAGGTCGGATGCGCGGCATCGACGGGAAGGTAAGTCGGCGGCACCATTGCGCCAGAAAGCACTGTGTAGCCGACGACCGAATCGCTCGAAGTCAGGATCACGCGCTTGACCCCGGCGTCCTCGGCGGCAGCGAGCACGTTCCACGTGCCCGTGACGTTGGTATGGATGATCTCGTCGCCGCGCCCGCTCCAGATGTTGGGTCTTGCGGCTGCGTGGATCACCGCGTTCTGGCCGGCGACCGCGGCGCGCACCGCAGCCGCGTTCTCGATTCCGGCGGTATGGAATGCCGCGAGGCCGTGTCCCTCGGGCGGGCTCGCGATGTCGAGACCACTGACCCGCGCGCAGTCCGCGATAGCCGCGGTCACGTAGCGCCCGAGCAGGCCGGCGGCTCCGGTCACCAGCACATTCTCGAATGTCATCTCATGCCTCTCAGGGGATGTGCCACGCTCGGTGAGCTGGGGATGGGATGCGCCGTGCTCATCGCCATTCCTCGGGGTTGGCCCGCATCCACTGCGCGAAGCTTTTGACGCCACGATCGAGATCGAGCGACGGTTTCCACCCGGTGTCGGCCAGCAGGCGGCCCCCGGCCAGGGGCCCGCGCATGCGCGTGTGATCGGTCCACGGTGCGGTGCCGGGCCCGGCGTCGATGCGCGCCTCGGGCACGGCTGCCTTCACAGCCCGCACGACCTCGGCGGTAGAGAAATTCCGGCCCCAGCCGAGGTGATAGATGTCGTGCTTCAGCGTGCTCGCGTCGTGGGCGGCGAGCAGCCCAGCGGCGACATCGCAGACGTGGGTGTAGCTGGCGAGGAAGTCCGCTCCCGACGGCTCGACGATCGGCTGTCCCGATAGCGCGCACTTGAGGAACCAGGGGATGGGACCGCGCGGGTTGTCGCGCGTGTGCGGCACCAACGGGGGGCCGTAGACCCAGGAGATCCGGACGGTGGCGGCGGGCAAGTCGAGCTGCGAGCGATACATCGACGTAAGCAGCTCGCCGCAGCGCTTGGTCGTGCTGTAGATGTTGGCAACCGACGGCGGGTAATCCTCGAGGATCGGCACGGTCGGGTCGGTGGAGCTCTGGAATACCGAGCCGGTGCTGACGTAGACGAAGCTGCGCCATGCCTGGCGGCGCGCGACTTCGAGCAGATTGGTGACGGCGCCGACGTTCGACCGGACAGCGCCGGCGGGATCAGGGCGGGCGATGGTCTCGTTGGGAACGGCGGCGGCGTGCACGCAGCCGGTGATGCCGTGGCGGGCGACGAGAGCCGCGACGGCATTTGCGTCTGTGAGATCGGCTTTCACGAAGACGGCGTAACGAGAGAGCCGAACAGCCTCGCGCTCGCGGAAGGTGCCGCGGTACTGGGCGACCACGCGCCGGCCCTGGCTCACTGCCTGCCTCACAATTTCGAAGCCGACGTGGCCCATCGAGCCGGTCACTAGCAGCGCCATCCTCGTCTCCTTGTGCGAATAGCACGGCACCCGATGCCGCCTCAACGCCTGGGCGCCTGTTTCCTCGCGACAATTTTTCACAATGACGGCGTATAATTCACATGGTGAAAATGTAAGCCTTCAGCTGTCAATCAAAATTTTGGCGCTCAGCCCCGCGTCGCGGCGGTCCGGTTCGGGGCGCCCGCATAACCCAGCTGCTTCGACAACTCCGCCGCCGCAGTGCGTACGTGACGCGACTTCTCCTCCAGCGCCTGCAGCGAAAGCCGCCAGACGGAGCCGGAGATTCCGATCGCGCCGCGAACTCCGCCGGTGAAGTCGTAGACGGCCACCGCAACGCAGCGAGCCTCGTAATTGAACTCGCCGTCGTCGTAAGCGATGCCGGTCCGGCGCACGCCCTCGATCTCGCGGACGATGAGCGCGGGATCGGTGATCGTTTTGGCGGTCAGGGCGGACGGAGGACGGCGCGCCAAGTAGGCGTTGAGCTGGTCGTCGTCGAGCTCTACGAGCAGGATCTTGCCGAGCGCGGTGCAGTGGGCGGGTCGGGTCGCGCCGACGCGGTCGACGAGCTGGAAGGCGCCGGGGCCGACGGTGCGGGCGAGCACGACGATGTCGTCATTGGAGCGGATCGCGAAGTGGCTGGCCTCGCCGGTCTGCGCCGCGAGGCTGCCGAGGATGGGCCGGGCCAGCGATGCGAGCTCGATCTCGTCGAGGGCGCCGGCGGCAAGCGTGAACAGCAGTGCGCCGATGCGATACGTCTTGTCGTCGGGCATCTGGCGCAGGTAGCCCAGCATTACCATCGTCTTGGCGAGATGGAACGTCGTGGACGTGTGCAGGCCGAGCCGGCGGCTCAGCTCGCCGAGCCTAATCCCGTCGCGCTCGCGCGCTACCGCCTCAAGGATCGCGAATGCGCGCTCGATCGATTGCACGCCGCCGCGGTCGCGGATCTTCTCCGTCGGCGCTGGCATGCCCTCGATATCGTCGCGGTCGGTCAGGGCCAAATGCGGCTCCTGTCGTGGCTAGAGATTGAAGACGACGAGACGTTCGTCGGTCATGTCCCTGATAGCATAACGCGGGCCTTCGCGGCCTATGCCGCTGTCCTTGATACCGCCGTAGGCGAGCTGGTCGGTCCGCCACGTCGAGGTGCCGTTAAGGATCACCCCGCCGGTGCGCAGCGACCGGATGGCTAGGTAAGCGAGTTCCAGTGATGCGGTGAAGAGCCCACATTGCAGGCCAAAGCGGCTCGACGATATCCGCTCGAAAACGGCGCCGACGTCGTGGAAGCGCTGGACCGAGACGACCGGCCCGAAAACCTCGTCGCACACGACCTTCATGCTGGGGCTGACGTCGGTGAGCACGGTCGGCTCGACCTGGGTGCCGACGCGGCTACCGCCTGTCAGCACCTTCGCTCCCTGCGCCGCGGCTTCCTTGATCCATGCCTCGACGCGCGTGGCGGCAGCTTCATCGATCAGGGTGCCGACGTCGGTCGTCTGGTCGAGCGGATCGCCGAGCTTCAGCGTCTTCACCTCGGTCACCAGCCGGGACACGAAGGCATCGTGCAGGCTTTCGTGGACGTAGACGTTCTGCACCGAGATGCAGCTCTGCCCGGCAAGCCGCATGGCGTTGCGCGCGCAAAGCGGCGCGCTCGCCTCGACGGAGCCGTCGGCGGCGATGATGGTCGGCCCGTCGCCGCCGAGCTCGAGGGCGACGCGCTTCAGACCCGAGGCGGCCTTGATCTCTGCGCCGACGCGGCTCGAGCCTGTGAAGGTGACGAAGTCGACGTCCTTGTGGCGCACCAGCGCGGGCCCGACCACGTCGCCGTAAAGGACGTTCACCGAGCCCGCCGGCGCGCCCGCATCCACGAACATCCGGGCCAGCTCGTGCACGACGCCGGGAGACTGAGGCGGCGCCTTCAGCACGATCGAGTTGCCGGCTGCGAGTGCAGGGGCGACCTTGTGACAGGCGAGATTGAAGGGAGCGTTGAACGGCGTGATGCCGGCCACCACGCCGACCGGCACGCGCAGCAGAAAGGCGAGCTTGCCGGCGCCCATTGCCGAGCTGTCGAGCGGCACCTGCTCGCCGGCGATGCGGATCGCCTCCTCGGCGGAGAGCTGGATGGTGTCCTGCGAGCGGGCGACTTCGCCTTTGGCATCCTTGATCGCCTTGCCAGTCTCGCGGCTCATGATCTCGGCGATGCGGTCGACGCGCTGGTCGAGCAGCGCGCCCACACGGCGCAGCAGAGCGGCGCGCTGATAGCCCGGCATGACCGCCATGACGGACTTGGCCTTCACGGCCGCCGCCATCGCATGCTCAAGATCGGCGAGGCTGGAGCGGGGTGAGCGCGCCACAACCTCGCCATGGTAGGGGTCGCGCACCTCGGCCGTTTCCGCGGCTTGCGTCCATTCGCCGCCGATGAGCTGGGCAATGATGCGTATGTCTGCGGTCTTGCGAACGTTTGTCACTACGGCCTCCTAAAGCACTTTGCGCAGACCGCTCCGGACCGCGGGACGCGCCGCAGACTTTCTCACAATATGAGTTGACTTCGCAAATAGTGAAAATAATCTTGGCTCTGGTCGCCGGGCGACCGAAATATTCATTTGGGGGAGACGCGGTGAAGTTCGAACGTGTCGTCGTGACAGGCGGCCTCGGCCGACTCGGCAGATCCGTCGTCTCGAGGCTCGCCGGCAAAGCGAAGGTGACGGTCCTTGACGTGACAAGCCCAACCTCTCCCCTGCCGCCGGACGTCGAAGCCGTCACCGTCGACATGACCGATTATCCCGCCGTGCTCACCGCTATGAAGGGGCACGATGCGGTCATTCATCTTGCCGCGATCCCGAATCCGCGCGCCGCGCCGGCGCCGATTACGTTTAAGACCAACGTGCAAGGCGCCTGGGTGGTGATGCAGGCGGCCGAAGACGCCGGCGTAAAGCGCATGTCGGTCGCGTCGAGCGATTCCGTGTACGGCCTCTCCTACAATCCTCTGGACTGGCCGCCGAAGTATCTACCGGTCGACGAGGCTCATCCGTGCCGGCCGACCGAGTTCTACTCGCTCAGCAAGTACGTAACTGAGACGATCGCGGCGAGCTTCGCGGCCCGGCGCAAGCTCGAGGTGATGGTGATCCGGCCGGTCCACGTGGTCTTCCCGCCGGAATATCCCGAGCTCGGCACCCGGGGCGACGATCCGCAGAACTATCACTTCTGGGCCTATGTCGCGCCCGAGGATGTCGCTCAGGGCTTTGAGAAGACGCTGACGGCGCCCTACAAGGGCCTCGACACCTTCGTGATCTCCGCGGCCGACGGCCTCAACGTAAAGCCGACCCTTGAGTTCGCTCGCGAGCGCTGGGGCAAGGTACCCGAGATCCGCCGGCCGGAGTACTTCAAGGCCAATCCGCTCGCCTCCGTCATCGACATCACCAGGGCGCGTGAGGTTTTGGGCTACGAGCCCGAGCACGATTGGCGCTCGATGCTCGCAAAATCCGGAATGACGCGCTGAAGGAGCGGCAGCATGGCAGGCCCGACGTCGCCGGTGTTCGGCATCAACTCCTACGCCTACACCTTCACCCATACCGCCGAGCGCTTTCTCACCGAGCTCGCAGCTCGCGGTTATCGCTCCTTCGAGCTGATGGCCTATCCCGGGCACATGTGGCCCAAGGCGATGTCGGCTGCGGATCGCACGCGGCTGCGCCGGCACGCTGAAAGCCTCGGCGCCCGCATCTTCAGTCTCAACATGCCGAACATCGACGTGAACATCGCAGCCGCCAGTCCCGACGTGCGCGCGCTGTCGATCGACCATCTTATGCGCATCATCGCTCTTGCGGCTGAACTTGGCGCGCAGGGCGTCGTCGTCGGGCCCGGCAAGTCTAATCCGCTGTTCCCGATGCCGCGTGGCGAGTTGCTCGGCCATTTCCACGCTGCCATGGAGACGATCGTCCCAGCCGCCAGGGCCGCTGGCACACGTCTCTTCGTCGAGAACATGCCGTTTGCGTTCCTGCCCGGTATCGGCGAGCTGATGGACGCCATCGACAGGTACGACCGCGATGTGGTCCAGGTCGTCTACGATGTCGCCAACGGCCATTTCATCAAGGAGAATATCGCCGAAGGTCTGCGCCGCGCCGCCCCGCGCCTCGCGCTCGTCCACCTCTCCGATACCGGCCAGAAGATCTACCGCCACGATCCGGTCGGCCTCGGTGATGTGCCCTTTGCGATTGTGCCGCCCGTACTCGCCGAGCTCGGCCATCGTGAGGCGCCGATGCTCGAGGTGATCTCGACGGACGCCGACGCCAACATCGAGGACAGCAATCGCCGTCTCGTCGCCGCGGGCTTCCGGACGCTTGCGTGACACCTGCAACGAGGCTCGAAGGATCGTCCATGCTGCCAGCCGAGACCGACGTCGTCGTTGTGGGTGCCGGCAACGCTGCCTTCTGCGCCGCCCTATCAGCTGCCGAGCACGGCGTCCGAGTCCTCGTGCTCGAGCGCTCGCCGGAAGAGGAGGCGGGCGGCAACAGCCGCTTCACCGCCGGCGCCATGCGCTGCGTCTACGACGGGGTCGACGATCTCCGAGCGATCATGCCGGACCTCACGGACGACGAGATCCGCAATACCGATTTCGGCTCCTACACCGAGGAGAGGTTCTTCGACGACATGGCCCGCCTCACCGAGTACCGGGCAGATCCGGACCTCGTCGAGTTGTTGGTCAAGCGTAGCCGCGAGACGATGCGCTGGATGCGCGGCAAGGGTGTCAGATTCCAGCCGATCTACGGCCGCCAGGCGTTCAAGGTCGACGGCAAGTTCAAGTTCTGGGGCGGGCTCACGGTGGAGGCTTGGGGCGGAGGTCCCGGCCTCGTCGCCTCCCTCACCGATGCCGCGAAGCGCAACGGCATCACCGTCGCCTATGGTGCCCGAGCAGCCTCGCTCATCCATGACGACGGCGGCGTCCGGGGAGTGCGCGTGCGCCAGAACGGCAAGACGCGCGAAGTGGCGGCGAAATCGGTCGTGCTCGCCGCCGGCGGATTCCAAGCCAATGCCGAGTGGCGCACGCGCTACCTCGGTCCCGGCTGGGATCTTGCAAAGGTGCGCGGCACCCGCTTCAACACCGGCGACGGTATCCGCATGGCTCTCGAGGCCGGCGCCATGCCAACAGGCAACTGGTCGGGCTGCCACGCGGTCGGCTGGGATCGCAATGCGTCCGAGTTCGGCGACCTCGACGTCGGCGACAATTTCCAGAAGCACAGCTATCCGTTCGGCATCATGATTAACGCCAATGGCGATCGGTTCGTCGATGAGGGCGCCGACTTCCGCAACTACACCTACGCAAAGTACGGTCGCGTGATCCTCGCTCAGCCCGGCCAGTTCGCCTGGCAGGTGTTCGACAGGAAGGTGCTGTACCTGTTACGCGACGAGTACCGCATCAAGCGCGTCACCAAGGTGTCAGCGGCCACGCTCGAGGAACTCGTCCAGAAGCTTGACGACGTCGATCCCGCGCGCGCACTCCAGACGATCACCGCCTACAATTCCGCCGTCCGCAAGGACGTGCCGTTCAATCCCAATGTGAAGGATAGCCGCTCCACCGTCGGGCTCCCAGTGCCGAAGTCCAACTGGGCCAACACCATCGAGGAGCCGCCATTCGAGGCATACGCGGTGACATGCGGCATCACATTCACGTTCGGCGGCGTGCGGATCGATCCCGGCGCGCGCGTAATTGACACGGAGGGCCAGCCGATCCCGGGGTTGTTCGCGGCCGGCGAGATGGTCGGCGGCATCTTCTATTTCAACTATCCCGGCGGCACCGGACTGATGAACGGCGCCGTGTTCGGGCGCATCGCCGGTGCGAGCGCGGGCGAGCGCGCGCACGGCCTCAACTCGTGACGGATAGCGGCCAGATGCGAGCCGGCGACGCGAGCACTGTGGATGTCGTGGTGGTGGGCGGCGGCGGCGCCGGCCTCGCCGCTGCCATCGAGGCCCGCCGCGTGGGGCGCGACGTCCAACTGCTCGAAAAGAATGCCGAGCTTGGCGGCTCGACGCGCTGGTCGATCGGCTCGGTCACCTCGAGCGCGACGCCGCACCAGATCGCGAAGGGCATCAAGGATGGTCCGGATGGTCACTACGACGACATGCCGGGCTTCGCCGGCCCGCTTCAGGTGCGCGAGAACGACTGCCTGCGCCGCATCCTGTGCGACGAGATGCCGGAGACGTTCCGCTGGCTTCTGGCTCACGGCATCCGCTTCCACGGACCGATGCCCGAGCCACCGAACCGCCAGCCGCGCATGCACAACGTGCTGCCGAACTCGCGCGCCTACATCTATCATCTCGAGCGTGCCGCACGTCGCGCCGGCGTCCGCATCGAGAGCCGAGCCCGCGTGACCCGCCTCGTCCGCGAGCACGGCCGCATCGCCGGTGTCGAATACACGACAGGCACTCGTACGGCGCGCGTCGATGCCCGCGGCGGCGTGGTGCTGGCAGCGGGAGACTTTACGAACTCGCCCGAGCTCAAGCGCCGCTTCATGGGCGAGCGCGAGGCCAAGGTCGAGGCGGTCAATCTGACCGCGACCGGCGACGGCCAGATTTTGGGTCTTGAAGCCGGCGGCCGCATCCTCAACGGTGATCTCGCCCTTGGGCCTGAGATCCGCTTCATACCGCCGGCGATGCCGAGCTTCGTGCGCCGCCTGCCGCCGTGGACGTGGCTCGCCGAGCTGATGGCCTGGTCGCTGACGCACATGCCCGATATGATCCTGCGCCCGTTCGCGATGAGCTTCCTCACCACCGCATTGGCTCCTTCGCTGGCGTTGTTCCAGCAGGGAGCGATCCTGATCAACGGCCGCGGCCGCCGCTTCACAGACGAGCGCGACCGCCCCGCCTATGACATTCCCGGCGAGCCCGCCGGCGTAGCCTACATCCTGATCGACGGCTGGATCGGCGAGATGTTCTCGGCCTGGCCACACTTCATCTCGACCGCACCGGGCATCGCCTACGCTTATCTGCCGGACTACCGCCGAAACCGGCCGGACGTGTTCAAGCAGGCCGATACGCTCGCCGGCCTCGCTGACGCGATCGGTGTCGATCGCTCGACGCTGGAAGGAGCGGTGTCCGAGCACAACGCCAGCCTTTCCAATGCCGCCGCCCGCGCCGGCAGCGGCGAGCCGCAGCGGGCACCCCTCGCCAAGCCGCCGTACATCGCGCTGGGGCCTGTGCGCGCGGTTTTCGTGCACAACGAGGGCGGGCTTGCGGTCGACACCCAGCACCGCGTGCTCGATGCCGACAACCGGTCCATTCCCGGTCTCTATGCAGCCGGCTCGACAGGACAGGGCGGGCTGCTGCTGAAAGGCCACGGGAACCACTTGGCGTGGGCGTTCGTGTCGGGCCGCAGGGCGGGCCGGATCGCGGCTCTCGCAACGGCGTCGCCACCGACAGTAAAGGTAGCCGCATGATGGACGTTCGCGGCGGCGGCGGGCTCGGCGTATGGCACGGGATCGTCGGCGAGCAACAGCGCGAGGCCGAGGATTGGTACAACCGCGAGCACCATGCCGAGCGCGTGGCGATCGATGGCTTCCTGCGCGCGCGCCGCTACGTGAACCAAGGCACCGGTCCACGCTACTTCAGCCGCTATGATGTCACCGACGTAACCGTGCTGGCGAGCCAGGCATACTTAAAGGCACTCGACAACCCTAGTCCCTGGTCGCAGAAGATGTTCCCGCACTATCGCAAGTCGGTGCGGGGTGCTTTCACCGTATCCTCGCGCGCTGGCGAGGCTGAAGGCGGATATCTCGTGTCGCTGCGGTTCGGCGACGGTGCGGGCGCGATCGATGCCGCGCTTGTCCGGACCCTCAGCGACGCCGTGCCCAAGCTGGTGCGCTCGATCGGCGTGCTCGGCGTCGAGATCTGGCAGGTCGACGCCGGTGTGTCGATTTACCGCTCGAAGGAGAAGGAGCTGCGGGGCACGGGCGAGCCGTTCCCTGCGGTAGCTCTGCTCCTTGATACCAGCCGTCCCGAGCTCGCAGCAGATGCGCTCGCCGAGGCTCTACCTGCGCACGCTCTGGCGACGGCAGCAGCCGACACCTACCAACTCGTATTCCAGAAATTCGCAAGCCACCGCTTACATCCGGCGGGCTGTGACAAGGAGAGCAGGCCATGACACGCAAGAAGGGCGCTGAGTACATCGTGGAGATGCTAATCCGCGAGAAAATCGACCACGTGTTCGGCATCTGTGGCCACGGCAACGTCGGGCTGCTCGACGAGCTCTATAAGGCGCGCGACCAGATCAGGCTCGTCTCCCCGCGCCACGAGCAGACCGCGGGCCACATGGCGGACGCCTTCTTCCGTGTGAAGCATCGCGCCGCCGCAACACTCACCTCGTGCGGGCCCGGCTCCGCCAATCTGGTGATGGCACTGGCTGTCGCGCAGACCGACTCTTCCGCCTTCCTCGCCATGACAGCGAACGTGCCGACGTCGCAGTTCAATCGCAGCCCGTTCCAGGAGGTCAATCGCCACTACCAGGCCGACTTCCCCAATATCATCCGTCCGGTCGTCAAGCGCGCCTTCCAGCCCACCCGCGTCGAGCAGCTGCCGCTGATGATGCGCCAGGCCGTCACCACGATGACGAGCGGGCGGCCCGGTCCCGTCAACGTCGACATCCCCTTCGATCTCTTCCAGGAGGAGGCCGAGATCGAGGGCGAGCCGACCTGGGATGGCTTCAACAGGCGCCGCTCGGGCGCCGCGCCTGAGGACGTAAGGTCCGTCATCGACATGCTGCTCGCTGCCAAGCGGCCGGTGCTGTTCGTCGGACACGGAGTGACACTGTCGGAAGCCAGTGCCGAGCTCTCCGAGCTCGCGCGTTGGCTCGACGTTCCGGTGATCAGCTCGCCCAACGGCATGGGCACGATCGACATGACGGACCGGATGTCGCTCGGCTTCATCGGCCGCAACGGCGCGTTTCCCGCCAACCAGGCCGGCCGCTATACCGATCTAGTGCTGGCGATCGGCGCCCGCTTCGATGACCGCTCGTCGTCGTCCTGGCTGCCGGGCTATTCGTGGAATTTTCCCGCCTCCAAGCTTGTGCACGTCGATGTCGACCACGGCGAACTCGGCCGCAACTACGTGCCAGATCTCGGTATCCTCGCAGATGCCCGAACGTTCCTGCGTCAGCTTTTGGGCGAGCTGCAGTCGCGCAACGTGCGAAAAGGCGGGCACAACGCCGCGTGGCACGAGCAGATCAAGCAGTGGCGCAAGGAGTGGGAGGACTTCACGCGACCGAACTTCGACCTGCATACCTCGCCGCTTCGTCCAGAGCGCGTCGTCGCCGACTTGCGCAACGTGTTGCCCGAAGACGCCATCCTGTCGCTCGACAGCGGCGTGCACCACAACTGGTTCATGCAGTTCTGGCAGGCGCGGCGCCCGCAGACCATACTCAATACCTGGGGTTTCTCCGGCATGGGCTTTGGGCCGAGCGGCATCCTCGGCGCCAAACTCGCCGCCCCTGACCGGCCGTGCATCTCGGTGTGTGGCGACGGTGGCTTCACCATGGTGCCGCACGTGCTGTGCACCGCCGTCGAGTACGACATCCCGGCGATCTGGGTGGTGTGGAACAACTTCGCCTGGGGCGCGATCCGCGACATCCAATACGGTCTGTTCCAGGGCCGCGAGCACGGCACGGCTTTCTACCAGGGCCGCAACAACAAGCCCTACAACCCGGATTTCGCCGCCTGGGCGCGCGCGTCCAGCGTCGAAGGCATCACGGTGACGAAATCGGAGGACTTCAAGGGCGCGATCGAGCACGCGATCAAGCTCAACAAGCCCTGTCTACTCGACGTCCACGTCGATGCCGACGTGCGCCCGCCGGCGACTGGAACCTGGGCGCTTCCGCCGATCCCGCACAAGGAGCCGGTGTTCGGAAAGCCGGTGGTGCGCTGATGGCCCGCGTTCTCGTCACCGGCACGAACGGGTTCCTGGGCTTCGCCGCCACCGAGGTGCTGATCGCGCGCTGCGACAAGGTCATCGCCACCGATGTCGCCATCGGCCCGCGCCTCGCTGCGTGAAGGAGAAAGCCGGTGCCCGCCTCGCCTTTGCCGCCGGCGAGATAACGGAGTGGCCGCTGCTCGCGCGGCTGCTGAAAGACGGCAGGCTGGAAAAGGTGGTGCATTGCGCCGCCGTCCTCGGAGTGCCGGCCTCGGTTGGCTTGCCGATCGGTACTTTCCGCGTCAATATCGAGGGGGCGATCAACCTGCTCGAGGCGATACGGCTGTTCGGCGTCCGCTGGATGGTCAACATCAGCTCTAAGGTGATCTACGGTCCATTCCTCGCCGACGTCATCGACGAGAATCATCGCGCTCTGCCGACGCGGCCTTACGGAATATCGAAGTTCGTCGTCGAGCAGGTGTGCCGCGACTACTCGGCCGCCCACGGCCTCGAATGCGTCCACACGCGCACGTGCTGGATTTTTGGGCCCTTCTTCCCGCGCTCACGAGCGCCTCGCATTCTGCTCGACGCAGCGATCTCCGGCAGGTCGCTTCACCTGCCCGGCGGCGCCAACTACGCCGTCGACCAGGTCCACGTCAACGATGTCATCCAGGGTGCGCTGCTGGCTCTCGACAAGGAGCGCCTCGCCTATGATGCCTATCACGTGACGACGGACAAGGCTGTCTCGATAAGCGAGGTCGTCGGCCACATCAAGTCGCACATTCCTTCAGCCGACATCTCGATGGGATCCGGGCCGCTGCGCTTCGTCGACGGTACCGAGGCCGTGCGCAAGGGCGCGCTGTCGATCGCGCATGCCGAGCGGGAGCTCGAGTTCCGTCCGAATTGATCAATGGAGGCGGGCCTCGACGCGTGGATCGAGCTGCTGCGCACCGGTAAGGGCTGAGAAACGACGAGGAGCGTACCGTGGATCGATCACATGAGCGCCTGGCCGAACCGGAGTGCCGCGAGCCTTTCATCCGCAACATCGCGGAGGTGCCGTGGCTCGAGTACCCCAACCACTTCGGCGGCGCGCTCTCGAAGCCACTGGTCACGCCCGACACCGCGAAGTCGATGCATCTAGACTACCGCATCTCCTGCTATCAGCCGAAGGCCTACGTGGCCCGCCACGTCCACAAGACGCAGGAGCAGATTTACCATGTACTCAAGGGCGAGGGCTTGATCGAGATCGCCGGCAAGAATCATGTGGTGCGGCGCCACGACGTCATCTACCTTCCGCCTGGTGTCGAACACCTGATCCAGAATTCTGGCCTCACCGACTTAGTATTCCTTGTAATCACCTCACCGGTCATCGATTGACGTCTCGCGGTTATCGTTCGCCGCAAGAGGGTTTCGACTCCCTCGCTGGCTTCTATAGCTCTGTGCTCTAGCGAGTTGAATCCGCGGCTTTATTTTCTGATGAGCGGATGCGAAAAAAGAGAGCTCATGACCCTGGCTGTGTCACCAATGGCTTCCGTGCGTAGCGCCGCGAGCATCGTCGGCTGCCTGTGTTGCAGCCCCGCGAGCGCTTAGCTTTAGCCTGGATTATTCGTGACGCGGGCTGTCTCGATGCTGCGGGTGTAGCATAACTCACTGATTTCGTTTAGGATTTGGTTGTCTAAGCCGGTCCTTCACGAGAGCAGGGAGGCGCCACGCCCGCCATGGCCGACGATAGAGAACTCTCCTTCGATTTGCCAAGCGTCGGGCGCAAGAAGATGAGCGCGTCGTTCGACGGCGGGCGCATCAGCTCCGACGGCGGGGTGATGGTACTGGCCCAGGCCGAGCGCCGTCTCGGTCTGGCGGACAGG
>VGDO01000134.1 GCA_016869645.1 Alphaproteobacteria bacterium
TCACACATGTGCTTCAATCAAACGCAGTCCGACGCAAAGGGTGCCGCGGTTTCGAATTGGCGGCGCCGGCAAGCTCGGCTAGAACGCCAGACATGACCGACGAGTTCGACATCGCGTCGCGCCACGCCATCGCCAGCGTCGAAGCGGCGGCGCTCAGGGACGAGCCATTTCCACACATCGTCGTCCCGGACTTCTTGCCCGCCCCGCTCTACGCGCGAATGCTAGACCTGTGGCCGGCGCAGGAGCTGTTTGCCACGACCAATGCAATGCGGCGCCGAGAGCTGTGGCTGCGTGAGCACTGGAATGATCTTCAGGGCGCCCAGGGGCAGACGTGGCGACTGGTCGCGCGCGTGCTGCGTTACGTCAATCCGGTCATCTTCAAGCGCTTCGAGGTCTATCTGAGCAGCAAGTTCATGCCCTATCTGGGCAAGTCGTGGCGCGACCATGTCAAGAAGCTGCCCTTGATCATGAGCGGCGTTCAGCTCGCGAGCTACCGGGGCACCATCGGTCTGCCCCCGCACGTCGATCACGCCCGCATCGTCACCAATGCGTTTCTCTACTGCAACGAGCGGCCCCAAGCGGAGGCCGAACAGGCCACGGTGCTGTATCGCAGCCTGGGTCTCGCGCTGCCGACCAACATGAATATCGACGGCGCGGATCTTTCGCGGCATATGCGCGTTGCGGAAATCGTGCCCTACCAGCCCAATCTGTGCCTGGCGTTTCTCAATACGCCGCGATCCTTTCACGGCGTTGATTCGCGCGACATCGGCGAGCGGGAGCGGCGGCTCGTCATCTTCAATTCCTCGGTCAAATCGAGCGACGCAGTCCGCCTGTTCGGCGAGGCGGCGGCCCAGGCCTAGACCTAGAGCCGCATCGTGCGCACTTGCCGGATCGGATAAGATCGGTCGAAGGCAGCTTCCGTGCAGGTTCAAACGCCGTGAAGTCGTTGCTCTCTTCCCTGGCGCTGTTGGTCTTCGGGGTGGCGGCGGGTGCGCTGCTGCTGTTCACGCTGGACCGTGATGCGTCGCCCGACACCTCGGTATCGCCGGCCGAGACGCCTCCCGTCTTGGCCGACGTCGTGCCGTCGCGAACGAGGACGATCTTGCGCATCCAGACGGACCCCCATGACAAGGGGTCCGATGACGACGTGCTGCCTGCCGCCGAAGCGGGGAGCGCACAGGCTCCCGGCGCCGCGACAAACGCCGCCCCGCAGTTCGCCGAACGACCCGTCTCACCGTCCGCGGACCCGACGGGCGGGGTCGCAGCCGCTGCCCCGGCACTGCCGATCCCGTCGGACCAGCTTCCGGAGGTGCGCCTCAAGGCGCGCACCGCCCATGTCGTGCCGGTGCCGCCGCCCGAGCCCGGCACGCGACCGAGGTCCGGATCCGGCTTCGACGCTCAAACAGAGGTCCGGGCAAAGCCTCCAGCAGCGACGCCGCAAACGCCGCCCAAGTCAGTCTCCGGTCGCGCCGAGGTGAGCGGATCGGCGCGCGTGGTCGACGGCGAAACTCTGGAGATTGGCGGGCAGCGGATCCGCCTGTTTGGCATCGGTGCGCCCGATCTGCGCCAGGAATGCAACAGCGTCAAAGGGGCCAAATGGCGGTGCGGCCAGGAGTCGCGCGCAGCGCTGGCCCAGCTCGTCGCGTCGGCAGGCACCGTGCGCTGCACGCCGCGCACCGAAAACGAGCGCGGCGAACTGACTGCCGTGTGTGTTGACGGCCAGGGCGTCGACCTTGCCGCGCGCCAGGTGATCAGCGGCAACGCTCTGGCGCGCCGCGGCATTTCGCTCGACTATGTCGACCAGGAGACCATTGCCCAGACGGCGCGGCGGGGGCTGTGGCAGGGCGAGTTCGAGCGCCCATGGGAATGGAAGCGCAATCATCCCGCCTCGTGACGGCGGCGGGCGAAGGATCAGACCATGGACAGAGAACCGGATTCGGGCGGTGGCGGCGGCAGACGGCGTTTCCCGTCGCGCAATGTGCTGGGCGAGGCCCTTCAGACCTGCAGCGCCAGCCCGGTCACGGGCTTCTATCGCGACGCCTGCTGCAACTCGGGGCCCGATGACCACGGGCTGCACACGGTTTGCGTGGTCACGACGGCCGAATTTCTCGCATTCTCGAAATCACGCGGCAACGATCTGTCCACGCCCGCGCCGCAGTTCGGCTTTCCCGGCCTGAAGCCCGGCGACCGTTGGTGCCTGTGCGCTGCGCGCTGGCAGGAAGCCCTGGAAGCGGACAGCGCGCCGCGCGTGGTTCTCGCGGCCACTCACGAAGTCACGCTCCAGATCGTCGACATCGCGGACCTCAAGAAATACGCGATCGATCTTTCCTGACGCGCCGTGCAGCGCGTCATCGTTATCGGCGTGACCGGCTCCGGCAAGTCGACGCTGGCGCACCGGCTGGGCGCGCTGATCGAGGCCCCCGTCGTCGAGCTGGACGACCTGCATTGGCTGCTGGGCTGGCAGAAACGCAACGTCGCGGAGTTCCGGGCGTTGACCGCGGCGGCAACCGAAACCGATCGTTGGATCGTCGTCGGCAACTACGGTCAGCTGCGCGATCTCATCTGGCCGCGGGCCGACACCGTGGTCTGGCTCGACTACGGCTTCTGGCGCTGCCTTCGCCAATTGCTGTCGCGCTGCGTGAGACGGGTCGTCGACCAGCAGGTCATCTGCAACGGCAATCGCGAGTCCTGGCGGCAGCTCCTGTCACGCGACAGCATTGTGCTGTGGCTGCTTCGAACGTATCGCCGCCGCCGCCGTGACTATCCCGCCTTGGTCGACGGCCGGCTCTACCCGAATCTGTGCGCTATCCGCCTGCGCCACCCTCGGCAGGCGGCGCAGTTCTTGGCCGCCCACCGGCAGGCGACGCCCGCCCCAGAGACTACTGCCAGAACCGCATCGCCTGGACCGTCGCCATGAGCGGCGGGTCAGCCGACGGCTTGGCGTGTCCCAGCTCGTCCGCGGCCATCACGGTGCGCCGTCGCGCCAATTCGCCGAGGAAACCGGCATTGGGGCACTCGGCATCCAGCCTGTCACGTCGCCACCCGGCGATCCAGCGGTGGCAGGCACCGCTCTTGGCGCATGTCGCGCAGCGCCGGGCCGCCGCCCACAACCGCGCATCGAGGCCGGCGTCGCCCGCATCGCGCGGCACGACACCGTAGAGATTCATTGCCTCACCGAACAGGACAGGCTGGCGCCTCAGCCGCGCGGTGCGCCACTCCACCAACGCAAAGCGGCCGACCAGGATTACGATCGCCAGCATGACGGCCGCAGTCAGGATACTGACGTCCATTCCTTGCATCGGAACCTCCATTGAAATTAAGGCATCATCGCGCCGACCGGCGCCCGTCTTCCTTGATTCAGATCAATGAGCGGGCGGACGGCCCGTAGGGCGGCGCCAAGGAAGGGGTTTGGCCTGCCGCCCGATTTGGCCTAGCCTGCCGCCGGTTCCGCCACGCGTCGTGGCGCCAGGCGACACTTCGGGCAACGTCTGATGCCATGATCCTATCGGCGCTATGGCTTCCGGCGACGCTCTTTGCGGCTCTTTTCCAGGCGTGGCGCACCGCCCTGCAACAACGCTTGCGCGGCCAGCTCTCGGTCAACGCCGCAGGGCTGGTGCGCTATCTGTACGGTGTGCTCCCCGGCGCCCTGATCCTCGGCGCCTATGTGGTGGCCGTCGGCGCCGCACTGCCATCGGTCGGCATGGATTTCCTCGCCTGGGCCGCCATCGGCGGCTTGCTGCAGATCATCGCCACCAACCTGCTGATCATGGCGTTCGGCCATCGCAACTTCACCGTCGGCACCGCCTATTCCAAGACCGAGGCGATGCAGGGCGCTGTGCTGGCGCTCATCGTCCTTGGCGAGGCGCTCTCGGCCATGGCCTGGACGGGAATCGCCGTCGGCGTGTTCGGGGTCTTGGTCTTGTCGCTGGCCGGGCGCGTGCCGAACTTCAAGGATCTGCTCGCCGCCACCGTGCAACCGGCCGCGCTGTGCGGTCTTGCCGCAGGGTTCTTCTTCGCGTTGGCTTCGGTCGCCATCAAGGGTGCGACGCTTCGCGTCCCGACCGACGACCTCGTGCTGCGCGCACTGGTCACGTTGGTCGTGACCAACGTGCTGCAAACCATCATGCAAGGCGGCTGGATGGCCTGGCGCGAACCGGCCGGTCTCAAGGCCGCCTTCCTATCGTGGCGAAACTCCGCCTGGGTCGGCGCGCTTTCGGCCTGCGGCTCGGCCTGCTGGTTCACGGGTTTCGCCTGTGCTCCGGTTGCGCTCGTGCGCTCGGTTGGACAGATCGAGGTGATCTTCACCCTGCTGTTCAGCCGGTTCCTGCTGCGTGAGGCCTTGAGCCGGGCCGAAATCATCGGCACGCTGGTGGTCGTCGCGGGTGTCATCCTGGTGCTGGTCGGGCGCTAGCGGACGCCGGTCGCAGCGGCGCACAGAACGGGGCAACATGGCCGAACTTCCCACCCACGCGCGCGTCGTCATCATTGGCGGCGGCGCCGTCGGCTGTTCGAGCCTCTACCATCTGGCGCGCCTCGGCTGGACGGATGCGCTGCTGCTCGAGCGCAACGAGCTGACCTCGGGCTCGACCTGGCATGCCGCAGGCAACTGCCCGAACTTCTCGACCTCCTGGTCGATCATGAAGATGCAGAGCTACTCGACGGCGCTCTACCGGCGCCTGGCCGGGGAAACCGGCTATGCCATCGGCTACCACGTGACGGGCTCGGTCCGCCTCGCGCACAGCCGCGCGCGGATGGACGAGTATCGCCGTGTCGTCGCAATGGCGGCGCATCAAGGGCTGGACATGGAGGTGCTGCCGCCGGCCGCGCTTGGCGAACGCTATCCCTTCATGGAGCTCCACGACCTCGAAGGCGGGTTGTGGGATCCTTTGGACGGCGACATCGATCCCGCGCAGTTGACGCAGGCGCTGGCCAAGGGGGCGCGCGACAGCGGCGCGCGCATCCAGCGCTTCTGTCCGGTGACGGGCCTGGCCCGGCTGCCCGGCGGCGAATGGGAGGTGACGACGCCCCAGGGCGTTGTGCGGTGCGAATACGTCGTCAATGCCGCCGGATATCGCGCACCGGACGTTGCGCGCCTCTACGGGCGCGACATGCCGTCCGTCGTGATCTCGCACCAGTACCTGGTGACCGAGTCCATCGCGGCGCTCGGCAAGCGCCGGGACAAGCTCCCCCTGCTGCGCGACCCGGACGTGTCCTACTACCTGCGCCAGGAACGCGACGGCCTGTTGCTGGGTCCCTACGAGTGGCAGGCGACGCCGCACTGGGTGCGCGCCGACGACGCCATGCCCGACGACTTTTCCTTCCAGCTGTGGCCGGACGATCTTGGCCGCCTCGAGCGCTACATCGAGGACGCCTGCCGGCGCGTGCCGATTCTCGCCTCGGTCGGCGTCAAGAAGGTGATCAACGGCCCGATCCCCTATGCGCCCGACGGATTGCCGCTGATCGGTCCCGCGCCGGGGCGACGCAACCTGATCGAGGCTTGCGCTTTCACCTTCGGCATCGTGCAGGCCGGCGGAGCCGGTAAGTGCGTCGCCGAATGGATCGTCGAAGGCGAGACGGAATGGGACCTGTGGAGCTGCGATCCGCGTCGCTATACCGACTATGCGACCAAGAGCTTCGCGATCGCCAAGGCGGTTGAGACCTACCAGAATGAGTACGCCGTGGGCTTTCCCCAGGACGAGTGGCCGGCCGGCCGGCCGTCGAAGACATCATCGCTCTACGAGCGTCTCAAGGCCAAGGGCGCGATGTTCGGCGCGCGGGGCGGCTGGGAGCGCGCGATCTGGTTCCCGCGGGCCGGGATCGACGATGCGGCACATCGGCCATCTTTCCAGCGCGCGAATTGGTTCGATGCCGTGGGTGCCGAATGCCGGGCGGTGCGAGACGCGGTCGGCGTCCTCGACCTGCCGGGATTCTCCCGCTTCGAGATCACCGGCCCGGGCTCAGCCGAATGGCTCGATGGCATGATCACCGGCACGCTGCCGCGGCCGGGACGTATCGGGCTTGCCTATTTCTGCACGCCAAAGGGCCGCGTGCTCACGGAAATGACGGTGACGTGCTTCGCGCCCGACCATTTCTGGCTGCTGACCGCGGCTGCCGCGCTCTGGCACGACCGCGACTGGCTGCTGGCGCATCGACCGGAAAATGCAAGTTGGTGGCTGCGCGATATCTCCGCCGATTGGGGAGCGCTCGTCCTGGCCGGGCCGCGGTCGCGCGACGTGCTCGCCAAACTCACACGAGCCGACCTGTCGTCCGGCACCTTTCCCTGGCTGAGCCATCAACCGATTGCGCTCGGTCCGGCGCGCGGCCATGCCGTCCGCGTCAATTATGTCGGCGAGCTCGGCTGGGAGCTGCACATGCCGATGGCCGATCTGCCCGCGGTCTATGACGCTCTGTGGCAGGAAGGTGCTGCGCTGGGTCTCGCCGATTTCGGTATCTATGCCGTCGAGTCCATGCGGCTCGAGAAGTGCTACCGCGCCTGGAAGGGCGACTTGTCGCTCGATTATTCCCCGCTGGCGGGCGGCCTCGACCGTTTCGTGCGCCTCGACAAGCCGGCCTTCATCGGACGCGAGCGATTGCTGGCCGAGAAGAAGGGGGGGCCGCGCGAACGCTTCGCTCCGTTGCTCGTCGACGCCGCCGACGCCGACGCGCCCTACCTCGCCACCGTGTGGCAGGGCGGGACGCGCGTGGGGCTCGTCACGTCGGGCGGCTATGGCCATCGCATCGGCAAGTCGATCGCGCTTTGCCACATTCGTGCCGACCTTGCGGTCGAGGGCACCCGGCTTGAAATCGACATCCTGGGCGAGCGCCGTCCAGCCGTGGTCGCGCGCGAGCCAATCTACGACCCCAGCAATGCGCGGCTGAAGATCTGAAGCGTCGCGCGTCTTTCTATTTCAGCATTCCTGAATATAATGCCGACCCCCGCAAACCCACGGAAACGCGGCCATGGCGCAAGCGGCCCGGCGCAAGAGATCGACGGCCCAGGACGGCGCAATTGTGGAATTGGAAGCCAATTCGCGCCGGGCAAGCGCGCTCTTGCGCGCCATGAGCAACGAGCGGCGTCTCGTCATCCTCTGCCAGCTCGCCCATGGCGGCGAGAAGTCCGTCGGCGCGCTCGCAAAGGCCGTCGGGCTCCGGCAGTCGGCGCTGTCCCAGCATCTGGCGCGGCTCCGGCAGGACGGGCTGGTCCGTACCCGACGTTCAGCTCAGACGATCTACTATGCACTCGCCTCGGGCGCGGTTGCCGCGGTGATCGATACGCTCTATACGCTCTATTGCAACGCGTCCGGCGCCACCCCCCGGCGCGCCCATGGTTCACCCCACAGGGATTCCCCCACCAGGACCGGATCTGCTCCATGACCACCACCACATCAGGCAAGGCTCGCATCCAGATGGTCGATCCCCAGACGATCAAGCGCTGGATGGATCAGGGCGAGGCCGTCGTTTACGACGTGCGCGAGCAGAACGAGTACGCGGCCGAGCACATCGCCGGCACGACGCTGGTGCCGCTCTCGAGCTTCGACCCGTCGCGCATTCAGGCGGCCGGATCGCGCAAGATCGTGCTGCATTGCCGCTCGGGCAACCGCTGCGGCCAGGCCGCGGAGCGGCTGGCTCAGGCGGGCTATGCGGGCGACCTCTACCGCATGTCCGGCGGCATCATCGGCTGGCGCGAAGCCGGGCTTCCCACCAAAGCAGGCGGCTAGAGCACCGGCTGGCCGTTCATCGCGGGCTGAACGCCGCTCATCGACCGCTGAACCGGGCGTCCGACCGGGAAAACCTTGGCGTGGCGAGGCTCGCGCCCCTTGCGGTGCGGCCGGGCTGCGCTAACAATAGCAGCGATCCGATGCCGTACCGGCGCCGGGTAGCGTGCGGGCGTGCCCGCACCGGGTCGCGGTTCCTGCTCATCCATGCACGTCTACCTTCCCATCGCCGAGATGTCGGTGAACATCTTTCTCATCCTCGGGATGGGCGGCGGGGTCGGCTTCCTGTCCGGTCTGATCGGTGTCGGCGGCGGCTTCCTGATGACGCCGTTGCTGATCTTCGCCGGCGTCCCTCCGGCGGTCGCGGTCGGCACCGAGGCCAACCAGATTGTCGCCTCCTCGGTCTCCGGCGTGCTGGCGCACTGGCGACGCGGCAATGTCGACCTGAAGATGGGCTTCGTCCTGCTGGTGGGCGGCTTCGTCGGCTCGACCATCGGCGTCTGGCTCTTCACCCTGCTGCGCAAGCTTGGCCAGATCGACTTCGTCATTTCGATCAGCTACGTCGTCTTCCTCGGCACGATCGGCGTGCTCATGCTGATCGAGAGCGGGCGCGCCATGCTACGGCACCGTCGCGCCATGCCCCAGCGCGTCAAGCTGCACCAGCACACCTGGCTGCACGGCCTGCCGTTCAAGATGCGATTCCGCAAGTCGAAGCTCTACATCAGCGCGCTGCTGCCGCTCGGCATCGGCGCCTTTGTCGGCATACTGGCCGCAATCATGGGCGTGGGCGGCGGCTTCATCATGGTCCCGGCCATGATCTACCTCCTGGGCATGCCGACCTCGGTCGTGGTCGGTACCTCGCTATTTCAGATCATCTTTGTCACGGCCAACGTGTCGTTCCTGCAGGCCGTGGAGAACCAGACCGTCGACGTGCTGCTGGCCGTGCTGTTGCTGGTCGGCGGCGTGATCGGCGCGCAGATCGGTTCGCGCTTCAGCGCCCGGCTGCGCGGCGAGCAGCTGCGCGGCCTGCTCGCGATCATCGTGCTCGCCGTGGTCGGCAAGCTGCTGTTCGACCTCGTCGCGGCGCCGTCCGACGTCTATTCGCTCTATCTTCCGGCCCGGCACTGAGCGATGTCGGCCATGCGCACCATTCTGACGGCAGGCGCCCTCGCGGCAGTAGTGGCTACGACATCGCCGGCAAGCAGCCAGTTGCTCATCGCCGACCATGCGCCGCACCTGATCAAGGTGACGACGGATTTCACCGGCACCGAGGTGCTGCTGTTCGGCGCCATCGAGAACGACGGCGACGTGGTCGTCGTGATCAGCGGCCCGGAAAGCAGCGTTACGGTGCGGCGCAAAGAGAGATTTGCCGGCCTGTGGATCAACCGCTACCAGATGACATTCCCGCGGGCGCCGGCATTCTATGCCGTGGCCGCCTCGCGGCCGATCGAGGAATTGGCGCCGGCCAACGTGCTCGAGCGACACCAGATCGGCGTGCGCCATCTCCGCCTGCAGCCAGCGGAGGTCAATGCGCCGGTCGCCGAGATCGGGCTGTTCCGCGCCGCGCTGGTGCGCAACAAGCAGCGCGCCGGCCTCTATTCGACCGAGGTCGGCAAGGTGACGTTTCTCGGCAACCGGCTGTTCCGCACCTCGATCGAACTGCCGGCCAATATCCCGGTCGGTTCCTACACGGTTAACGCCTATTTCGTGCGCGGCGAGCAGGTCGTCAGCGCCCAGGCGACGCCGCTCGCGATCAGCAAGATCGGCGTGGGCGCCGATGTCTACGAATTCGCCCACAACCAAGCCGCATGGTATGGTCTGCTCGCGATCGCGATTGCGGTTGCGGCGGGCTGGCTTGCCTCTGTGGCGTTCCGCAAGGGATGACGGAGTCGGCATGAGCGATGCAACCGACAGGACTGCAGACCGGCCGAGGACCGGCCAGGCAGGAGCCGACAAGGCCGCGGCCGAGGAGACGTCGGCGGCCGCACGTGCCTCGCGCACATTCCTCGTCGTGGTTGACGAAACGGAAGAGTTGCATGTGGCGTTGCGCTACGCGTGCCGGCGCGCGCGCGGTACGGGCGGGCGAGTGGCGCTGCTCTACGTGATCGAGCCGAGCGAGTACCAGCATTGGATGGCGGTCGGCGAGATCATGCGCGAAGAGCGTCGTCAGGAAGCCGAGGAGCTGCTCAAAACGCTGTCCGAGCTCGTGCACAAGTGCTCTGGCCAGATCCCCGTGCTCTACGTGCGCGAAGGACACCGCCAGGACGAGCTGCTCAAGCTGATCGACGAAGAGCCGTCGATCTCGATCCTCGTGCTCGGTGCCGGAATCGGCAAGGAAGGGCCCGGCCCCCTCATCACCTATCTGGTCACGAAGGCGGCCGCCAAGCTGCGCGTGCCAATCACCATCGTGCCGGGCAACCTGACCGACGACCAGATCGTGGCGCTGACGCCCGACGCCGGCCCCGATCCCGATCCGAAGCAGGCGGGCTAGAAATCACCAACGATACGCGGGCGTCGCCCCCTGCTTGACCGCCCGCGCACCGCGCCCATAGATTGCGCGCCACGGAAACAGCCGGCGCGCACCGGCCGAAGGAACTGAATGGCGCCGATCGATTGGCAGGGCACGGAACGGGTCGACACCTCGCCCGACGTCTCCGACGAGGTCAAGACCACCACCTGCTACATGTGCGCGTGTCGCTGCGGCATCAAGGTCCACCTCAAGGACGGCGCCGTCCGCTACATCGAGGGCAACCGCCGCCACCCGATCAACCGCGGCGTGCTGTGCGCCAAGGGTTCCGCCGGCATCATGAATCACTATTCGCCGGCGCGCCTCAGCCAGCCGCTTCTGCGCGTCGGCCCGCGCGGCTCCGGCGAGTTCAAGGAGATTTCCTGGGACGAGGCGCTCGACAAGGCGGTCGAGTGGCTGGGCGCCATTCGCCGACGCGATCCGCGCCAGCTCGCCTTCTTCACCGGTCGCGACCAGAGCCAGGCGTTGACTGGCTGGTGGGCGAGTCAGTTCGGCACGCCGAACTATGCCGCCCATGGCGGCTTCTGCTCGGTCAACATGGCGGCGGCCGGGCTCTACACGGTCGGCGGTTCATTCTGGGAGTTCGGCGAGCCGGACTGGAAGCACGCGCGCTACTTCCTGATGTTCGGCGTCGCCGAGGACCACGATTCGAACCCGATCAAGATCGGCCTCGGTCAGCTCAAGGGCCGGCCGGCGGACCGGGCGGCCAAATTCGTTTCAGTCAATCCGGTGCGCACCGGCTATTCGGCGATCGCCGACGAGTGGATCGGCATCAGGCCCGGCACCGACGGTCTCTTCGTCATGTCGCTGATCCGCGAGCTGTTGCGTGCCGACAAGATCGATGCCGACTATCTCGTGCGCTACACCAATGCGCCGTGGCTGGTCATTCAGTCGCCCGGCACGGCGGAGGACGGCTTGTTTGCGCGCGACGCGCAGGGCCATCCGCTGTGCTGGAATCGCAAGGGCCATGCGACGGCGAATGCGCTGCTGCCGGATATCGTGCCGGCGCTCGTTGGCGAGTTCGAGCTGCCCGACGGGCGCAAGGCAGTGCCGGCGTTCCAGCTCATGGCGCAACGTTACGTGGACGACCGCTATGCGCCGGAGGCGGTTGCGGCGGAAACCGGCGTGGCGGCCGACACGATCCGCCGCATCGCCGCCGAACTCGCCCATGCCGCCTTCGCGCAGACCGTGGTCGTCGAGCAGCCTTGGACCGACTGGGCCGGGCGCCGGCACGAGCGCATGGTCGGCCGTCCCGTTGCGCTACACGCGATGCGCGGCATCTCCGCCCACTCGAACGGTTTCCACACCTGCCGCGCCATCCATGTTCTGCAGATGTTGCTCGGCGCGATCGACACGCCCGGCTCGTTTCGCTTCAAGCCGCCCTTCCCGAAGCCATGCCCGCCGGCCCAGCGTCCGGCCGGCAAGCCCGACCAGGTGACGCCGGGCAAGCCGCTCGCGGGGCCCCCGCTCGGTTTTCCGACCGGGCCGGAGGATCTGCTGGTCGAAGCTGACGGCTCGGCCCGGCGCATCGACAAGGCGTTCTCCTGGGAGGCGCCGCTCGCCGCCCACGGCCTCATGCACATGGTCATCACCAATGCGTGGAAGGGCGATCCCTATCGCATCGACACGCTGTTCCTGTTCATGGCCAATATGGGCTGGAATTCGGCGATGAACGTGCCAGGCACGCTCGCCATGCTGACCGACAAGGACGAGGCGACGGACGAATACAAGATTCCGCACATCATCTATGCCGACGCCTATTTCTCCGAGACCGTGCCCTACGCCGATCTCGTCTTGCCTGATACGACCTATCTCGAGCGCTGGGATTGCATCTCGCTGCTTGATCGGCCGATCTGCGACGCCGACGGCCCGGCCGACGCCATACGACAGCCGGTCGTGACGCCCAATCGCAATGTCCGGCCGTTCCAGGACGTCCTGATCGAACTCGGCCACCGCCTGCGCCTGCCCGGCCTGACGCGCGATGACGGCAGCCCGCGCTTCCCGGGACTCTACGCCGACTACATGGTGAACCACGAGCGCGCGCCCGGGATCGGCATGCTCGGTGGCTGGCGCGGCGCCAATGGCGACGAGCATGGCAAGGGCTCGGTCAATCCCCGCCAGCTCGATCGCTACATCGAGAACGACTGCTTCTGGCGCCACGAATTGCCGGATGACCAGAAGTACTTCAAGCACGCCAACAAGGCCTATCTGGAATGGGCGGCTTCGGTCGGCTTCATCGGCTCGGCCGATCCGATCGTGTTGCAGCTCTATGCGGAGCCCCTGCAGAAATTCCGCCTTGCCGCCCAGGGCCATGGGCGCGTGCTGCCGCCGGAACGCGAGCGCGCGCGCATCCGCACCTATTTCGATCCCCTGCCGCTGTGGTACGCGCCGTTCGAGCAGGCGTCGGTCGACATCGCGAGCTTTCCCCTTCATGCGATCACCCAGCGTCCGATGGCGATGTATCACTCCTGGGGGTCGCAGAACGCCTGGCTGCGCCAGATCCATGGCGACAACCGCCTCTACATGAATCGCGCTACGGCGGAGCGGCTGGGCATCTCCGACAATGACTGGGTCCATCTGGGCAGCCATCACGGCCGCATCCGTTGCCAAGTGCGCCTGATGGAAGGCGTCAACGCGGACACGGTGTGGACGTGGAACGCGGTCGGCAAGCGGGCTGGCGCATGGAATCTCGACCCGGCAGCGCCCGAAGCGACCCGCGGCTTCCTGCTCAATCATCTCATTTCGGAGCTTCTGCCCGAGCGCGAGGGCGGCTACCGCTATGCCAACGCCGATCCGGTCACCGGCCAGGCCGCCTGGTACGATCTGCGCGTTCGCATCGAGAGGGCACCTGCCGATGCCGGAAGCAGCGAACCTCGATTCGACCCGCTGCATCGGCCGGCCGGTCTCGCCGATCGGCCCGACGTGCTGCGCTATGGCGCGAGCTTCAAGGCGCGGCGCGCGCTGGACTCCGCGACCGGTGACGACTAGATGACCAGTCTTCCCGCCGCGCCGCCGGGCCAGAAGAAGCTTGGGCTCGTCATCGATCTCGACACCTGCGTCGGCTGCCATGCCTGCGCCGTCAACTGCAAGGAGTGGAACACCGGCGGCCATTCCGCGCCGCTGACCGATCACGACCCCTACGGGGATGCCTGGGGCGTGTGGTTCAACCGCGTGCACAGCTTCGAAGCCGGCGACGGCGCGGCGAGCCGCACGGTGCACTTTCCCAAATCGTGCCTGCATTGCGAACAGCCGGCCTGCGTCGAAGTCTGCCCGACGGGTGCCAGCTACAAGCGCGCCGACGATGGCATCGTGCTCGTCAACGCCGACACCTGCATCGGGTGCAAGCTGTGCTCCTGGGCCTGCCCTTATGGTGCGCGCGAATACGATGCCGTCGACGGCGTGATGAAGAAGTGCACGCTGTGCATCGACCGCATCTATAACGACAAGCTGGACGAGGTCGACCGCGTGCCCGCCTGCGTGTCGACCTGCCCGGTCGGCGCCCGCCACTTCGGCGACCTCGGCGACGCCGGTTCTGCCGTATCGCGCCTAGTGGCCGATCGCGGCGGCTACGACCTCATGCCGGAGCTCGGCTACCGTCCCGTCAACAAGTACCTCCCGCCGCGGCCGGCCAAGACGGCTGCCGGTGCCACGGGCGCGCCAGCCGCGCTCGAGCCGCGCGCAGCGGCAGGCGGCAACAAGTTCCTCGCCTGGGTGGACAGGATGCTGTCCAGATGACGGAGGACGGACGACAGCGGGCGGAAGGCAAGTCCGGCCGAGGACATTCATCCGTCGTCTCTCATCCGCCGTCTGCCCCCTGACGTGCATCCCGCCTTCTCCGTCATCTTCTTCACCACCGCATCGGGCGCCGGCTATGGGTTGCTGGCATTGCTCGGCGCGGCCGCTTTCGCCGGCCTGGTGCCGGCCGATCGCCTGTTCGGCCTCGCCGCCTTCGTCCTCGCGCTCGGTCTGATCACGACGGGGCTCTTGTCGTCACTCTTCCATCTCGGTCATCCCGAGCGCGCCTGGCGCGCTGTGACGCAATGGCGCTCGTCCTGGCTCAGTCGCGAGGGCGTGCTGGCGCTCGCCACCTACGTGCCGGCAGGTCTGTTCGCGGCGGCCTGGGTCCTGTTTGGCGTCAATCACGGCCCATGGGCGTGGCTCGGCCTTGCGGCAACGGCTCTCGCCACATTGACGGTGATCGCCACGGGCATGATCTACGCGAGCCTGCGGCCGATTAGGCAATGGTGCAATGGCTGGGTCGTGCCGAACTATCTGGCGCTCGGATTGCTGACGGGCTCGCTCTGGCTCGCGGCGTTGCTGCGGGGCTTTGCGCTTCACGCGCCATGGATCGACTGGGTTGCATTGGCCGCGGTCACGCTGGCCGCGATCCTCAAGCTCGGCTACTGGCGCTTCATTGACAGAAGTCGTTCGGCGAGCACTCCGGAAAGCGCCACGGGGCTCGGCGGTCTCGGCACCGTGCGTCTGCTCGATCCGCCTCATACCCAGGAGAATTTTCTTCAGCGCGAAATGGGCTACGTCGTGGCGCGCAGGCACGTTGCCAAGCTGCGCGTGATCGGGGCTGTTCTCGGCTTTGCTGTCCCCGCCGCACTCACCCTGCTCGGCGTGTCGCTCCTCGACGGCGCAGCGGCATTGGCAGCAAGCCTGCTCGCCGCGCTTTCCGCGAGCGTCGGCGTCGTGGTCGAACGCTGGCTGTTCTTTGCCGAAGCGCGGCACAGCGTGACGCTCTACTACGGCGCCCGCGGTGTCTGACCGCGGGCGGATCGACACTGTGACGATACTGGCTCTGGTCTTGCACTGAGACCGGGGCGTCGCGCACATCTCTCGGCTACGTGTCGGTAGCGCGTGAAGATGTCAGCGTCTTGTAGCACATCATATGTCCACTGCTGATGATGTTGGGCCGGTGGGGTTGTGGGTAACGCGGAGCGTTATCCACAAATCCACCGGCCTGGCGCGCTGAGCGGACTTAAGCGGCCAGTGGGTT
>VGDO01000135.1 GCA_016869645.1 Alphaproteobacteria bacterium
TCAATCACTGCTGCGACGCCTGGAATAAGCTCGTCGCTCAGCCCTGGCGCATCATGTCCCTCGGAATGCGCGATTGGGCTCATGGGTTCTGATCAGCGCGAGTTGGTATTAATATTCTTGTCCAAGTAAGCTAGAAACATGACGGGAAGAAAGTCAAGGATTCTCAAGGTCAAAGCAAACAATATTCGATCCGGGCGAACCGCCGAGCCCCAGCAATTTTCCCTACGACAGGAGCTTCAGCAGGTCGCGACAACTGAGAATGATGACGACGACACCGGCAAAGCAAAGCAGTCCGCGCGGTGGCAGGTATTTTGTCGTGAAGGCGCCGAACGGCGCGGCGACGACCCCGCCGATCACCAGCCCGGCGATGATCGGCCAGAGTTGCAACCCGATCGTCGCGAAGAACGTCAACGAGATCGTAAGCGTGACGAAGAACTCGGCCATGTTGACGGAACCGATGGCATAGCGTGGCGGCGCGTCATTGCCGAGCAGTGTCGAGGTGACCACGGCACCCCACCCGCCGCCGCCGATCGCGTCGAGTAGCCCGCCCGCGAAGCCGAGCGGAGCAACACCCCGCTCAGGCATCCGCCGGGCCCGCGACGCCCGATACGCCTTCCAAAGCAGCAGAAGACCGATGAGCAGCAGATAGGCGCTGATGAACGGGCGTATCGAGTCGCCGGGCACGCCCGACAGCACATAGGCGCCGATAGCACCGCCGATCATTCCGGGGATCGCCAGGCGAAAGACCAGAGACCGGTCGATGTTCCTGAGCCGCCAGTGTGCGAGGCCGGACGCGCCAGTGGTAAAGGTCTCGGCCGTATGTACGCACGCGCTGACCGTTGCCGGCGCAACCCCGACGCTCAACAGGACGGAACTCGAGATGACGCCATAGGCCATGCCAATGGCGCCGTCGACGAGCTGGGCCGCGAAGCCGACTGCCATGAACACGAGGAAGTCATTCGACATGACGCCCTACCCTCTCGCGGTTTGCCGACCGGCTGCGAGCAGCGAGGATCATGGGGCCCGCCGCCCCTCATCCAAAATCCTTGATGCGGCGGACCCTCTCATGGCCAATTCTCAGAAGGCTCCCGGGTTCCCTGTCGCATCAAACCCTGGCCCAGGAAGGCCCGCCGCCCTGGTTCACGAATTCCTTGTTCCGACTTGAGGTTTCAGCACGATGACCGAATCCCTGCCCCTGCTTGCCCGCATCGCCGACGCATTGGAGCGCTTGGCGCCGCCCGCGCCCAAATCCGTCGACCTCGAATCCGCAGATGCGTTCATTTGGCACTCCGACGGCGATCGTCTGGAGCCGGTCCAGCAGGTCAACCGCGTCGAGCTGGGCTTGCTGAAGGGCATCGACCGGCAGAGCCAAATCCTGCTCGACAACACCTGGCGGTTCACCAAGGGGCTGCCTGCCAACAACGCACTGTTATGGGGTGCGCGCGGCACCGGCAAGAGCTCGCTCGTCAAGGCGATCCATGCCGAGATCAACGCCAAGGCGCCGCGCAGCCTGGCGCTCGTCGAGATTCACCGCGAGGACATTCCGTCCTTGCCTCGCCTGCTCAAGACCCTGCGCGGCGCCAAGCGGCGCACCGTGCTGTTCTGCGACGACCTGTCTTTCGACAGCGACGACACGAGCTACAAATCGCTCAAGGCCGTGCTCGAGGGCGGCATCGAGGGCCGTCCCGACAATGTAGTGTTTTACGCGACCTCGAACCGTCGCCATCTGATGCCGCGCGACATGATCGACAACGAGCGCTCGACCGCGATCAATCCCGCCGAAGCGGTCGAGGAGAAGGTTTCATTGTCCGATCGCTTCGGCCTCTGGCTGGGCTTCCATGTCTGCGACCAGGAAACCTATTTCGCCATCATCGAGGGCTACGCCAAGGCCTACGGCCTCAAGCTCCCAGTCGAAACGCTGCACGCCGAGGCGAACGAGTGGTCGATCACGCGCGGCGCGCGCTCGGGCCGCGTCGCCTGGCAATACATCCAGGATCTGGCCGGGCGCCAGGGTGTGACGCTGGGCTAGCCGAAGCGTCAGGCGCCCGACTGGGTGAGATAGCGTCGCGGATCGACCGCCTGCGGCCCCTTGCGGATCTCGAAATGGAGCTGCGGCGTGCTGACACTGCCGGTCGCGCCGACATGAGCGATGGCCTGGCCGCGCCGCACCGTGTCGCCGCGCTTGACCAGTAGCCGGTCGTTGTGGGCGTAGGCGGTGACCCAACCATCGGCATGCTTGATCAAGAGCAGGTTGCCGAACCCCTGCAGCTCGTTGCCGGCATAGGCGACCACGCCGGCATCGGCGGCGCGCACCGGCGTGCCGCGCGGCACGGCGATGTTGATCCCGTCATTGTGCAGGCCCCCCGCCTTGGCGCCGAAGTCGGACACCACCTTGCCGTTGACCGGCCACAGAAAGCCCCGCCCGCTGCGCGGCGGCGTCGGCGTGACTGTTGCGCTGGCCGGCGGCGGCACGGGTGCAATGGCGGGTCTGGTCGCGACCGAGGGTTCCGGCGCAGGCGGCAAGGCGGCCGGTGTTCCGGGTGGTTCGGGCTTGAGGCTCGGAACCGCCGCTGGTGCGGAATCAACGCTTGGCGGCGGCGGCGGTGCAGTCTCGCTCGCGGCCGGCGCCTGCGGCGGAGGCAGAGGTGCGGCGACGATCCCCGGGCGCGCCGTCTCGGCCGCTGTGTCGGTGGGTATCGGCGCGCCGGGCCGCACGGCTTCGGCGGTGGGCGCGGCCGGTTGGGCACTCACCGCCGGCTGGGATGCAACGGGCAGGATCACCGTCTGGCCGATGCGCAGGGTGAAGGGCGGCTCGATCCGGTTGAGCCGCGTCAGCGAGCTCATATCCACGCCAAAGCGGCGACTGATGCCGTAGACCGTGTCGCCGGCCGCAACCGTATAGCTGTTCTGCTGCGGCAGCATCAGCACGCGCCCCGACTCGAGCTGGTAGGGCGGTTCCAGTCGATTGGCCTCGATGAGCGCGCGAAGCGGCACCGCGTGCTGCTGGGCGAGTGTGTAGACCGTGTCGCCGGGACGGACGACGACGCTGACCACGGGATTGGCGGCCCGTTGCGCCGGGGGGGCGGTCGGACGCGTCCAGACGGACGGCCCGCAGGAGCAAAGCACGGCAAGCATCGCCGCACAGCACACGCGTGCGAGCCATCGTCTCGCCGAGGCCGACATCGTCCGCATCACTCTGCCAATTTATGCGCGAGCCGCGCCGTGCTCAACCGCCGACCGCGGAACGCCGACCACCAGGTTCAGGATCGAGGCTCGCGCTCGCCTTCCGGCGGAAGGCCGGACACCATGGGGACGAAACGAACCGGCGCCAGCCGCTCCTGAACGATTCCCTCGGGCAGCCTGGCGACCTTGACCAACCACTGGTCGATCGGGTTGGCTCCGATCGGCAGCACCATGATGCCGCCATCCGAAAGCTGGTCGATCAGTGTGCGCGGCAGCTCGGGCGCTGCCGCCGTCACGATGATCCGATCGAAGGGCGCCACTTCGGGCCACCCCTTGAACCCGTCGCCGACGCGGGTCACGACGTTCCGATAGCCCAAGCGGTCGAGCCGCTCTTCGGCCTCCTTGATGAGAGGTCGATGCCGCTCGATCGTGTAGACCCGCCGGCAGAGCTGAGCCAGGACCGCGGTCTGATATCCGCACCCCGTGCCGATCTCGAGCACGATCATGCGCTCGCCCAGGTCGAGCGCCTGCGTCATCATGCCGACGATCAAGGGTTGGCTGATGGTCTGGCCGAGCCCGATCGGCAGCGCTGTGTTCTCGTAGGATTGGTCCGCGAGTTCGGCGGGCACGAATTCCTCGCGCGGCACGCGCTCGATCGCGGAGAGCACGCGGGTGTCGGTGATGCCCTGGGCGCGCAATTCCATGATCAGGCGGATCTTGCGCGGCGCGTAGTTCATGGAAAGGCCTGCCGCAGCGCGCCGAGCGTTTGCGTGTGCGTCATGTCCATGTGAACCGGCGTGACCGAGATCAGCCCCTGCGTCATGGCGGCGAGATCGGTGCCGCGCCGGGACCGCTCGTCGACGCGCATGTCGCCGATCCAGTAGTAAGGCCGTCCGCGCGGGTCGGTGCCCTCGACGAGATGGTCGCCGATCTTGCGGCGCCCCTGCCGCACGACCGCCCTGCCCTGCACGCGGTCGTGCTCGACATCGGGAAAATTCACGTTGATCAGCACGTCGCTCGGCCATCCCGCGTCGATCAGGTTGCGGATCAGCGGCAGGGCATGGTGCTCCGCCGTCGACCACTTGCAGGGGTGATTGGCCTCGATGTTCTGGCTCAGCGCGATCGCAGGAATACCGAGCAGCGTCGCCTCCATGGCGGCCGCGATCGTACCCGAATAGGTCACGTCCTCGCCCAGGTTGCAGCCCCGGTTGACGCCGGACAGCACGAGGTCCGGCGGCTTGTCCTTCAGCAACTCCTTGACGGCCAACAGCACGCAGTCGGTCGGTGTGCCGTCGACGCAGAAGCGGCGGCGCGACATGCGCCGCAGCCGCAGAGGCCGTCGCAGGGTCAGCGAATGGCTGGCGCCGGACTGTTCGATCTCGGGCGCTACGACCCACACGTCGCGCGTCAACGCGCGCGCAACGCGCTGTAACACGGCGATGCCCGGCGCGTAGACGCCGTCATCGTTGGTGACAAGTATGCGCGCCCTGCCGAGATCGATCGGAAAGCGCCGGCGGGTCATCGAGCGATGACGTCCAAGCCGCCCATGTAGGGGCGCAGAGCCTGGGGAATCTCGACCGAACCGTCGGCCCGCTGGTAGTTCTCCAGGATCGCGATCAAGGTGCGGCCGATGGCCAGGCCGGAACCGTTCAGCGTGTGCACGAAGCGCAACTGCTTGCCTGCGTCACGCATGCGCGCCTTCATCCGCCGCGCCTGGAACTCGCCGCAATTGGAACAGGAGGAGATCTCGCGGAAGGCATCCTGGCCAGGCAGCCACACCTCGATGTCGTAGGTCTTGCGCGCGGCGAAGCCCATGTCGCCCGTGCACAGCACGACCACGCGATAGTGCAGGCCGAGACGCTTCAGCACCTCCTCGGCGCAGGCGGTCATACGCTCATGCTCGTCGTCCGACCGGTCCGGATGCGCGATCGACACCAGCTCGACTTTGGTGAACTGGTGTTGGCGCAGCATGCCGCGGGTGTCCTTGCCGGCCGCGCCGGCCTCCGAGCGGAAACACGGTGTCCACGCCGTGAAGCGCATGGGCAACTGCGCTTCCTCGACGACCTCATCGGCAACCAGATTGGTAAGCGGTACTTCCGCGGTCGGGATCAGCCACCAGCGGTTCTTCAGCTCGAGGCGTTTCACGTCGCCTGTCTTCGGGCTCGCCACGAACTTGCGCTCGTAGGCGCCTTCAAACGCGTCGAGCGACTCAAAATCGGAAAAGACGAGCTTGCCTTTACCGTCGACCCTAAGCTTGCCCGCATCGATCTGCTCTTCCTGGATCGACGAAAACAGATCGTCCTGGAACTTCGGCAGGCTTCCCGTGCCATATACGGCGGCATCGCGCACAAGCAGAGGTGGATTGGTCTCCAGATAGCCGAATTCGGTCGTATGCAGATCGAGCATGAATTGGCCGAGCGCACGCTCCAGCCGGGCGAGCGCGCCCTGCAGCACCACGAAACGGGCGCCGGAAAGCTTCGTCGCGCGCTGGAAATCCATCATGCCGAGCGCTTCGCCCAATTCGAAATGCTGCTTCGCCACGAAGTTGAACTCCGGCCGCCGCCCGACGCGCCGCAGTTCCTTGTTCGCATTGGCATCTGCGCCGTCCGGTACGTCATTCGCCGGCAGGTTCGGCGTGGTCTCCAGCAGTGTCTTGAGCGCAAGGCCACGCTGATTGAGCTCGGTCTCCAAGCGCGGCATGCGCTCCTTGCTGGCCGCAACCTCAGCGATCAGGTCGCTGGCATCCTGGCCCTGGCGCTTCTTCTCGCCGATCAGTCGGGACGCCTCGTTGCGGCGTGTCTGTACCGCCTGCAATTCGGTCTGCAGTTCGCGCCGCTTGGCGTCGAGCGCGAGAATCTGGGCGGAAAGCGGGGCCATGCCACGCCGCGCCAAGGCGGCGTCGAAGGCTGCGGCGTTCTCGCGGATGTATTTGAGATCGTGCATCGGGCTTGATTGGTCGGAAGTGCGCCGCGTTTATACGTCGGCGTCGGGTCAGCGTCCAGAAGAGGTCAGGCTGATGTGCTGCCTGTGGTCGCTGGGGGCTTCGCCGCGTCGTCGGCGTATGTCGTTTCCTCTGCCGCCTCGCGCCTGGCTTTCTGGCGCTCGACGATGCGTGCCGACCAGATCGAGATTTCGTAGAGCAGCAGCAGCGGGATAGCGAGCCCGACCTGGCTGATCACGTCGGGCGGCGTCAGCACCGCGGCCGCGATGAAGACCAGCACGATCGCATAGCGCCGCTTCTCCGCCAGGCCCTTGGACGTCACCATGCCGACCCGCGCCATCAGAGTCAGCAGCACCGGCAGCTCGAAGCTGATGCCGAAGGCGAAGATCAGGTGCATGACAAGCGACAGATACTCGTTGACCTTGGCTTCGAGCTGGATCGGCAGGTGGTCGCCGCCGCCGGCCATTTCGAACGACAGGAAGAACTTCCAGGCGAGCGGGAACACGAAGTAATAGACCAGCGCGCCGCCCATGAAGAACAGGATGGGAGTCGCCACCAGGAACGGCAGGAACGCGCGCTTCTCGTGCCGATACAGACCGGGCGCCACGAACATCCAGAGCTGGGCGGACACGACCGGGAACGACACGAACGCCGCCGCGAAGAACGCAACTTTGATGTAGGTGAAGAACGCCTCGTGCAGCGCGGTGAAGATCATCCGGCGGTTGCCCGGCTGCTGGGTCAGAATGTCGGCCAGCGGCTGGACCAGGAACTCGAAGATGGGTTCGGCGAAGTAGTAGCAGATGCCGAACGCGATCAGGAACGCCGCTGCCGACCAGCCGAGCCGATTGCGCAGCTCGACCAGGTGGTCCATCAACGGCATCTTCGTGTCGTCGGGATTCTCGCTCACGGTGTCACGCGGTGCCGGTCTTGGCCGGCTGCGTCTCGGCACCGGCTGCGGAATCCGTCGCCGCCGCCGGCGGCGAGGCCGGGGGCGCCGACGCGGCGCGGTCTTCGGAAACCGGCTCGGTCAGTCCCGTCACGCCCGACGGCATGGTGGAGCCATCGGACGCACCGGCACCCGCGGCCGGGCTGCCGGCCGTCTGTGTCGCGTCCGGATGGGTCAGATCCGGCAGCTTCAACTGCTGCTGCAGCTCGCCTTTTGGATCGACCGAACTTTCGATTTCCTTGGCGACGTCGACGCGTCCGGCCTCTTCGATCTGGTTGCCGACGTTGTCGACCTGCTTCTTGAGGTCGTCGAGCTCGGCCTGACGGACCATGTCGTCGACCTGCATCTGGAAGTCGCGCGCAAGGCCGCGCGCCTTGGCGACCCAATGGCCGACCGTGCGCAGCAGTTTGGGGAGTTCCTTAGGCCCGAGCACGATCAACGCCACTGCGGCGATGATCGCCAACTCCGACCACGCAAAGTCAATCATGCCAGTCCGCCCTTGTGCCCACCATGTCGCACAGTGCGGCCCGACTGCTCCGGGCCGAACCGGCCGTTAGTTGCGGACGGTGTGGCCGGCAGGCTGAGCCGGTTGCGCCGACGGACCGGGGGGAATTACCTCCGCCGTCTGCGCGTGTGCCTGGGCTTGGCTAACCCCAGACGCCGACGCTGGCGCGGCCCCTGGCGTTGTCCCAGCCGTGGTTCCTGGCGTCGTACCGGGCGCGACCGGCGGCTGCCCGGCCTGGTCCACTTCGGCCGGCTTTTCGTTCTCGTCCTTCAGACCCAGCTTGAACGCCTTGACGCCCTTCGCCAGATCGCCCATCAGGCGCGGAATCTTCCCGGCGCCGAACAGCACGAGCACGATCAACAGCACCACGAGCCAGTGCCAAATGCTCGTCATTCCCATTTGAGCCTCCAAAAACAATCAAATACCGGCCCAAGAGGGACCGCGTGTGGCCGGCGGATAATGGCAAAACTGGGGGGCCGCCGCAACGGCCGCCCCCCCGTGCTCCATTAAGTAGTCTCTGCGATCGGAAAAACAAAGGTTTGCCGACGATCTAGATCCACTGCGACAATTTCGTCCTCGGTCGGCAGGAATTGGCCGGGCATGCGCGCATGCAGATGCAGGTGCTGGCCCCCCATATCGCCCATGCAAAGGTGTATGAGACTGGTCCGGCCGAGCAGCCGGGCAGCCAGCACGCGCGCCGCGCTCGCCGGCTCCGGCGCGCCATCCTCGATTGCGGACAAGCGCAATGCCTCCGGCCGGATCAGAACCGCGACCTCGGCCCCCTCGGCCAGTCCATCGGCAGCCACGGCGCCAAACGGCGTGTGCACAGATCCCGATTTAACAACGCCTTTTATTCTATTGATTTCACTAAAAAAACTTGCGACAAAAACCGAATCTGGCTGGCAATAGAGTTGGGTTGGTCGGCCGAGCTGGACGACACGCCCCTGACGCATCACCGCGATCCGGTCCGCCATGAACATGGCCTCCTCGGAGTCATGCGTGACCATCAGCGTCGCCGCACCGCTCTGCTTGAGGACATGGAGCGTCTGGTCCCGCACCTGGTCACGCAGCCGGGAATCGAGGCCCGAGAACGGTTCGTCGAGCAGAACCAAACGGGGGCGCGGCGCCAGGGCCCGGGCCAGCGCCACCCGTTGCTGCTGCCCGCCCGACAGCTCGTGCGGCCAGCTCGCTGCCCAATCGGCCATGTCGACCTGGGCCAGGACGTCCTGCGCCCGCGCCTTGCGTGCCGGCGTATCGCGCGCATCGACCAGGCCGAAAGCCACGTTGTCCAGCACGTTGAGGTGCGGAAACAATGCATAGTCCTGGAAGACCAGACCGACGCCGCGCTTTTCAGGCGGCAGGTCGATCGTGCCGTCGGCCACGGTCTGGCCGGAGATCAGGACCCGGCCGGCCTGCAGCCGTTCGAGACCCGCGGCGATGCGCAGAACGGTCGTCTTGCCGCAGCCCGAGGGTCCCAGCAGGCACACGACCTCGCCCGGATGCACGGCAAGCGACACCTCGTCGACGGCCAAAAGCCCGCCAAACCGATGACTAACCCGATCCAGTCGCAGCGCATCCATCGTCAGTCCACCGACCCGGTCATGCCCCGGCATTGCCCGGGCGGCCATGCTGGATCGCGCGGCTGATGAGCGCAACCGGCACGATGCCGACCAGCACGATCGCCAGCGCGGCGCTCGACGAATCCGCCAGGCGTTCGTCGCCGGCGAGCTCATAGACGCGGATGGCCAGTGTGTCGAAATTGAACGGGCGCATGACAAGGGTCGCCGGCAGCTCCTTCATGACGTCGACGAATACCAGGACGGCCGCGGTCAGCAGGCTCGGGCGCATGATCGGTGCATGAACGCGCAACACGGTCGCAAGCGGACCATGCCCCAGGGTTCGCGCCGCCTGGTCCATGCTCGGCGTCACCTTGGCCAGGCTCGCTTCGACCGTGCTCAGCGCGACTGCGAGAAAGCGCACCAGATATGCGTAGGTGACGGCGACCAACGTGCCGCTCAGCAGCAATCCGGTCGACCAACCGAAATGCGCGCGCATGAATGCATCGATGCGGTTATCGAACTCGGCGAACGGCAGCATGATGCCGACCGCGACCACCAGACCGGGCGCTGCATAGCCCATGGCAGCGACGCGGTTGGCGGCGAAGACCAGGCGCGAGGGCCGCAGCCGGTAGCTGTAAGCAAGCAGGACCGACATGGCGACCGCGGCCATGGCGGCAATTGCGGCGAGCACGAAGCTGTTGCGCGCGAGGCGCAGAAAATGCACGTCGACCATCGCCGGCGCCGTCTTGATTGCCCACGCCGCAAGTGCCGTCGCCGGCACGATGAAGCCGAACAGCACCGGCAGGGCGCAGGCGCCGATCGCCAAGGCCGACGCCGCGCCGCGCAGCTCGAGACCGGGCAGCCCGCGATACCGCATCGACGTCTGGTGGAAGCGTGCCCGGCCACGCGACAGCCGCTCTGCAAGGATCAGCGCGAGCACGAACAGCATGAGAATGGCCGCCAGTTGCGCCGCGGCCCCGGGCTGCCCCATGCCGAACCACGCGCGAAAGATGCCGGTCGCAAAGGTGTCGACCGCAAAGTACTGCACGGTGCCGTAGTCGTTGAGGGTTTCCATCAGCGCCAGCGTCACGCCGGTGACGATGGCGGGACGCGCCAGCGGCAGTGCCACCTCGGCGAAGGTGCGCCAGGGGCCGCGGCCGAGCGTGCGGCTGATCTCGAGAACGCACACCGACTGCTCGAGGAAGGCGGCGCGCGCCAGCATGTAGACATAGGGGTAGAGCACCAGCGTCAGCATCGCGATGGCGCCGCCCAGCGAGCGAACCTCCGGCCACCAATAGTCCCGACGGGCCCAGCCGGTGAGCGCGCGCAAGCCGCTTTGAACCGGCCCCGCGAAATCGAGCAGGCCCGTGTAGGTATAGGCGATCACGTAGGCCGGTATCGCCATTGGCAACAGCAACGCCACCTGGAACACCCGGCGGCCGGGGAAGCGGTACATCGTGACGAGCCACGCCGTGCCGACCCCGATCGTCAGGACGCCGATGCCGACGCCGATCAGCAGGACGACCGTGTTGCCGACATAGATGGCGAGCACGGTGTCGACGAGGTGGCGCCACACCGGCCCGGTCGGAATCGCCGCCAGTCCGAATACGGCAATGACGGGCAGCGCGACGCCGAGCGCCAGCGCGAGGGCGACCAGCGTCCACACGTCGCCGAACACCGCGGCAAGCGCCGATGGCGCGCGGCCGCCCGGTCCGTCGCCGGGCGCGACCCGATCGAACAGCGTCAAGTCCGCTACACTCCCTGGACGACGATCATGTCCATCTTGGCGATGCCGTCGCGCGCCCGGCGTGCCGCCGAATACTCCGGCGAGTGATAGAAGCTCTTGGCCTGCTCAACGCTGGCGAATTCGAGCACGACCATGCGGCCGGGCTCTTTGTTCCCTTCGAGCATGGTCGTCTCGCCGCCCCGCACCAAATAGCGTCCGCCATGGCGGGCGATCGCGTCCTGGGCCAGTTTCTTGTAGGTCTCGTAGGCGCCCGGATCGTTGACCGAGACCTGGGCGATGATATAGGCGGCCATGGGCGTCCCTCCTGCCGCAGTCTGCATGGACACCCAGCAAAGCCCGCCCCCGGGCAAGTCGCAAGGACGGATCGGCCAGGGTCAGTCGGGACGCGCCAGCGGCGGTTTCGTCGCCGTCCCCTCGTGAGGCGTAGCCACCTCCTCGCCCGCATCCTCGTCTGCACTTGGCGCGGCCTCGTCGCGAGCCGCCTCTTCGCGCGCGGCCTCGGCCTCTTCGCTGCGCATGGCGATCGTTGCGAAACCCGGTCGGCGTTCGAGCAAGCCTGCCGCCTTGAGGTCGTCGAGGCCCGGCAGGTCGTCGAGACTGTTAAGGCCGAAGTGCTCGAGGAAGGCCGGCGTCGTGCGCCAGGTGAGCGGGCGACCCGGCGTCTCGCGTCGGCCCGCCGGCTTGATCCAGCCCGCCTCGAGCAGGATGTCGAGAGTTCCCTTGCTGAGCGCCACGCCGCGGATCTCTTCGACCTCCGCGCGGCTGACCGGCTGATGATAGGCGATGATGGCGAGCGTCTCGACGGAAGCCCGCGACAGGCGGCGCTGGACGACGGCCTCCACGCGCAGGAAGGGCGCCAAGTCGGGTGCGGTGCGAAATGCCCACTTACCTGCGATCTGGCTCAGGTGAATGCCGCGCTCGGCGTAGAACTGCTGCAGCTCGCCGAGCAATGCCGGGATATCGGCGCCTTCAGGCAGGCGCTGCGCAAGCTGCACCTGGTCAACGGGCTGGGCTGATGCAAAAAGGACAGCTTCGATCAGGCGGAGATGCTGTTGACGGTCATTCATGATTGTTGGTTAGCCTTGCGCACGTAAATCGGACCGAACGGCTCGAGCTGACGAAGCTGGAGCTTGCCGGAGCGGGCGAGCTCCAATCCGGCGGTGAATGTGGCGGCGACGGCCGAGCGGTAGACGATACCGTCTCGAAGGTCGACCGGCAGGAAGCTGAACAGCGTCGCCCAATCCGGCGCGTGACCGATCAGCTCCTGCAAACGCCTGATGGCATCTTCCATCGCATAGAGCTCGGTCGGCGCGATGTGCAGGGTGCCCTGTTCCCGCGCAGCACGATGATCGCCATAGGCGCGCAGCAGCTCGTAGAGCGTCAGGCTGAACACGGGGCGCGCGACGACCGCGATCGATTCCGGCTCGCCGCGGGCGAACATGTCATAGCCGAGCCGCGGCCGTCCCATCAGCTTCTGTCCGGCCTCCTGCATCGCTTCGAGACGGCGCAGCTGGAACGCCAGGACGGCCGCCATGTCCTCGCCCGACGGCTCGTCGCCCGACTGGACCTCGGGCAGCAGGAGCCGCGACTTGAGGTAGGCAAGCCACGCGGCCATCACGAGGTAATCGGCCGCGATCTCCAGATGGAGGCGACGCGCCTCGGCGATAAAAGTCAGGTACTGGTCGGCCAACTGCAGGATCGAGATCTTGGCCAGATCGACCTTCTGCTCGCGCGCCAGCGTGAGGAGCACGTCGATCGGACCCTCGAACCCATCGAGATCGACGACCAGCCGGCCCTCGACGTCGCGGCGCGGCCGCGCGTCGTCCTCGAAATCGGAACCGTCTCCGGGCGGTTGGTTGGCGGTGGGATCGGTCACTTCACACCTGCCGCGTTGAGCATGAATTCAGCCAACCAAGCCACTGGAACGCCGATAAGCCAGCCCAATGGATTCAGCTCCATTCCGACCTGCTGCCCGAGGAGCGGCAGCAGGATGCCGACGCCGAGGACGAGCAGAATCCCGACGCGTTCCATGCGCGCCAATGGCAGCGCTAAGCGGTAGGGCAACACGCCGACGGCGATCCGGCCGCCGTCGAGCGGCGGGATCGGCAACAGGTTGAACACGGCCAGAATCAGATTGAGGTTCATCGAATTGATCAGATTGTTGGCCAACCACGCGTCGAATGGATCGTGCAGATCGCGAACCAGATGAAGCAGCAGCACCGAGCCGAAGGCCAGCACGATGTTGCAGGCAGGCCCGGCTGCGGCGACCCAGATCATATCGCGTTTGGGATTGCCAAGGCGGCCGAAATCGACCGGGACGGGCTTGGCATAGCCGAACAGAAAAGACGAGCGGAGCAGCAGCAAGATGCCCGGCAGCACGATCGTGCCGAACGGGTCGACATGGCGCAGCGGATTGAGCGTGACCCGCCCCATCCGCTTGGCTGTGTCGTCGCCGAGCAGAAAGGCGGCGTAGCCGTGCGCCGCCTCGTGCAAAGTGATTGCCAGCAGCACCGGCAGCAGCCAGATCGATACCTGGAAGGCGATCTCCGAAAGGCTCGAGAACATGTCAGGCCGTTGCGAGCAATTGGTCGAAGGCCGCAACGGTCGCGCCGACGTCCACGGCCGAACGGCGGCGCCGGCGCAGCGCCTCGCCGCGCGCCAACCGTGCCTGCGCGGGCAGCGCAAGCCCAGGAGCCGCAGCCGCGACGGCTTCCATCTCCGCCATCTTCCCATTGCAGTGCAAGACGGCATCGCAGCCGGCCGCGATCGACGCGCGCGTCCGCGCGCCAAGATCGTCGCCGAGTGCCTGCATGCTGAGGTCATCCGACACGAGGAAGCCGCCGAAGCCGATGCTGCCGCGGATGATCTCGGCGATGACCGAGGCCGATACGGTTGCCGGAGCGCGCGCATCGATCGCCGAATAGACAATATGGGCGGTCATCGCCCAGGGCATGTCGGCGAGCGCCCGGAACGGCACGAAATCGGTGCGCTCCAGCTCCGCGCGCGCGGTCGCCACGATCGGCCGGTCGAAGTGACTGTCGGCTGCGGCGCGGCCGTGACCGGGCATGTGCTTCAGGATCGGCAGCACGCCGGCGTCAAGCAGTCCGTCGCACACGGCGCGTCCCAGACTGGCGATGATCTGGGGATCGGAGCCATAGGCGCGATCGCCGATGATGTCGTGGGCACCCGGCTGCGGAACATCGAGAACCGGCGCGCAGTCGACTGTAATGCCGAGATCGGCCAGTTCGGCCCCGATCAGCTGCGCGTTCATGCGCGCGGCACGCGCGGCCGCGGCCAGGCGCTCGGGTGTGGCCGGATTGGCGAGTGCAGCGATGCGCGCCGCCGGCGGCGCCGCCCGCCAATGCGGCGGCTTGAGACGCGCGACGCGCCCGCCTTCCTGGTCGATCAGGACGGGCGCGTCGTCGCGGCCGACGCTGGCGCGCAGATCCGCGACCAGGCGCCGGGTTTGATCCGGATTGCGGCAGTTGCGCTGGAACAGGATGAAGCCGAGCGGATCGGCCGTGCGGAAAAAGTCGCGCTCCTGCGCTTCAAGGATCGGTCCCGCGCAACCGAAGAGCGCCGCCCTTGGTCCATCCGCCCTATTTGACAAGGAGGCACCCGATCTTGCGCGTCTTCAGCGTGTCGCACGCCTGCCGCGCCGACGCCTCGTTGAGCGGCCCGGCCTGGACCCGGAAGAACACGCCCTTATCGCCCAGGTCGGCGCGCACGAAATTGGCCTGAAGCTTGCCCAAGATGTCCTGGTTGGCGCGCTGGATGCGCTGCCACTCTCGCTTGGCCTCGTCTTCGCTCTTGGTTGCGGCGATCTGGATGCGCATGGCGCCGGGCTCCAGAACCGGCGCCGCCACTGCCGGCGCGCCTTGCGTCGCGGCGGCTGGCGAAGCCGACGGCAGGGCAACCGATGGCAGCGACGGCGGCGAGGCGACCGCGGCCACCGGAATGCCGTCGGCACCGCCGCTCGCCAGCGGCGCGGGGCCGGGCGGCAGCTGGATCGGAACGGTCGCCGCCGGTGCTGTGAGTGGCGCCGGCGTGCCCCCAGCTGCGGGCGGCGGTTGCGGCGCGG
>VGDO01000136.1 GCA_016869645.1 Alphaproteobacteria bacterium
GCGCGACTTCGAGCGCTACGAGCGAACCGTCGCCGCCTTCTTCCGCCTCGCCATGATCCGCCTCATGCTCCGCCGCTTGACCCGAACAACAGCTTGCTCCTGAATCTCAACTTCCTGGATCGGCTCTCAGGCCGTATTGCGCTTTAGCCGGCTTTCGCGCAATTCCCCGGCCATGTCGAGGATCGGGTACGCGACCGAGGTGATGTGCGAATTGATCCGCTTCAGGTCGCGCAGGATGTCCAGATGCAGCGGGCTGGTCTCGATGCTTTCGAGCTTGCCGCGCCGCAGTCGATCGAGGTGGCTGTCGGAGAGCTTGCGCTCGAGTTCGCGGAAGGTGGTCTTCTCCTCCAGCAGCCGCCGCGCCGAGGCAACCTCGCCCGAGATGAACACGGTCATGGCCAGGCGAAGGTTTTCGATCACGCGGGCATGGAGCTGGCGAATCTCTTCGAAGCCTTCCTTGGAGAAGTGCAGGTTGTTCTTGATGCGCTTGGCGGCCAGCTCCATCAGGTTCTTGTCGATGATGTCGCCGACGTGCTCGAGATTGGTCGTGAACATCATGATGTCGGCGCAGCGCTTGCCGTCGGCCTCGTTGATCGCTTCGCGGGTGATCTCGGTCAGGTAGAGCTTGATCGCCTCGTGCAGGCTGTCGACGACGTCGTCCATCTGCTCGATCTCGGTGACCAGCTTGCGATTGTCGTTGGCCAGCACGTCGATGGTGCGCTTCAGCATCGTCTCGATGGTGTCGGCCATGCGCAGCGTCTCGCGCGCCGCGCAGGCGATCGCCACGGTCGGCGTCTCGATCGCCGCGTGATCGAGATAGCGCGGCTTGCGCGGATCGGCCTCGGGCGCCCGCTCGGGCAGCAAGCGCTCCGTCAGGCGGGCGGTCGGCTCGGTCAGGAAGAGGAAGACGAGGGCCAGCATCAGGTTGAAGCCGGTGTGGAAGTTGACGATCTGGCGCGCCTCGCCGGCCTCGATGAAGGCCAGGTATGGCGCCACGTGACCAACCAGAGCCAGGGCGATCAATACGCCGGTGAACTTGAAGATCAGATTGCCGAGCGGCACGCGTCGGCCGGGCCCGGGCGAGCCCAGCGTGGCGAAGAAAGGCGCGATGGCGCCGCCCAGATTGGCGCCGAGCACCAGCACGAAACCCAGCTTGAGCGGAACGATGCCGACGTCGACCAGCGACATGATGAGCAGGACGATGGCGAGGCTCGAATGCGCGGCCCAGGTCAGCAGCGCCGCCACCAGGAGCGCCAGCAGAGGTTCGCCGCCGAGCGCCGCCAGCACCCCCTGGAGCGGAGCGGCGTCGCGCAGAGGCTGCGACGCACCGACGATCAGGCGCAATGCCAGCAACATGAGGCCGAGACCGATGACGGCGCGGCCAAGATCGCGTCGTCGCGAGCGCTCGCCGGTCGAAAAGCCGACGACGCCGAGGATGATGAAGGCAGGCGCGAGCCAATGCAGATCGAGCGACAAGATCTGCGCCACGAGCGAGGTCCCGACATCGGCGCCGAGCATGAGAGCCAGCGCGGGCGCGGTCGCGACGATGCCGCGACTGGCGAAGGAACCGGCGAGCAGGGCGGTCGCGGTGCTGCTTTGCAGCAGCGCCGTCACGCCGAGCCCTGACGCGAAAGCGAGGAAGCGGTTGCTCAGACTTGCACCGAGCGAGCGACGCAGATTGCTGCCATAGGCGCGCATGACGCCGGTGCGCACCATGCGCAACCCCCACAGCAGCAGGGCTGCGCCACCCGCAACGTCGAGCAGCACGACGGTGGCAGATACGCTCATGTGCGCTTGCGGCGCCGGTTCGAACCGAAACACTCGATTCGTCTGGAGCTTCCCGCCTTGGTCAGCCAGTTACGCGTCATAAATTTGCAATAAAAGCCCGAAGCACCTGATAAGCAACAACTATCTTTACCGAGCCGTGAAGCGTCAATATAATGGCCGCAAGAAGGGGCGGGACGCCGGCATCTCATGCCGGTGAAATGCAGCATTCATTCGGGGGGCATCAATGAGGCACACCAAGCGTGGCTCCCGTTCACCCCTGGGGTTGATGGGGGTGCTTGCGTTGGCCGTCACGGGCCAGGCATGGGCATCGGGCTTTGCGATCAAGGAGCAGGGCGCTGTCGGCCAGGGCAATGCCGGTGCGACCGCTGGCGGCGAAGACCTCTCCACCATGTTCTTCAACCCTGCGGGCCTCGCCCGCTTCTCCGGCAATCAGGCGCAGGGCGCCATGTCGCTGATCGTGCCGAGCGCCAAGTTCAACAACCGCGGCTCGACCGATGTGCTGGGCGCACCGCTGACCGGCGGCAATGGCGGCGATGCCGGCGTGGGTGCGGTCGTCCCCGCGATTTATGCCATGTGGGACCATAGCCCGGACCTCAAGTTGGGCCTGGCGATCAATGCGCCGTTCGGCCTGGCAACGTCATACGCGACGGAATGGGCCGGCCGTTACCACGGCACCACGTCAAAGATCCTGAACATCAGCACGCAGCCGACGGCTGGCTACCGGATCAATCCGTGGCTATCGATCGGCGGCGGGATTCACGTCGACTACACCAATGCCGAGCTCGGTTCGGCGATCGATTTCGGCACGGTCTGCCTGGCGACCGTACCAGCCGCTACCTGTACGGCTCTCGGCCTGCTGCCGCAGCGCGCCGACGGCGACGTGCGCCTGGAAGTCGACGACTGGAGCTGGGGCTTCTCGCTCGGCATGCTGATCGAGCCGAGAAAGGATCTCCGTATCGGCGTCGCCTATCGTTCGCAGGTATCTCATAAGCTGCATGGCACGGCCGATTTCAACGTGCCTGCTGCTGCCAGCGTGCTGACCGCGGGTGGCGCGGTCTTCCGCGATGTGGGCGCCAATGCCAATCTCACGCTGCCGGAGTCGGTCAGCTTCGGAGTTGCCTATGACGTCACGCCACAGTGGACGCTGCTGGCCGATGCCGCGTACACGCGTTGGACCCGTCTTCAGGAGCTGCGCGTCCGCTTCGAGAACCCGCTCCAGCCGGACTCGGTGACGCCGGAGGACTGGAACAGCACGTGGTTCCTGTCGCTCGGCGCCAACTACAAATACAGCGACCGCTGGACGTTTCGCGCCGGCGTCGCCTACGACCAGACGCCGGTCGACGACCAGTTCCGCACACCGCGTCTGCCCGATCAGGATCGCCTCTGGCTCGCCTTTGGTGTGAGCTACAATTTGTCCGATGCGCTGTCGCTCGACGTGGGCTATACGCACATCTTTGCGAGCCCGGCGCCCATCGACTTGAACGACGGCCAGGGTCATCGCCTGTTCGGCTCCTACGACGTCCACATCGACATCCTGTCGGTGCACGCGCGGATGCGGTTCTAGGCTGCTTCCGCGGCCCCCGGCGGTCCGGTCTAGTTGCAGCCGCGGCTGAGCCGCGCGGTGTACTTGTTCTGCCGGTTGCGCGACAGGACCGTCAGATCGATGGCGCTGCCGTCCGCGCTGGGGATCAGGGAGATTGAAACAGCCTGCTCCGCTTCGGACGACAGCCGGCCGTTCGCAAAGTTAGCCTTGTGGCGCCACGTCCCCATGCTGAGCTCGCGGTGGGGGCCGGCACCCAGCGCGTAGATGATGTCGGCGGTTGCCGCGCCGAGGCGTTCGAACACGACGCAGACCTCGCGGTCCTGATCGACATACCGATCATTGGAGAACTTTCCCGACCACGCGCCTGTGAGACGCGCGAGTGCAGCGGGCACGTCTGCACCGGGTTCGACCACCGACATGTTCTTAGGCAGCATGACGGACGGGATCGGGTTGGGCGGGCTGCATACTGTCTCAGGGCGCTTCGGCTGCCTGGCCGGATTGGCAAAATCGAGGATGCAGCGTCCGAACCACTCGGCATATTGGTTGGTGTAGGCGTGTGCGTGTCCTTTGATCGGCATGGTCTCGTCGAGCAAGACATAGGCACCGGGCTGGCGCGCGAGTGCCGCGCGGATGGCCGGACCGCGTACCTCGTGCGGATGCAGCGAGTCGCCGTCGGCGATCGAGATGAGCACGCGGGGGCCGCGCTGCTTGGCGGTGACGTCCGCCAGAGTGCCGGTCAAATTGTCGTGCCGGCGCGCATGACTGGCGTTTCGGGCGTCGCTGCCGTGTCCGGGAGCGAAGGCGAGCACAGCCAGATGGCGATCCGTTCGGGCGCCGGCCTCGAGCGAAATAGCGCCGCCATAGGATTGGCCTGCCAGGATGACGTGACGATAGCCGCGGCCGCGGGCTTCCTCCAGGCGCTCGACGGCATCGTCGGCATGACGATCGTAGCCAAGGCTGACCTCGAACAAGTTGTTGCGCTGAATCTTGATGACGTCCCAGCCGGCGCGCGCGAACTGGCGCATGAGAGCGGGCGGAGGGGTGTGATATTGCGGTCGGTCGCCGCTGAGACCGTGACTCCAGAGCACGAGGCCGATGGCCTCGCCGGGTCCCCTGGGCGGATAGTCGGGGTAGGCGGGAACGGTCCAGTAGCGCGTCGAGCCGGTCGGCGGGCCGTCATAGGTTTGCGCTGAGGCCGTTCCAAGCGCCAGTGCAGTAGCGCCAAGCAGTACGAACCCGAGAAACATGGCCATTTCCCCAAAATGGTCGCCGGCCAGGATGATGATTCCAGCAGTTGCCGGGACCCGCAACCGAGCGCGGCTGCCGGGTAAATCCGCATGACAAGTGAGGGATTTCAGACCGATCCACACCCATCAGTTACTCTCTCGGAACCGTGACAGCATTGCCTGGAGTCGCTATAGTATGAGCCCAGCCGATCGGCCGGGGGCATCGGCACGCGGCATTCCGATCCGAACAACAATTCGACAAATCACTCGCCTGAGGAGGCTTTCATGTTGGACAGCAAGCTCGAACCCATGGCGACGGCGGCGAAGCCGCTTGCCGGCAAGTCGGCGATCGTGACCGGCTCCACAAGCGGCATCGGTCTCGAAATCGCCACCCAGTTCGCTGCCGCCGGCGCCAATGTCATGCTCAACGGCTTCGGCGACGCAAACGAAATCGAGAAGACGCGCGCCGGTCTGGCCAAGACGCACGGCGTCAAGGTCGCCTATTCGGGCGCCGATCTCAGCAAGACCGAGCCGGTCTACAAGATGGTCGAAGACGCCATTGCCGCGTTCGGCTCGGTGGACATCCTCGTCAACAACGCCGGCATCCAACACGTCGAGCACATCGAGAATTTCCCGCTCGCCAAGTACGACGCGATCATCGCGATCAACATGTCGTCGAACTTCCACGCGATCCGTGCGGCGCTGCCGGGTATGAAGAAAAAGGGCTGGGGCCGCATCATCAATGTCGCCTCTGCGCACGGCCTGGTCGCCTCGCCCTACAAATCGGCCTATGTCACCGCGAAGCACGGCGTGCTCGGCTTGACCAAGACGGTCGCACTCGAGGCCGCAGAGTTCGGCGTGACCTGCAATGCGATCTGTCCCGGCTATGTGCGCACGCCGCTGGTCGAGGGCCAGATCGACGACACCGCCAAGGCGCGCGGCATCACGCGCGAGCAGGTGATCAAGGACGTCCTGCTCAAGGCGCAGCCGACCAAGCGGTTCGTGGAGTCCGAGGAAGTCGCGGGATTGGCGGTGTTCCTCTGCTCGCCGCATGCCGCATCGATCACCGGTTCGGCTATCCCGATCGAGGGCGGCTGGGTTTCGCAATAAGTCTGAGTTCGTGATAGACGGGCGGTTCCGCCGAATGGCGGGGCGCGCCCGGTAGTGCGCCGTACGGGAACGAGGGCGTGCAATGCGCCGTCGCCGTTCCGTTTGGCATCCAGGCTGGCGGGGCGCCGGGCGACGATCGGTGACGGCGGTCTGACCGCAAACTCCGAGGGGGAACATTCGACATGAATCGCAAGGAGATCTTGGCTCTTCCGTCGATGCCGGCAGCCAGCCCCAGCTATCCGCGGGGACCCTACCGCTTCGTCAATCGCGAATACTTCATCATCGTCTATGAAAGCGATCCCAAGGCGATCCGCGCCGCAGTGCCGGAGCCATTGACGCCGCACCGCGACAATCTCGTCTACTACGAATGGATCCGGATGCCCGACAGCTCCGGCTTCGGCGACTACACCGAAAGCGGCATCGTCATCCCCTGCGAATACAAGAAGCAGGCGTGCAACTTCACCGCCCAGATGTACCTCGACGACGAACCGCCGATTTCGGCAGGCCGGGAAATCTGGGGCTTCCCCAAGAAGTATGCCAATCCCGTGCTCAAGGTCGCAACCGACACGCTGACCGGCACGCTCGAATACGCCGGCCAGATGGTCGCCATGGGCACGATGGCGTACAAGCACGAGTCACTGGCGCGCGATCCGAGCAAGACCATGGCCGCGCTGAGCAAGATGCAGGTCAATCTCAAGCTGATTCCCGACGTCGACGGCAAGCCGAAGATCGCGCAGCTGGTCGCATACAATCTGACCGAAATCACGGTGCGTGGCTCGTGGGTCGGCCCGGCCAGGCTTCAGCTCGTCCCGCACGTCAACGCTCCGGTCGCCGATCTGCCGATCAGGCGCATTATCGGCGGCCGGCATTTTGCGGCCGACCTGACATTGCCCTTCGGCCGCGTGCTGCACGACTATCTGGCCTGATCGGCATCGCGCAAGGCACGTGGAACCGGCGCCGAGTGGCGCCGGTTCAGTTTCGTCGGTTCGCCGAAGTACTGCCGCTGCGCGGCAGCGCTGTCGGTCATTGCTGGGTCCGCACGCGCCCGACCGCGGCGAGCCAGCCCCGGTAGCGTGCATCGCGCTCGGCGGCCGACATCGCATGATGGAATTTGCGTTCCGCCTGCCACAGCTTGTTGAGCGCATCGAGACTGGCGAACAGGCCGGTGGTCAGGCCAGCGAGATATGCGGCGCCAAGCGCGGTCGTCTCGGTCACGACCGGCCGGTCGACCGGCAGGCCCAAAATGTCGGCCAGGAACTGCATCGCCCAGTCATTGGCGACCATGCCGCCATCGACGCGCAACGCGGTTGGCGCCGCCGCGCCATCGGCGGTCATCGCTCCCATCAGGTCGCGCGTCTGGTAGCACACGGCCTCGAGACCGGCGCGGACGATATCGGCGATGCCGGTGTCCCGCGTCAGTCCAACGATTGCGCCGCGCGCACGAGCGTCCCAATAGGGCGCACCCAGCCCGGTGAAGGCCGGCACCAGGTAGACGCCGGTGCCTTCCGGACCGGCGCCCGTGCTGCGCTGGGCCAGCGCCTCGCTGTCGCCTGCGCGCTCGATCAGCTTCAGCCCGTCGCGCAGCCATTGAATGGCGGCGCCGGCGACGAAGATGCTGCCCTCCAGCGCATAGGTCGTCTGCCCGCCGAGCCGGTAGGCGATGGTGGTCAGCAGGCGATTGGTCGAGGTGATGGCGCTCGGCCCGGTGTTGAGCAGGGCAAAGCAGCCCGTGCCATAGGTGCTCTTGATCATGCCGGGCTCGAGGCAGGTCTGCCCGATGGTCGCGGCCTGCTGGTCTCCGGCGACGCCGGCGATGGGCAGCGACCGCCCGAGCAGGCGCGCATCGGTCGCGCCGAAGTCGCCGGCGCAATCGAGGACCTGGGGCAGCAGCGCGCGCGGCACCTCGAACAGGCTCAGCAGCTCGTCGTCCCAATTCTGCCGGTGGATATCGAACAGCATGGTGCGCGCGGCATTCGTGGCGTCGGTCGCATGCCGCTTGCCGCCGGTCAAGCGCCAGAGCAGGAAGCAGTCGATCGTGCCGAAGGCGAGCTCGCCCCGCTCGGCCCGGGCGCGCGCGCCCGCGACGTTGTCGAGCAGCCAGGCGAGCTTGGTCGCCGAGAAGTATGGATCGATCAGCAATCCTGTCTTGCGCTGGACCATGGGCGCGTGACCCGCAGCGCGCAGCCGGTCGCAATGGTCGGCCGTCCGGCGGTCCTGCCAGACAATGGCGTTGTGGATGGCCCGGCCGGTCGAGCGCTCCCAGAGCAGGGTGGTCTCGCGCTGATTTGTGATGCCGATCGCCTCGACATCGGCCGGCGTCAGCCGCGCATCCGCGACGGCGCCGCGGCAGACCTCCAGCGCGGCGCGCCAGATCTCCTCGGGATCGTGCTCGACCCAGCCCGGCCTGGGGAAGATCTGCGGCAGCTCCTTCTGCGCGCGGCCGATCGGCCGGCCGGCGCCGTCGAACACCATGGCGCGCGTGCTGGTCGTGCCCTGATCGATGGCAAGAATGGTGCGGCGGGCCATTCGTCGCGTTCTCCCGAAGGACGTTCCCTTTTCGCGGGAATTATGCTTGCTTTTCGGCCCGCCGCGCCAGATGGCTTGCGCGGGTGCCCGGGCGGGAGTGCGGGGCGGGAATGCGGCCGGGTCGGCATGCACGATGGGGACGAGGGGACGAGTGGGTTCTGCGAGAAGCGACAAGATCTACGACCTGCTGATCGTCGGTGGTGGCGTCAATGGCGCGGGCATCGCGCGCGACGCGGCCGGACGCGACCTGTCGGTGGTGCTGTGCGAGCAAAACGACTTGGCCAGCGCCACATCCTCAGCGAGCAGCAAGCTTATCCATGGCGGCTTGCGCTATTTGGAATACTACGAGTTCCGCCTGGTGCGCGAGGCGCTGGCCGAGCGCGAAGTGCTGCTGGCCATGGCGCCGCACATCATCAGGCCGATGCGTTTCGTGCTGCCGCATATGAGCCACCTGCGCCCGGCCTGGCTCATTCGGCTCGGCTTGTTGCTCTACGATCATCTCGGCGGCCGCAAGAAGCTGGCGGGCTCGGCAGGCGTGGATTTGCGCAACGATCCGGTCGGCGCGCCGCTCAAGCCCGAGCTCGAGCGCGGCTTCGTCTACTCGGACTGCTGGGTCGACGATGCCCGGCTGGTCGTTCTCAACGCCATGGACGCAGCTGCCAAGGGCGCGCGGATCCTGACTCGCACGCGCTGCGTGACCGCCAGGCGCGTCGGCGATGCATGGCAGGCGACGCTGCAGGACGGTGCGACTGGCACCGAGGAGACCGTGCGCGCTCGTATCCTCGTCAATGCCGGCGGCCCGTGGGTCGGGCAGTTCCTGGCCCAGGGGGTCGGGCTCAACCGCGGCAAGTCGCTGCGCCTGATCAAGGGCAGCCATATCGTCGTGCCGAAGCTGTTCGACGGGCCGCAGGCCTATATCCTGCAGAATGAGGATCGGCGCATCGTCTTCGTCATTCCCTACGAGGGCCGGTACACGCTGGTCGGCACGACCGACGTGCCCTATGACGAGCCGCCGGGACCGGTCCACATCTCGGAGGACGAGACCCGCTATCTCTGCGAGGTCACCTCGCGCCACTTCCGCACCCCGGTGACACCCGCCGACGTCGTGTGGTCCTATGCCGGCGTCCGGCCGCTCTATGACGACGAGGCGGAGAATGCGGCTGCGGTGACGCGCGACTATGTGCTCGATCTCGACGAGGATCGTTCGAGCGGCATCGGCCGTGCGCCGCTGCTGTCCGTGTTCGGCGGCAAGATCACGACCTACCGGCGCCTCGCCGAGCACGCGATGGAGAAGCTATCGGGTTACACGGCAGGAGCGGGCCGGCGCTGGACGGCGCGCACGCCGTTGCCGGGCGGCGACCTGCCGGGTGCGGACTTCGAGGGATATCTGCGGGATTTCCAGGCGCGCCGGCCTTGGCTGGCGGCCGATCTGGCCCGGCGCTACGCGCGGGCCTATGGCAGTCTCGCCGAGCCGATGCTGCACGGTGCCAGGAGCCTCGGCGATTTGGGGCAGCATTTCGGCGGCGGCCTCTACGAGCGCGAAGCCGCCTATCTGGTCGAGCAGGAGTTCGCACGGTCGGCCGACGACATTCTGTGGCGCCGTTCCAAGCTCGGTCTGCGCCTTGACCGAGCCGCCAAAACGTCGCTCGAGGAATGGCTGACGAAGCGCTCGCTTGCGCGTAAGGGTGTGATCCTTTCTCATTGAAGCAGTGCTTCAATGAGAAACGTGAATCACGGTCTAACCGCGTCCGAAGATCACGAGCAGCACCAGCACGAGCAGGATGACTCCGCCGACCCAGACATAGGTTGGTAGCCCGGTGGCCGACGCCGGGTCGGGGCCACCTGGCGCGGGCGGCTCGCTCACTGGGGCTGGCCGACCAGGTCGGCGAATTTGCCGAAGAATTCGTTGGCCATCTTCTTCGCCGTCGCATCGATCAGCCGCGAGCCGATCTGCGCCAGCTTGCCGCCGACCTTGGCGTTCACCTCGTATTTGAGGATGGTCGCGCCGCCATCGTCCTCGAGCTTCACCTTGGCGCCGCCGCTGGCGAACCCGGCCACGCCGCCCTTGCCCTCGCCGCTGATCGTGTAGCCGTTGGGAGGGTCGAGGTCGCTCAACGTCACGGCGCCCGAGAACTTCGCCTTGACCGGCCCGACCTTGGCGACGACGTCGGCGGTGAAATTCGTCGGCGACGCCTTTTCGATGCGTTGGCAACCAGGGATGCATCGCTTCAGAATTTCGGTGTCGTTGAGCGCCGCCCACACCTTGTCGCGCGACGCCTCGATCCGGTATTCGCCTGTCATGTCCATGGTCTGCTTCTCCGCTACGGTCGGCCGCCGGCCTTGGGTCTGGCGCGGCCATAACTATCATCGATGCGCACGATGTCGTCCTCGCCGAGATAGGAGCCGGACTGCACCTCGATCAGCCTGAGCGCGATCTTGCCCGGATTCTCCAGGCGATGGTGCGTTCCCGGCGAAATGTAGGTCGATTCGTTCTCGTGCAGCATGAAAGTCTCGTCGCCCCGCGTGACGCGCGCGGCGCCCTGAACCACGATCCAGTGCTCGGCACGGTGATGGTGCATCTGCAGCGACAGGCGCTCGCCGGGATTGACCGAGATGTGCTTGACCTGGAAGCGCGTGCCCGCGTCGACGCTCTGATAGTAGCCCCAGGGCCGGTAGACCCGGCTGTGGGCGCTCGCCTCGCTGCGGCCCTGCGCCTTGAGCGCTTCGGCGACCGCCTTGACCTCCTGCGCGCGCGCCCGCGTGGCGACCAGCAGCGCGTCGTCCGTGTCGACGATCACCAGATCCTCGACGCCGATCGCCGCGATCAACCGGCGCTCGCCGCGAATCAGGCTGTTGCGCACGTCGCGCCCGATCACGTCGCCGACCAGCACATTGCCGTGTCCGTCCTTGGCGCCGATCTCCCACAGCGCGCCCCATGAGCCGACATCGCTCCAGCCGAGGTCGACCGCGACGACGGCGGCAGCCTGCGTGTGCTCCATCACGGCATAGTCGACCGACAGCGCGGGCGCGCGGGCGAACGCCGCGGCCTCCAGGCGCGTGAAGGCGAGATCGCGCTCGGCACCCGCCAGCGCCGCCTCGGCGGCTTCACGTATGCCCGGCTGCAGCCTGGCCAGCTCATCAAGGAATCGCTGCGCGCCAAAGACGAACATGCCGCTGTTCCAGTAGAAGCGGCCCGAAGCGACGAACTGCTCGGCGCGCGCCTGATCCGGCTTCTCGACGAAGCGATCGACGCGATAGCTGCCATCGCCGATCGGGGCGCCGCGCTCGATATAGCCGTAGCTGGTCTCTGGCCGGTCGGGGGCGATGCCGAACGTGGCCAAATGCCCCTCGGTCGCGAGACCGGCCGCCGTGTCGACCGCGACGAGGAAACGGTCGAGATGAGCGATCGCGTGGTCGGAGGGCAGAATGAGGATGACGGCGCGCGGATCCCGCGCGCGGGCGAGCAGGGCACCGACTGCAACCGCCGGGGCGGAGTTGCGCCCTTCCGGTTCGAGCACGATGGCACCGGGCTCGAGCCCGAGGACCCGCAACTGCTCGGCAATGATGAAGCGATGTTCCTCGTTGCACACCACGACCGGCGGCGCGAAGCGCTGCGCATCCGTCACGCGCAGTGCTGTTTCCTGCAGCATGGAGCGCTCGGTCACCAGGGGCAGGAGCTGCTTGGGGTAGACCGCGCGCGACACGGGCCAAAGCCGCGTGCCGGAGCCGCCAGACAAAATGATGGGATGGACCTTCATGGACGACCGTTGTCCATGATTAGGTCATTTCCGGACAAAAATCACGGTTCTTCACCGGTCCCGGCGGCCTGCACCCCTCCATTGTCGCCTGCATTGTCTGGGGCCAAAGGTTCGGGCAAGAATGGCGCCCGTTTGGGCGGGGAGGGAAGCTGCCAATGGACCGCATCGATCTTCGTTCCGACACGGTGACGTCGCCGTCTGCGGGCATGCGCGAGGCCATGGCGGCCGCGCAGGTCGGCGACGACCAGTATGGCGAGGATCCGACGGTGAACCGCCTGCAGGAGCGCGTCGCCGAGCTGCTCGGCAAGCCGGCGGCACTGTTCGTGCCGAGCGGCACGATGGCCAACCAGATCGCGCTGAAAGTGCTGGCGCGGCCGGGTGACGACGTCATCGTCGGCGCCGAGAGCCACATCGTCTGGCACGAATCGGGGGCGGCGGCGGCCAATTCCGGCGTGCAGTTCACCGTCGTCGGCCAGGGCGGACTGTTCACGCGCTCCGAGTTCGACGCGGCCTACAAGGCGCCGGGGCACATCATCTTCCCGCCGACCACGCTGGTCGTTGTCGAGAACACGCATAACCGCGGCGGCGGCGTCATCTTTCCCCAGGACGAGGCCGTGGCGATCTGCGCCGCGGCACGGCGGGTCGGCGCCAAGAGCTATCTCGACGGCGCGCGCCTGTTCAACACCGCTGCTGCGACCGGTGTGCCGCTCAGGACACTGGCCGAGCCGTTCGACCTTGTTTCGGTGGCGCTGTCGAAGGGGCTGGGTTGCCCGGTCGGCAGCGTGCTCGCCGGCACGGCCGACGACGTCAAGCGCGCGGTGCGCGCACGGCGCATGTTCGGCGGCGCGCTGCGCCAGGCCGGCATCCTCGCGGCGGCGGGTCTCTATGCGCTGGAACGCAACGACGCGCGGCTGCCGGAGGACCATGCGAATGCGCGGATGATCGCGGAGCGTCTCGCGGGCCTGCGCGGCGTGGCGCTCGACCTCGCGACCGTCCAGACCAACATCATCATCTTCCGCATGGCGCCCGATGCGCCGGATGCGGCGACGGTGGTGGCGCGAGCGAAGGAGCGCGGTGTGCTGGTATCGGCCTTCGCTGCGCGCACGGTGCGCGCCGTTACCCATCTCGACGTGACGACCGCGCAGTGCCGGCATGCGGCAGAGACGTTGGCGTCCGTCATCGCGCAGGGGTGAACGCCGCCATGACATCGATCACGTGCGGCATGGCCGCGATCCGACTGATGGAGGCGCACGGCGTCGACACCGTGTTTGGCATTCCCGGCGTGCACACGCTGGAGCTCTACCGCGGTCTCGCCAACAGCCCGATCCGTCACGTGACACCGCGCCACGAGCAGGGTGCGGCCTTCATGGCCGACGGTTATGCGCGCATGTCGGGGCGCCCCGGCGTGTGCCTGCTGACCACGGGGCCGGGCGTGACCAATGCCGCGACGGCGATCGCGGAGGCTTATTCCGACAGCGTGCCCATGCTGATCATCTCCAGCGTCAATGCGCGCGACGATCTGGGCCAGGGACGGGGCCGTCTGCACGAGCTGAGCAACCAGCAGGCCGCCATGGCGCCGCTCTGCGGCTTCAGCCAGACGGTGCTGACGCCCGATGCGCTGCCGCTCGCCGTGGCGCGCGCCTTCGCGCTGTTCCGCGGCGCGCGGCCACGGCCGGTTCACCTGGAGATCCCGCTCGACGTGCTGGCAATGCCATTCGATGTGCCGATCGCAGCGACAATGGCGCCGGCGCTGTCTGCGCCCGACGCCGCCGCGATCGAGCGCGCGGCCGAGCTGCTGACCAATGCCAAGCGGCCGGTCATCCTGGCCGGCGGCGGTGCGATCGGCGCCGGCGCGGCGCTGACGGCGCTCGCCGAGCGCGTCGGCGCAACGGTGATCGTCACGGTCGCCGCCAAGGGCACGGTGCCCGACATGCACGCGCTGTGTCTTGGCGCCAATCTGCCGGCCGCGCCGGTGCGCCGCGAGCTGGCGGCCGCCGACGTGGTGCTGGCGATCGGCACGGAGATCGCGGAGACCGATCACTGGCAGGGCCGGCTGATCGGCATTCCGGGCCGCATCATCCGCGTCGACATCGATGCCCAGAGCCTGACCCGGGACTACCCGCCGACGGTGGCGATCCTGGCCGACGCAGCTCATGTCGCGCGCGATCTGCTTGCGGCACTCGGCACCCGTTCCGTATCCGATGCGGTCCGCCAGGCAGCAGCGGCGCGACTCGCCGGCGTGCGCAAGCAGGTCATGGCCGAGCTGACGCCGCTCGAGCGCAGGCACATGAAGCTGCTCGATGCGTTGCGCGCCGCGCTGCCGCCGACGAGTGCGGTCGCCGCGGACATGACTCAGCTCGCCTACACGGCGAACCAGCATTTTCAGACCAGCCAGCCGCGCAGTTACTTCTATCCCACGGGCTACGGCACGCTCGGCTATGGCCTGCCGGCCGGCATCGGGGCCAAGCTCGCCGATCCATCCCGGCCGGTCGTCGTGCTGGTCGGCGATGGCGGACTGCAGTTCACGGTTGCCGAGCTGGCGAGTGCCGCCGAGCTCGGCCTCGGCTTGCCGATCGTGCTCTGGCACAACGACGGCTACGGGCAGATTCGCGACGGCATGGTCCAACGCGGCATGCCGGAGATCGGCGTCAACATCCGCAATCCCGACTTCGCAGCTCTGGCGCGCGCCTATGGCTGCCACGCCAGGCGGCCGGACAGCCTGGCGCAGTTCCAGAGCGACGTGACGGCGGCACTTGCCGCCGATGTGCCGACCGTGATCGAAGTGCGCGAGGACTCGACCTTCCTCGCGTGAGCGTCAGGGTGCGATCGTTTCACATTGACGCAGCGATTCAATGTGAACCGATCACAGTCTAAGCTGAACTTTGCCCCATTTTCGAGCTAAGCAATTGAAAGTGCGGGGATTTTGGCTTTGACGGTAGTCATGTAATTTGTTTGAGGGGCTTGACAGGCTGGTTGTGCCGTGATTCAA
>VGDO01000137.1 GCA_016869645.1 Alphaproteobacteria bacterium
ATCGCTGCTCGCCGATCTCGCCACGCTCACCCGCAACACCGTCCGCTTCGGCCGCGCAGCCTCCTTCCCGGTGCTCGCCACCCCGACCGAAATCCAGCGCCGCGCACTCGATCTGCTCGCCGTCAAGCCCAGCCTGTAGTCAGGACCCGCAGACAAACGCGAGTCACATCAGTGGCTTGGTCAAAATTCGGGCAAAGTTCAGATTAGCCGAGTCCGTTTCGAACGGCGTCCGCGAGGTTCTGGCGGAGATAGGGCTTGGCGAGCCATGCGGCGTCGCGCAAGGCGCCCGCGCTTTCGAGCCTGGCGGCCTCGGCATCGCCCGAGGTGTAGAGCACCTTGATTCCCGGCCGCTTCGCTCGTGCCGCCGCGGCGAGTTCGATGCCGTCGACGCCGCCCGGCATGATGATATCGGTGAAGAGCAGGTCGATCGTCGACGGTCCGTCGAGGATCCGCAGTGCTGCCGCGCCGCTGTCGGCGGTCAGCACCTTGTAGCCGAAGCCTTCGATCATCGCGGTGGCGACTTCGCGGATCTCCGACTGATCCTCGACAATGAGGACGGTCTTGGGGCCGGTGGTCGTCGGCGGTGCATCGGCCAGCGGCGCCGCGGCGGCAGCCGGCACCTCCGCAGCCCGTGAACGGGGAAAATAGAGCCTGACCGTGGTGCCCCGGCCGGGGGTGCTGTCGATGGCGACCTGACCGCCCGACTGCTTGACGAAACCATAGACCATGCTGAGACCGAGCCCGGATCCCGTGCCGAAACCCTTGGTCGTGTAAAACGGGTCGAAGGCTCGTTCGGCGACCTCCGAGGTCATCCCTTCGCCCCGGTCGATGACCGTCAGGCGCACATAGTCGCCCGGCGCCATGTCGACCTGCCGGTCGGGATCGTCAGCGCCGAGCGAGACATTGGCGGCTTCGATCCGAACCGGCTCCGCGCCACGGTCGGTGCCGGCCATCGCCTCGCGTGCATTGAGGCACAAGTTGACGAGCGCGACCTCCATTTGGTCGGCATCGACCTGGATCTGCCACAGGCCAGGCTCGAGCGCGGTCTCGAGAGCGACGCCGGCGCCCAGCGCCGCGTCGATGCTCTCGCGCCAAACCCCGATCGCCGCATTGAGGTCGACCGTCGTGGCGTGCATCGCCTGGCGGCCCGCAACGACACGCAGGCGGCGGACCAGGTCGGCGCCCTGTCGGGCGGATTTTGTCCCGAGCGCCACCGGCCCATGCAGCTTGGAATCAGCCGGCAGCTTCTCGTTGACGACGTGGAGGATGTTGAGAATGACGGTCAGGAGATTGTTGAAATCATGGGCGAGGCCGCCCGTGACGCTGGCGACCGCCTCCATCTTGCGCAGCAGGCGCAACTGGGCCTGCGCCTGCTTGCGTCGGGACAAGTCGCGCAGGATGCCGGCAACCAGCCAACCTTCGTCCCGGCGGATCGATGCAACCGCGAGCTCGGCGTCGAACCAAGTTCCGTTCCGGTGCTGCGCACGGCTGTCGCGCACGGCAGGAGAGCCTGCGAAGTCGGGCTCGCGAGGCCAGTCCGGAACCATGTCATGGACGGTCCGCCCCACGGCATTCGACCGCGTCCAGCCGAGCAGCGTCTCGGCCGCCCGGTCGAGCGCGACGATCCGTCCGGACTGGTCGGCCAGCACGAGCGCATCGGGCATGTGCTCGATGAGATTGCGGTAGGTCGAGACCTCGCTCGCATGTGTCCGGGCAGCGCGCCGCCCGACGAGCCAGCCGATGATCGCGGCCGCAGTGACGGCGACGACCGCCAATAGCGGGGCGAACTCGCTCATGGAGTGACCCGATAGGACATGCGGGTCCGAGCGTGCCAGAGTCGCGGTTGCGGCGGTAGCCCTCTTGGCCGGTTCTCGTGATTCGCCGCCTCGCCAGGCTGGAGTCCGATATGCGCGTGCTCGTCAATGGCGTACGGCTCTATTTCGATGTCGAGGGCGCAGCGCTCGTGCCCGATGGTCCTGCCATGCGCGAGAAGCCGACGCTGATCCTGCTTCATGGCGGACCGGGCATGGATCATTCGTTCTACAAGCCCTGGTTCTCTCAGCTCGCCGATATCGCGCAGGTGATCTATCTCGACCATCGCGGCAATGGGCGCAGCGATGCGAGCGCGCCCGAGCACTGGAATCTCGCGCAATGGGCTGATGATCTGCGCGCCTTTTGCGATGCGCTCGGCATCGTGCAGCCGATCGTCTCTGGCACGTCCTTCGGCGGCATGGTGGCGCTGGCCTATGCGACGCGCCATCCCGAACATCCGGCCAAGCTGATCCTGATCAGCACCGAGGCGAGCGGCTGGTCGCATCCGGAGCGGCGCGTCGCGGTGTTCGAGCGCCTGGGCGGGCCCGAGGCCGGTGCCTTGGCCCAACGTCGCTTCATCGATGGGCACACCGATGCCGCGACCCTCGAAGCGTGGATCCGTGTGGCGTTTCCGCACTACACGCGCAAGCCGCTCCAGCCCGAGGTGCTCGCGCGCACGATCCGCAAGCCCGAGGTGACGCGGTGGTTCAATCGGCCCGACGGCGAAGGACGCAGCTTCGACTTCTTTCCCCGACTCGCACGCATCCGCTGCCCGACCCTGGTGCTCGGCGGCGAGGACGACCCGATGATCCCGATCGAGAGCCAGGCCGACATTGCCGCGGCACTGCTGCCGCACCTGATGCGTTTCGAGCGCTTCGCCCGATGCGGCCACGGCGTGGTCGGCGATGTGCCGGACCAGGCTCTTGCCGTGCTGCGCGATTTCATCCTGAATTGATCGGGGTCTGACCCCGATTCACGTGTCAATCGGACTCCGACCCCATTTACGAAACCGCCTGTGCCAGGCCGAGCAGCACATCGTCCGCGCCGGGCGCGCCGAGCAGGGAGAGGCCGACCGGCAGGTCATCGACCTTGGCAAGCGGCAGGTTGACCTGCGGCGCGCCCAAGGTGCCGGCGATGCAGGTCAGCGTGATGACCGGCACGCGCAGGCTCCACATGACGGAGCGCGGCTGGCCAGCGATTGGGGCAGGGAAGGGCGTGGTCGGCAGCGCCACGACCGTGTCGGCACCGAGCCAGGCCGCAACCTCGGCGCGGCGCGCGGCACGGAACACGCGGGCCGCCTCGAAGGCTGCGTCGTCGATGCTCTTGCCGCGCAGGAAATTGTCGGCGACCTCGAAGCTGAAGCGCGGGTTGTTGCGGTCGACCCACTCGCCGAAGGTGCCCCAGGCCTCGCGGCCCTGGAAGGCGCTTTGGTGCTGCAGCCAGGTTGCCAGCTTTTCCGATGAGACGGACCGCGTCTCGGTCTGGCCGACCATGCGGCCGATGCGCTCGACCCATGGCCGCAGCGCCGCGGCGGTCGCGGGTTCCGCGATCGCGAAGGCATCGTCGGCAACGACCAGTCGCCGCGGACGCCGCGCGCGGGAAACGTCGATGCCAAGCAGGACCTCGCCGATTCTGGCGAGCAGGCCGGGCTCGCGCGCGAACCAGCCGATCGTGTCGAAGCTCGGCGCCTGGGGGATGACGCCGTCGAGGGGCAATCGGCCATGGCTCGGCCGGATGCCGTAGAGGCCGCAGAAGCTGGCGGGCACGCGCACCGAGCCGCCGGTATCGGTGCCGAGCGCGAAATCGACGAGCGCGCCGGCCACGGCAGCGGCCGATCCGCTCGACGAGCCGCCGGGCACGCGGCCCGGCGCCTTGGGATTGGTCGGCGTGCCGTAATGCGCGTTCTCGCCGAAGATGCCGCGCGACAGCTCGTCGGTGTGAGTCTTGCCGACCATGGTGGCGCCGGCATCGACCAGATTCTGGACCGCCGGCGCCGTGCGCGCGGCCGGGCCATGCTTGGCAAGCCAGTCGGGATTGCCGCCGCCGGTGACGTGGCCGGCGACGTCGAACAAGTCCTTGGCCGCGAAGGTCAGTCCTTGCAGCGGCCCGGAGGGCGCCCCTTGCAGGCGAGCATCCGTGTGGATGCAGAAGGCGTTGTAAGGATCGCGCATTCCACGACGAAAAACTGCTTCATGGTGAGCCTGTCGAACCATGAGGCCGCTTCAGCTACTCCGCCCTTGCGGTCATCCGCTCGGCGGTGGCGATGCCCTCGTCCTTCGACAGGCTCAGGACGAGGAGCTCATCACCCTCAGTCACTCCGCCAGATCGACGATGGCGATGACCGGGCCGCCGCCTTGCGGTCCCTGGTGCATGGCGTCGACCGAGACGAAGACGGCGGGATCGCCGATCGCGGCGGCGGCGACGCCGCCGACCGCCGCCTTGGAGTGGCGGTGATGGTGCACGTCGGAATCATCGAGCATGATCTGGCGCCGGCCGCGCAGCTTAGCGCGTCGGTCGGCCTCGCATTTGATGAAGCAGTTGACCACGCGACCCTTGAGGTCCTCGGCGCGCGGCCGCTCTGGCAGGTCGAGGCCGGCGTTGCGGATCGCCTGGTAGATGCCGTCGATGTCGAGCGCGTCCCTCATCACGCTGTGGCCGATGCGGTAACGGCCGCCGGCGCCGTCCTTGTTGCCGAGCAGCACGATCTGCGCCTGGGTCAGCTCGACGCCGGACGAGCAGGACGAAACGGAGGAATAAATGTCCAAGTCTTTGCAGATCTGCTCGGCGCGCGGCATCTTGATCTCGCCGAGCGCGACGCCGACGCCGAGCGCGGTCGTGCCGTTCGACACGCCCATCGAATCGTGCACCTCGCAGGCGACGGTCTTGCCGCGGTGTTCGGCGTCCTGCACGGCGTCGACCGTCAGCAACGGCGTCTTGGTCTGCACATAGTGCACGTCGGCCGCGTTGTCGATGCCGGCGGCGCGCATCGCCGCGCGCACACCTTCGGCGACCTTCTCGACCATGGCCGGTCTGCCGATATCCTCGGGCAGCAGAACCGGGCTCATGGCCGTGCCGATGACGAGGCGCGACTTGCCGGCACTGCCGGTCTTGTCGTTCTGGGCGAACACGGTTGCGTGCGGCGTGATCACGCCGTCACAGCCGCCCGACCAGACCATGGGAACCCGGTTGACCTCGTCAGGGGGGCGCCGGCCGTGCTTGAGCAACACGCGGCGAAACGCCTGGTCGGCGAGGATGCGCGTGAAGTCGTTGACGCCGCCATTGCCCTCGGTCTTGCCGATCACGGCAACGACCTGGTCGGCGGTGAATTGCCGCGCGCTGATGCGCTCCTCCAGGCCGGAGGCATCCTGCACGTTCTTGAGCTCGACCTTGGCGACTTCGACGGCCATATCGACTACTCCCGGGCTTGAATGATGTCCCCCGGCTCGGGCCCTAGCCTACCCCAACCGATAGCATGGGCGGGGTTGGGGTAGGCGTTCAGGACCGCGTGCTCAGTTCGTCCGTTCGCGGATTGCGCGGAACACGAGATTGAGCACGATGCCGGCGACAGCCGCCGTCGCGATCGCCGGCAGACCATTCGGGAAGATGCCGGGGATCGAAATCGGCAGGAAACCACCGGGGAAGCCGATATTGCCGCCGATGCCGACAACCATGATGACCGCACCGACTGCGAGCGTCAGCGGGTCGAACATGTCGACCTTGTTCTCCTGCATCAGCGCGATGCCCTGCATGCCGATCACGCCGAAGAGATAGAGCGCCAGGCCGCCGCTGACGAACACCGGGATGGTGCCGACGAAGGCCGAGAGCTTGCCGACGAAGGCGAGAAGAATGCAGATCACGCCTGCCGCCATCAGGGCGGGGCCGGAATAGTTCCGCGTGATCGCCATCAGCGAGTTGTTCTCGCCATAGTTCGTGCCGGCAGTGGCGCCAACCAGGCCGTGCAGCACGTCACCGACGCCGTCATAGACAAGGTTGTTGCCGACATACTGATCGAGATGGACCTTGGGCCGGCTCTGCTCCTCGGCAAGACGATCGACATAGAGGCTCATCTGGTAGAGATGCGCCGTGGATTCGGGGATCGTCGCGATCGCCATGATCGAGATGCTGAAGATGGCCGTCACCACCAGCTCGCCGGCGAAGTTGGGGAACGTGATGTGCGGCGCGGCGATGACCGGCGCTGCGGCCACGCGCGCGAAGTTGATCTGATCCGGCGCCACGATCAGGGTTAGAACATAGCCGACGACAGCGCCGAGCAGGATCGGGATCATGCCGATGAAGCCCTTGCCCTGGAGCAAGTAGGAGAAGCCGATCGTGACGATCAGCGTCACCAGCGCGATGCCCCAATACCCGGGGACGACCGTCATCGACATGTCGAGCGCGGCCTTGGCGAGGCCGAAGCCGATCACGCAGGCGACCGAGCCGGTCACGACCGGAGGCAGCACCTTGTCGACCGCTGCCTTGCCGACGGACCTGATGACGAAACCGACGATGATGTTGAGAATGCCCGTGCAGATGATGCCGGCTTGCATCACAGCGATCACCTCGTCGGGTGCCGGCACGCCGAACTTGACCTCGTGGCCCATCGCCTTGGCGATGCCGAGATAGGCCGCGATGTAGCTGAAGCTCGAACCGTAGAACAACGGGATGAACGTGCCGATGCCCTGGCGCGAGAGCACGAGGGCCACAATCGTCGAGATGCCGGCGCCAAGCAGGACCGTGCTGGGATGGAAGCCGCATAGCAGGGCAACGAGGATCGTTGCCGGAAACATGGTCACGACGTGCTGGAAGCCAAGCAGGATCAGCCGGCCGGTTTCGGGCCGGTCATTCGGCAAATAACCTGACGGAGATACGGTGGTTGTCATGGCGGAGTCCCCTCGTTCTTGATGGATTGCATTATTAGGAATGGCCAATACAACGGGTCAGACAGTGAGCCTCTCAGGGTGATCCGGCTTCCTTCTTGTCCAGGTGCGGTCCGATCAGCTCCCAGAGCCGGTTTGGGCTGAGCGGTATCTCCAGAATCTCGACGCCATGCCTGGGCAGGTCGAGCGCGTCTTCGATCGCCTGAGCGAACAGCGCGCCGACTGGAATGGCGCCCGCCTCGCCGGCGCCCTTGATGCCCATGGGGTTGAGCGGCGAAGGCGTCACCGTGTGCGCGGAATCGATATGAGGCACGTCAAGCGCGGTCGGCAGCAGGTAGTCGGCGAGGGACGCATTGAGGAGCTGGCCGTCCCGGTCCCAGGCGAGCTGCTCGTAGAAAGCGTTGCCGATGCCCTGTGCCACGCCGCCATGGATCTGCCCTTCGACGATCAAGGGATTGATCACCGTGCCGCAATCATGGACGACGACATATTTCTTGATCTCGATCATCATGGTCGCCGGGTCGACCTCGATGATCATGGCGTGCGCGCCATTGGCCGTGGCGCCGCGCGCCGGGCCGAAGTAGTTGGTCGCCTCGAGACCCGGCTCGGTGCCGGGTTTGACGGCGCCTCGCAGCGGATTGGCGCGCTGCGCCAATTCGCCGAGGCCAATGGCGCGCTCGGATACGCCGGCAACTGACGCCTTGCCGTTCGCGATCACGATATCGGCCTCGGCGCATTCGAAATGCTCGGCTGCGGCGCGCAGGATCTTCTGGCGCACGACCTTGGCGGCCTCGTTGACCGCATTGCCGGCCACCACGGCGCCGCGGCTGGCAAACGTGCCGGCGCCCCAGTAGAACTGGTCCGTGTCGCCGGTCACCACGTCGACGTCTCGTACGTCGACGCCGAGCTGGTCGGCCGTGATCTGGGCGAAGCTGGTAAAATGGCCCTGGCCCTGGGTGCCGACGCCGGTCGCCAGGCTGACCCGGCCGCTCGACTGCACCTGGATGCGCGCGCCCTCGTAGGGTCCGATGCCGGTTCCCTCGATATAGAAGACGACGCCGATCCCGACATGCTTCCCATCGTCGGTTCGCCGCGCCGTCGGATCGCGGACGAACTTGTCGTAGCCGATCAGCTCGAGCGCCTTGTCGAGCACGGGACCATAGTTGCCGCTGTCGTATTCGAGCGGCGCAAAGTCCTGGTAGATGATCTCGTTGTTGTAGGGGAACTGGTCGGGCCCGATGAAATTGCGCCGGCGAATCTCGATGCGGTCGATGCCGAGCTGGCGCGCCGCGATATCGAGCAGCCGCTCCATGACGAACACGCCGTGCTGACGCCCGGCGCCGCGATAGGGTGTCGCGATCGGCTTGTTGGTGAACACGGCCGTGAACGTACTGTCGTAGTGCGGCACGACATAGGCGTTGAGCAGCGTGCATTGACTGTTGATCGGCAGCGTCAGCCCGTAGGGGTCGTAGGCGCCCGTGTCATGCAGGAAAACGTCCTTGACGCCAATGATCTTGCCATCGCGGCCGATCGCAAGCTCGGCGTCGTGCACCTGGCCGCGTTCCTGTGTGGTCGCGAAGAAATGCTCAAGGCGATCCTCGATCCACTTGATGGGTCGGCTTAATTTGATGGCCATCCACGGGACGAGTACCTCTTCGGGATAGAACATCATGATCTTCGGGCCGAAGCCGCCGCCGATGAAAGGCGCAATGACGCGCACCTGGCGCTCGCTGAGGCCGAGCATGGCCGCGATGCCGTTGCGGATGACGACCGGCGCCTGCGTCGTGTCCCAGATCGTCAGCCGGTCGGCCTTGCCGTCCCATTCGGCGACGATGCCGCGCGTCTCGATCGGCGAGGAGGCGCCCCGGTCATAGACGAAGCGCCGCTTGATCACGAGATCGGCTCGCTTGACGGCTTCGGCGTAGTTGCCCTTGGTCTGCCGCACATGGGCGGCGGTGTTGCCGGCCAGATCCTCGTGGATGCGCGCGGCATCGGGCTTGAGTCCGTCCGCCAGATCGACGATCGCCGGCAGCGCCTCATAGTCGACGACGATGTCGGCAAGTGCGTCTTCGGCGAGGTACCGGCTCTCTGCGAGGACCATGGCGACGGGCTCGCCGACATGGCGGACCTTGTCCTTGGCCAACGGCACCTGGGTGCACTGGTTGAACACGATGTCCCTGATCGGGGGTGGCGGCACGAGAAGGGGGCCTGGCCGCCAATAATCGCCCATGTCGGCGGCGGTGATCACGGCGATCACGCCATCTCGCTGCTTGGCTGTCGCCACATCGATCGACTTGATCCGGGCATGGGCGTGCGGTGAGCGCAGAAAAGCGGCGTGCAGCAGGTTGGGCAGATTGACGTCATCGACGAACAGGGCACGACCCGTCAACAGCCGGGCATCTTCGTTGCGCGTGATCGGGGCGCCGAGATAGCGCGTCACCATGGCTAGCGCCTTCCGCCCATGCGCGACGCGGCCAGCGTCACCGCCTCGACGATGTGCTGGTAGCCCGTGCAGCGGCACAGATTTCCCGACAGAGCCTCGCGGATATCCGGCTCAGTCGGCTTTGGATGCTCGGCGAGGAAGGCCGTCATGGTCATGAGGATGCCGGCCGTGCAGAATCCACATTGCAGCCCGTGCGTGTCCCGCAGCGCCTGTTGCAGCGGATGGAGTGTCCCATCCTTGCCGGCCAACCCCTCGACCGTCGCGATCTCGTGGCCGTCGGCCTGGACCGCCAGCATCAGGCAGGAGCGCACGGGCAGTCCGTCATACTGAATCGTGCAGGCGCCGCACACGCCGTGCTCGCAGCCGACGCGCGTGCCAGTCAGACCGAGGACATGGCGCAGGAAGTCGCTGAGCAGCAGGCGTCCATCGACGTCGCGCTGGTGGCGCGTGCCATTCACCGTCGTGGCGACGCGATGCCGCTCGTCACTCATGCGGCACTCATCGCGCGCGTGTGTGCCTTGGCCAGGGCGCGACGTGTGAGGACGCCTGCCAGGTGACGCTGAAAGTCACTGCTGGCATGTACATTGCCTGGCGGCTCGATCTCGCGCATGGCTGCGGCTGCCGCCTCGCCGATCGCCTTCTCAGAGATACGCCGTCCGACGAGGGCCTTGGCGGCTGCCGAAGCAGAGACGGGCGTGCCGCCGGCATTGCAATAGGTCAGCCGTGCGGCGACGCACGTGCCTCCCGCGTCGACCGTTAGCGTCGCCGCCACGCCGATCATGGCGTAGTCGCCACGGCGCCGCGCAACCTCGAGGAAGCAGACGCCGGTTCGTGCCGGCAGATCGGGCAGCTCGATCTCGGCCAGCATTTCCTCCGCGTCGAGAGCGGTCGACAGCGGACCGGTGAAGAAGTCCTTGACGGCGATCCAGCGCTCGCCCTTGACCGAACGCGCGCACAGCTTTCCTCCCACGGCGAGCACCACGGCCGGCAGCTCGGAAGCCGGGTCGGCATGCGCGAGATTGCCCGCCAGCGTGCCGCGGTTGCGGATCTGCGGATGCGCCACGTGCGGCAGGGCCTCGGCGAGAAGAGCCTGATGGTTCGCAACCACAGGATCGCGTTGCAGCGTGCGATAGCGAGTCAGAGCGCCGATGCGCACGACTGAGCCACCGCGCCGCACGTAGTCGAGGTCGCGGAGCGGATTGATGTCGATCAGGAATGCGGGCTGTGCCAGCCGGAAGTTCATGGCCGCCAGCAAGCTCTGTCCGCCGGCAAGGAAGCGCGCCTCGTCGCCGTGCTCTGCCTTCAGCGCCAGAGCGTGGTCGAGCGAATATGCAGCCACATAGCGAAACGGCGCTGGCTTCATGTCGTCGGCCCGATCCGCCGCGCCATTCTCCGAACGAGACCGTGGTCCCGCATTCTTCCCCCCCCCTTGAACCAGCTCCTATGCCGGTCGCTCCCTCAGCTTTTGATAGCCCGGCCCGCGATCGATCATGGGCAGCGGTCCGGCGCGCTTGCGACGCAGCTCTGCGCGCAACGCAGCTGTCGCAGCGTGATCGATCTCCATCTTGTCGCCGACCAGCACGACGCCGTAGTCCGCACGAGACGACCGGGACGACACCTTGCCGTCGATGACGTCGGCCCTGACGCGGTCGGGCTCTCGCTCAAGCGGGTCGCCCCAACCGCCGCCGCCGGTCGTGATCACGCGCACAACCTCGCCGGCCTTGACCGGTTCGCCGTCGACCAGACCGCCCAAGTCCTTGGCCCGGCCGGCCGGATCGATGGTGACGCAGAACGGCCGGCCGGCCCGGCCGCCATTGAGGCCGTAACAGCCAAGACGCACGCGATCGGCCGTCACGATGGTGAAGCAGTCGACCAGCGCGCGGTAATGCTTCTCGTAGCCAAGCCCGCCGCGGCGCTTGCCCGCACCGCCGGAATCCGTGCGCAGCGCCAAGGTCTCGACCAGGACCGGAAAGCGATGCTCGGTGAACTCCGCGGGCTGGTTGCGCGAATCCGGCACGATGTGGATGGCGTCGTTGCCATCGGCGTAGTAGCGCCCGCCGGAGCCGCCGCCCAGAACCTCGCGCGACAGGAAGGGCTTGCCGCTCGCGTCATTGCCGTAGAAGCCGGTGTAGCGGATCGTCTCCTGGTCGGCCGGCATGCGGCCCTCGACAGCCTGCGCCACGACGCCGGCCAGCAGGCCGAGCGAGCGCAGCAGAACGAAGGAGCGCGCGTTGGTCGCGGCCGGCCATTCCGGCGTGATCAGCGTGCCCTTGGGCGGAAAGACGATGTCGAAGACCTCGCAGACGCCCTCGTTCACATGGATTTCCGCTGCGCGCTCCGGCGTGTCGGCCAGGTTGCGCAGGATCGGCGCGATCCACTTGATGAGGAACGCGCCGTCGGCGTAGTCGGCCGGCCAATTGATCGGCCCGCTCGATTGCGGATCGGTGCCGGTGAAATCGAGCGTCAGGCGGTCGCCCGATTTAGTCATCTTAAGAGCCAGATTGTGCAGCTTGGGATCGCTGATGCCGTCGTGCTCGACGAAGTCCTCCCAGGCATAGGTGCCGTCGGCGATCTTGGGCAGCAGCTCGCTGCGATAGATGTCACGGCACTTGTCGAGCACGGCCTGGAAGCAGGCCTCGACGGTTTCCGTGCCGAACCGCTCGAAGAGCTCGGACATGCGCCGGGCACCCATCAGACAGGCCTGCACCTCGCTGTCGAGATCGGCGGCGAGCATCTCGGGCACGCGCGTGTTGCGCTTGATGATCTTGAAGGCCTCGTCGTTGCGCCGCCCAGCGCTGTAGAGCTTGATCGGCGGGATCGCCAGCCCTTCCTCGAACACGGTGACGGCGGTGCCGGGCATCGAGCCGGGGACGCGTCCGCCGATGTCGTCATGGTGGCCGAAGGCCTGGATATAGGCGACTACCTCGCCCTGGTGAAACACCGGCACGGTGCTGCACATGTCAGGCAGATGACCGATGCTGCCCTCGGTCAGATAGGTGTCGTTCATCAGGAAGACGTCGCCGGGGACCATGGTCTCCGGCGGGTAGTCGCGCACCACCGCGTTCGGCATGGCGGAATAGGAGCGGCCGGTCAGCTTGCGGCAGTAGCGGTCGAACAGGCCGACACGGTAGTCGTGGGCCTCGCGGATCATCGGGCTGCGCGCCGTACGCTCGATCGCATATTCGATCTCGCGCTCGATCGAATTGAGCGTGCCCTCGACGATCTGCAGCACGATCGGGTCGACGTCGCGCTTTGGCGCATTGCGGGGCGGCGTCGGCCAAGGCTTTTTTGCCGTGCTCATCGAACGACCTCGGGGCGATTGGCGCCGACGCGACGCACAACCAGAATGCCATGGGGATCGACGGTCAAGGCCTGGCCGGGGAATACCACGGTGGTCGAGCCGAACTCCTCGACGACGGCCGGCCCTTCCAGGCGGAAGCCGGGCGGCAGCGCGGCGCGGTCGAATACCGGCGTATCGCGGAAGGCGCCCTCCAGGTAGACGGCGCGCATCGCCTTGCGCGCCGGGGTGACGCCGGTCGTGGTCAGCTTCGGCATCTGCGGACGGTCGATCACGCCGAAGCCCGACACGCACAGATTGACCAGCTCGATCTTCTGCTGGCCGCGATAGTCATAGCCGAAATTGCGGCGATGGGCGGCGTGGAAGGCGTCGATCAGCTTGGCGATCAGCGCGCCGTCGACCGGGCCAGCCGGCGCGGCCACCCGCACCTCCATCGACTGACCGGCATAGCGCATGTCGGCCTCGCGGGCGAGGCGGATGCGCCCGCGCGCGATGCCATCGCGCTCGAGCGTCTCGACCGCGTCGCGCTCGAGCCTGGCATAGTGCGCGCCGACCGCGGATGGATCGATCGCATCCTCCATGGTGAGGCTGGTCACGATGTGGTCCGTGCGCCAATCGACCGAGAGCAGGCCGAAGGCCGAGAGATTGCCCGGGTTGGGCGGTACGACACAGGCCCGCATCGAAAGCAGGTCCATCACTGCCGGCGACTGCGCCGGGCCGGCGCCGCCGAAGGACAGGAGCGCGTACTCGCGCGGGTCTATGCCGCGCTGGATCGTCATCTGTCGGATGCAGTTCGCCTGGTTCCAGTTGGCGATCTCGAGAATGCCCTCGGCCAGCTCCTCGACGCTCATGGTGCGGCCGAGCCGCTTGGCGAGATCGGCGATGCCGGCGCGTGACCTGCCGACATCGAGGGGAATGCCGCCACCGATGAGCGCTGGAGGAATGCGGCCGAGCACCAGATTGGCGTCCGTGATGGTCGGCTCGCTGCCGCCCTTCGGGTAGCACATCGGCCCCGGCTCGGCCCCGGCGCTGCGCGGTCCCACCTTCAAATGGCCCTCGCGGCTGATCCAGGCGATCGAGCCGCCGCCCGTGCCGATCGTCTCGATGTCGATCATCGGTATGCGCACGGGAAAGGGGCCGACCCGACCGCCATTGGTGATGTGCGGTGCGCCGCCTTCGATCAGACAGAGATCGGTCGAGGTGCCGCCGGCGTCGAGCGTGACGACGTTGGGAAAACCGGCGATCTCGGCCACGACCGCGCTGCCGAGGGCGCCGGCGGCGGGTCCTGACAACGCGGTGGTGATCGGCTTGTTGACCACTTGCTCGGCGCTCATCACGCCGCCGCTCGACTGCATCACCAGGAACGGCTTGTCCTGCAGTCCAGGGCCGAGTTCGTCATCGACGCGCTTGAGATAGCGCTCCATGTGGGGTTTGACGAATGCGTCGACGAGCGTGGTGATCGCACGCTCGTATTCGCGATACTCCGGCAGCACGTCGCACGACAGAGACAGGGTGCATTCGGGGTATTCCTGCCGCAGGATCTCCGCGGCGCGCCGCTCGTGGCGGTTGTCGGCATAGGAATGGATCAGGCAGATGCCCACGGCGCGGATGCCGCGCTCGCGGTAGAAGCGGCCGGCGGCGCGCACGCTATCCTCATCCAGCGGTCTCAGTTCGTCGCCGCGGAAGTTCAGTCGGCCGCCAACCTCGCGCACGAGGTGCAGCGGCACCATGCGGTCGGGCTTGACCCAAAAATAGGAATTGCCATAGCCATCGGGCACGGATTGGCGCGCGATCTCCAGGATGTGGCGGAAACCCGCCGTGACGATCAGGCCGAGTGAATCGATTTCACCCTGCAGCAGCGCATTGGTGGCGACCGTCGTGCCATGAGCGAAACCAGCGATGTCGTCGACGTCGGCGTTCGATTGGGCGAGCATCTGCTTTACCCCGCGCACGAGCCCGATGGCCGGATTGGTCGGCGTGCTCGCAACCTTGGTAACGCGCATCGCGCCCGATGTGCCATCGACGCAAACGATGTCGGTAAAGGTGCCGCCCGTATCGATGCCGATGCGCAGGCGGGCTTGACCTATGCGGGGTGGGCGGACGGAAGAATTCATCGAAACGAGTCCCGTCCAATAACGGCGCGCCGTCGGACCGACAGGAGGCTTTAGGTAATCCGAAGAAGCGCCCCCTGTCCGAAAGTATTGGCCCTCAGAACTTGTGAAGAAATCGACGCGGGAGCGGGTACGATGATTCATGAGCATCGAACCCTCCGCATCCGAGCCGCCGCGCACGGCATTGTTTGGTGATCTTCCGACGTCGCCCCGACGTTCCGAGGGTGGGATTGGCGGTCGCGGCGCGCCTCGCATTCTGGTGGCGCAGCGCGATCAGC
>VGDO01000138.1 GCA_016869645.1 Alphaproteobacteria bacterium
GTCGCCAGCGCTTCGCCCTCGATGTCCTCGGCGATGATCAGCAGCGGCTTGCCGGTCTGCACCACCGCCTCGAGCAGCGGCAGCATCGGCTGCAGGCCCGACAGCTTCTTCTCGTGGATCAGGATGTGCGGGCTTTCCAGCTCGGCGATCATCTTCTCGGAGTTGGTGACGAAGTAGGGCGAGATATAGCCGCGGTCGAACTGCATGCCCTCGACGACGTCGAGCTCGGTCTCCAGGCTCTTCGCCTCCTCGACCGTGATCACGCCCTCGTTGCCGACCTTCTGCATCGCCTTGGCGATCATGTCGCCGATCTCGGACTCGCCGTTCGCTGCAATGGTGCCGACCTGGGCGATCTCCTGACTGGTCGAGACCTTCTTGGAGCGCTTCTGCAGGTCATCGATCACAGCGCTGACCGCCAGATCGATGCCGCGCTTGAGGTCCATCGGGTTCATGCCGGCGGCAACCGACTTGACGCCCTCGCGCACGATCGCCTGGGCGAGCACGGTCGCGGTCGTGGTGCCGTCGCCGGCAATGTCCGAGGTCTTGGACGCCACCTCGCGCAGCATCTGGGCGCCCATGTTCTCGAACTTGTCGGAGAGCTCGATCTCTTTCGCCACCGTCACACCGTCCTTGGTGATGCGCGGCGCGCCGAACGACTTGTCGAGCACGACGTTGCGACCCTTGGGGCCGAGCGTCACCTTGACAGCGTCAGCCAGAATGTCGACGCCGCGCAGCATGCGGGTGCGCGCGTCGCCGGCGAATTTCACGTCTTTGGCAGCCATAGTGTCTGATCCTTCCTGAATTCTCTGCTGTCAGCGGCCTATTTGCGGCCCTTGGTCTCGATGATGCCCATGATGTCGGACTCCTTCATGATGATGAGCTCCTGCCCATCGATCTTGACTTCGGTGCCCGACCACTTGCCGAACAGGACGCGATCACCTGCCTTCACATCGAGCGGGTGCAACTTGCCGTCCTCGCCGCGCGCGCCTGCGCCGGCCGACAGCACTTCGCCCTCCATCGGCTTCTCCTTCGCCGTGTCGGGAATGATGATGCCGCCCGCGGTCTTCTCCTCCTGCTCGATGCGCCTCACCAGCACACGGTCATGCAAGGGCCGAAACTTCATCGCCTATCCTCCAAGTCTTTGGATCGTCACGAAAAGTGGTATGGGAAAGGCGCTCTGTTAGCACTCCCCCCAAACGAGTGCCATCCATCTAAGGGAGGTCTGGTCCGGAGTCAAGGATGCCGTCCGCGACCAATTGCCGGCCTGGCAGCAATCACCGGCCAATGCTGCTAAGACATTGGAATCAAAAGGATTTTTTCTTGCCCCGGCTTTGCCTCTCGGGCACAGTTACATGAGAGACGGCCCCGCAAACCAGGCAAGGACAGTTGCCCATGAGCGATCTGGCTCTCCAGCTCCGCAGCTACCGTCTCACCACGGCTGAAATCCTCTATCACCTGCCCGATCATCCCGGCGTCCTGCAGACCTACCTGTGGCAGGACCTTGATCTGGCGCCGCGCTTTCCGATCCTGACCAAATTCCTCAATTTCTGGACGCGCAACCTGGACGGCAGGCTGCACTCGGTGAAAGTGGCATCGACCCAGATCGTCAAGCCGTGCGAATTTCGACTGGTCGGCTCCGAGCTGCGGCTGCACTAGGTTTCCGCACCCTGCATGCGACGCCCCGCAGGTTGACCGGGCCCGCTTCTGCTGCCACCCTCAACCGCACGCGAGGGAATGCCCCCCTTTACCCGCTCGCGGTGTGATCGCGGCGCTCTTCCGCGTTCAAGGGAGCGGTATGACCGTCAACGTAAACTTGCCCACGACTTTCGAGGTGCGCGGCGCAGCCGCGCATTTCGGCAATCGTTCAATCAAATTGGCGCGCCTCAGGCCCGGCAAGAGTGGCCGGCCCAAGGACATGGAAACGGTCATCCCCAATGCGAGCGGCGCGCGCGGCCAGCTGATCGTGCCGTTTGCCAAGCTGCTGGATTTCACCCAGCTCGATGCACGGGATACAGCGCTCTACGGCGAAATCAAGGGCGCGTCCGTGCTCGGCGCGCCGGATCCGATCAAGCTGCGTGCGCTGCGCCTCAAGATCAACCAGTCGCACGGTGCGACCGAAGCGATCAAGGAGGCGACGCGCCGCGAATGCGAATCCGACGCAACGGACCGCTTCCAGATGCGTCTGAGCCTGATTGCGCGCATGACGCGCGAAACCGGGACACGCATGGGCGACCGGTTCATGGCATCGGCGAGCGCCGAGAAGCTGATCGAGCTGGTACAGACCAAGCAGCTCGGCGGCGTGCGCATCGACGTCGACGAGCTGACCAAGCGCGTCTTCTTTCTGACGGGCCAGGCGGTCGAGCTGGCGCCCGCCGAGCTCGAGCGCCGTCTGGAGCTGCTGGTCGATCTGGTCGTGCCGTTCGGCACGCTGGGCCTTGCGGCGGTGCGCAAGTCCGGCGGCTACTTGATCCGCCAACGTCACCGGCTGGCCGCGCTGGTCGAAGGCGTCAAGGAGGCGCGCTCACAGGTGCGCGAGATCGCCGTCGATCAGGTCGATCGGACCGTGCCACGGCTGGCGCAGGCACTTGCCTTCGTCGATGCGCGCATCGACACGATCGATTCATTCCTGCCCGACCTCGGGCGCGCGCTCAAGGAGTGGGAGGCGACGCGCACGCGCATCCAGGAGGTGTGCCGTGCCGTGAGCTGGGGCCTCGACGGTTGGGACATCATGGCCGACACCTGGGAAGAGGCCAAATCCATGGCGCGCAAGTTCGAGAGCCCGGAGCCGCTCGAGCAGAACCTGACATGGATCGCGCACAACATGCCGATCCTGCCGCGCCACGAGGTCGATCCGAACGCCGTGCTGATCGACCTGGACGAAGGCGCGATCGCGGTCGCTCAGCCGGTCAAAATGATGCATGGCTGGCGCGACGGGCAGCTCGACGAGGAACTCGCCCGACGGACAGGCAAGAAGGCCGAGACGTGACGGATGCAGCCGCGCGGCCGGCCGACCCGCGCCGGCGGCGCCTGCTCGCAAGCTTGACCGTTGGTTCCCTCCTGCTGGTGCTGCGGCGACCCGCCCACGCACAGACCGAGGACGACCGCCGCCTGATGGCGCGCGCCTTCGCCATGCGTCAGGCGGCACTCGATCAGGGCGATCAGCCCTATGGGGCGGTGGTGGTGCGTGACGGAAGGATCATCGCGGAGGCGCCGAGTCGCGTGGTCACGCGCAAGGATCCGACGGCGCATGCCGAGATGGAGGCGATCCGCGACGCAGCGCGCGCGCTCGGCACCAACGACCTGCGTGGCGCCGTCATCTATGCATCGTCGAGGCCGTGTCCGATGTGCACGGCCGCCGCATATTGGGCCAGGGTCGGCCGACTCTACTGGGGCGAGGCGATCACCGACGGCGGCGCGCCACGCCCGCCATCCTACTGAGACCTAGTCGGCCGCCTGCTGCGGCTCGACGTGACCGAGGCAGTGGTTGATCCACTGCTTGGTCAGCTCCTCCTGCGTGCCGTTCTGGTTCAGCCGCTGGCGCAGCGCGCCGAAATCGACGCGGTCGAGCGGCTGGTCCTGATTGAAGCAGGAGAACACGACCGTATGCTTGCCGGTCGTGGGATCGATATGGATCTGCAGGCATTGGGCGCAGATCTCCTTCATCATGCATTGCATCGGCGAATTGATGCTGGCGATGCCGACATGGCCGGGCTTGAGCAGCGGCGCGAGCACGCCGTGGCGTGCGCGGGCGACGGCCGCCATCATGCCGTCCGAACCGATTGCGACGATGCGATCCGCTTCCGACAGCGGCACGACCTGTGCGCCGAGCCGGCCCGAGCCGTAGGCGGCCATGGCCTCGACGATATTGCCGACATGGCTGCGATCCTGCGCGCGACTGGACGCGAAGCCCGGGCTCTCGTCGCAGCACCAGACCACCACGTCGGCGGCCGCCTCGATCTGATCGATCTTGTAGCGGTCGCGCAGGCGCTTGTAGCCGGCGAAATAGATCACGCGGCTGCCGCGCGCGCGCAACGCCTGGCCGATCGAGAACAGCACGGCATTCCCGAGCCCCCCGCCGACCAGCGCGACGGTTTCCTTCGCCGGCGTTTCCGTCGGCGTGCCGGTCGGCCCCATCAGGATGATCGGCTCGCCCGGTTTGAGCAGCCGGCACAGGTCCGAAGAGCCGCCGACCTCGAGCACGATGGTCGAGATCAGGCCGCGTTCGCGGTTGACCCAGGCGCCAGTCAGCGCCAGCCCTTCCATGGCGAGCACGGTGCGCAACGCGCTGCCTGTCGCCGACTCCCCGTCGGCGACGCGCGTGGCGTAAGCTTCGTAGTTCTGCAGGCGATAGAATTGTCCGGGCAAGAAGGCGCGCGCCGCGAAGGGCGCATGCACCACGATCTCGACGATGTCCGGCGTGAGGCGCGTGACTTCGGTCACGCGCGGGCGCAGCCCGTCATTGAGGATTCGGAACAGCTCCTGCTCGCTGACCGGGGTCGGCGCCCGGCGCGCCAGCACGCGTCCGACCACCGGATAGCCCTGCTTGGCGCCACCCATGGCCTTGACGACGTTGCCGGCGAAGCTCGGATGGAGGTCGCCGAAGAAGCTGACCGCGCGGCCATCGGGTGCCAGCGCGGTCAGCACATGGACGTCCTCCGGTTTTGCCACCGGCTCGGGCGTAGCCCGCTGGCCGAGCTCATCGAGCGCCTGGAAGTACTTGCCCTCGAGCTTGATGCGGCCGCCGTCCTCGCGCGCCAGCACCGTGTTCGGTTGCGTGCCGGCTGCGATCAGGATCGCGCGCGCCGGCAACGTGGTCTCCTTGCCGTCGGCATCGACGACGACCAATGCGCTGGCGTGGCCGTAGGCATCGACGTCGACCCGCCGCGGCGTGAGGCCCTCGGCGAAGCGAATGCCCTCCTCGAGCGCCTTCGCCACTTCCTCGTGATTGAGCGTGTAGCTCGGCGCATCGATCAGCCGCCGGCGGTAGACGATGGAGACGCCGCCCCAACTCTCGATCAACGGCACCAGAGCGGGCTGCCTGCCCGCCGCCCTGGCTGCCGCGCGCTCGGACCGGATCGCGCGGGCATGGGCAATGAATTCGTCGGCGGTGACCGCTTCCTCCGGGCTCCAACGCGCACGCGCACGCGCTTCGCCCAGCTCGGCGACCAGCGCTTCGTAGCGCAGCAGGAATTTCTCGACCTGCACGGGATAGTACGCGAGCGCCTCGGTCGCGGTATCGATCGCGGTCAGGCCGCCGCCGACCACGACGACGGGCAGGCGGATCTGCAGATTGGCGACCGAGTCGCGCTTGGCCGCGCCGGTCAGTTGAAGCGCCATCAGGAAATCGGACGCGGCGCGCACGCCGCGCGCGAGCCCGTTCGGCATGTCCAGAATGGTCGGACGGCCGGCTCCGGCGCATAGCGCGATGTGGTCGAAGCCCATGGCGAACGCATCGTCGATGGTTAGAGTGCCGCCGAAGCGCACGCCGCCATACATGGCAAAACGCCGGCGCCGCTCGATCAGCAGCCGGATCAGCTTGAGGAAGTTCTTGTTCCAGCGCACGGTGATGCCGTATTCGGCGACGCCGCCAAAGCCCGCCATGACCCGGTTGTCGAGCGGTTCGCTGAGCGCGGCGGCGTCGCGCACGGGATGAAACGGCACACGCGCGCCGTCGGCTGCAACGCCCGACAGCTCGGGCGCCAGCGGCTCGATCTTGAGCCCGTCGACGGCCGCCACGGAATGCCCGTCGTTCATCAGATGATGGGCCAAGGTAAAGCCGGCCGGCCCGAGGCCGACCACCAGCACCTTGTAGCCCGAATCCGGCTTGGGCAGCGGCCGGCGCAGGTTGAGCGGATTCCAGCGCGTCAGCAGGCTGTAGATCTCGAAACCCCAGGGCAGCGCCAACACGTCCTTGAGCGTGCGCGTCTCGACCTGGGGAATGTCGACCGGCTCCTGCTTCTGGTAGATGCACGACTTCATGCAGTCGTTGCAGATGCGGTGCCCGGTCGCGGCCGTCATCGGATTGTCGATGACGACGATGGCGAGCGCGCCGACGGCATGGCCCTCGGCCTTCGCGAGGTTGAGCTCGGAGATCTTCTCCTCGAGCGGGCAGCCGGCGAGCGTCACGCCGAGCGGGCTCTTCTGGAATGCGCGGGTCTTCTTGTCGCGCAAGCCTTTCGAGCACGAATCCTTGCCCTGGTTGTGGCACCAGATGCAATAGTTGGCCTGGTCGAGCGCGCCGGTCAGGTCGGTGCCGTGGTCGGTGAGCGCGAAGCCCTCGCGGTGCCGGCGGTGCTCGACCGGCAGCCTCATCATGCGCAAGCCATGCACCTCGACCGTGTCGACCGGCACGAGATGCTGGTGATCGATCTTGCGCGGCACCTGGAAGAGCACGCCCGCGCGATGCTTGTCCTGGCCGGCGGGCGACAGCGTCGCCCACTGCGCGTAGCGCGCCGCCACATCGAGTGCCGCGCCGTGCGCGGCTTCGTTCTCGCTCCAGGCGTTGACATGGCGCGCGAAGGCGAGCTCGCTGAGCGTCTCGCCCATCAGGCGCTCGAGCTCGACGGCGAGTGCCTCGCCATCATGAGACGATGCCGTGTCGGTGCTGACGCCCTTGACCGCGCGCCGCTGCACGAACAGGCGCTTGCACGAATAGAGCGGCGCCAGTTCGTGATGTCTCGCCCGCAGGCGATCGAGCTCAGTCGAAACGCCGAACAGCCGGCCGATGAAGTCGTCGAGATGCGGCGCCAGGTCGAGGATGATCGCGGATTCATCCTTGCCGACGACCGAGTCGGGATCGGCGCGGGCCGCCATCAATCGGTTGTAGAGCGCGACATCCGCCGCCTTCAGATCGTCGAGAAAGCAGCCGTCGAGGCGCGCAAGTCCGTCGCGCCGATAGAGGTCGGCGAAGCTCAGTCCGTGTGACAAGGCGAGGTCGTTCACGGCGACGAATCTCGTGCTTCGATCGGGCGAAACCGGTTCGGACGCGATCATATATACACAAACGATTTCGGCGCGTCACCCGGCGGCGTCGCCGCGGATCGGCGGCGACCCGAGGGTCCGCATCGGCGCTGCGGCATTCTATGCGGGATGCGACCAGCGCCGATCATACGCCTCGCGCGTCGCCTGTCGGCCAGCCGGCGAGGCCTGGCTCACATCGTCGCGCGGCCATGAGAGCCACCCCCGGCGATCGATATGCGCCTCGCTGCGCCGCCGGATCGACCCGCGATCCGCGCCCTCCGCACGCCAGAGGAGGCGCAGCCCGGCAAGCTCGTCGAGCCATGCTGCCCAGTCGCCCGGAAAGAGCTTGTCGAGATGGCGGCGGATGTGGCCTGCCAGCCCCGGCGCACGGCCCTCGGTCGTGATCGCGATCTGCAGCGAGCCGCGTCGCACCAGCGCCGGCATGTGGAAATCACACAAGCCGGCACGGTCTTCGACATTGACCAGCGCGCCGGCTGCGCGCGCCGCGGCGGCGAGGCTGGCCGATGGCGCTTCGTCCAAACCGGCGATGAACATCAGCCGAATGCCCGCCAGATCCGCCGGCGTCGGCAGGCGGCGGATCAAGCGGTCGCCGGCGCGGCCGGCCAACGCGATGCCTGGCGCCGGCGCGAAAATCTGGATGTCGGCATGGGCAGACGACGACGCCGCTTCCAGCTGAGCCAGCCTGCCGAGCGATGCGTGCTCGGTCGCCGCCGGCCCGACAACGAGCGCGGTGCGCAGCCGGGTGACATCGATGGCGAGCGAGAGCATGGCTGCAGAGCTCGTCAAACCGCGACCGCAGCCGGACGCGCGGCGGCCACTTCGTCGCGCAATCGGTTGAGGCCGACGCGATGGCAAAAGTCGCCGAAGCCCTCCTCGGCGATGCGCTCGGCTGCGAACAGGCGAAAAAGCGGCGCGAGCGTGACCGCGATCTCGCCCATGGCGACCTTGTCGAGCAGCTGGCTGTTCATGCGCGTGCCGGCGAAGTCGCCGCCGACATAGAGCGCATAGAATCCGGGCATGCGGCCGACGATGCCGATATCTCCGGCATAGGGCCGGGCACAGCCATTGGGGCAGCCGGTGATGCGCACGGACAGCAGCTCATCGGGGATGCCCGCCTCCGCCAACGCATCGGCGATCTGCTCCATGAGCGGCTGGCGGACGCGCTCGGCCTCGGTCAGGGCGAGGCCGCAGGTGGGCAGAGCCGGGCACGCCAGCGACCAGCGCTCGACCGGCGTCATGTCGCCGGCGAGTCGGACGCCCCGGGCATGCAGCGCCGCCTCGACCGCGACCGCTGCGTCACGGTCGAGATCGGCAAGGATGATGTCCTGCCACGGCGTCAGAACGATCGACGGCGCGTAGTGTCGGATCACGGCGTTGAGACCTGCGCGCAGCTGCGCCGCTGCACTGTCGGCGACGCGTCCGCTCGGCACGGGGATGCCGAGATAGCACTTGCCGTCGCCTTGGTCATGGATACCCAGATGATCGACGATGCGGAATCGCGGCATCGGGCGGGCGGGTTCGAGCGCGTGGCCAAGATAGCTTTCGAGTTGAGCCTTGATCCAGGCCGGCCCCTTGTCGTCGACCAGATACTTGAGGCGGGCATGCTTGCGATCGGCGCGATCGCCGTGGTCGCGCTGCAGGCGGACAACGGCGTCGGCGGCGGCAATCAGCCCGTCTGCGCCGACGAACACGATCGGCGTCGCCAGGCGCGGATAGGTCTTCGGCTTGTTGTGGGTCATGCCCAAGCCGCCGCCCAGGGCCAGATTGTAGCCGGTGAGCTGCCCGCCCTCGAACAGGGCAATGATGCCGAGATCGTTGGTCAGGACGTCGATCGAATTGTCGTCCGGCGTCGCCAGGCCGATCTTGAACTTGCGCGGCAGATAGTTCGCGCCATAAAGCGGCTCCTCCTCGCCATCAGCCGGCCCCGCGGCGACCGGCTCGCCATCGAGCCAGATTTCGCGATAGGCGCCGGTGCGCGGCAGGAAGTGGCTCGACAGGCGTCGCGCGTCCTCTGCCAGGCGACGATGCACCCCATCGGCGATCGGCGCCGGTGTGGTGGTCACATTGCGCACGACATCGCCGCAGGCGGCGAGCGTGGTCAGCAGAACGCTGTCGATGCCGGCGAGCAGCTCCTTCAGTTCGATCTTGAGCACGCCGTGAAACTGAATGGCCTGGCGCGTCGTGATGCGCAGCGTGGCATTGCCGTAGAGATCGGCCAGTCGATCGAGCTCGAGATATTGCGCGGCCGTCAATCGCCCGCCGGGTATGCGCACGCGCGCCATGAATTGGTGCGCCTTGTCCTCGCCCCGCTGTTTCAGCGCGGTCGCCGAGTCGCGATCGTAGCCCTCGTACAGACCGTGGAATTTGATGAGCGCCTGATCGCCGGGGGCGAATCCGGCGTCAGCGGCCGCCAGACTTGTGGCAATTCCGCCCCGCAGATGATGGCTGCCGTGCTTGACCTGCTCGACCGTTACGCCCTTGCCCAGCTTTGCCATCGGCGCACCATTATACGGTTATTAAATGTGTAATAATCATATAGAACGTATAGATTTTGTGATATTTTGTCAAATACCATCATCGATAGGTACATTTTCTGCCGCCGCGAAACTCGGGATTTGGAGGCGCGGCTGATCGCCACCCAGGCCACCCAGATGTTTGACCGACGCCTCTTTCGCGTAGAAACTGCGGCGGAATCGAGTCCCTGCCCGCATTCCAGGCCAGCGAGGCCGCCATGACCAGCGCCGCGACCCCCCAGGCCGCAACTCACAGGGCCGCAATTGATCGTGCCCCGACACTGGCGCGCGAACGGCGGCCCATCGTCATCTGGCTGGCCATGGTGGCGACCATGGTGTTTGCCATGGTCGTGATCGGCGGCATCACCCGGTTGACCGAATCGGGCCTGTCCATCGTCGAATGGCAGCCGTTTGCGGGCATCCTGCCGCCGCTGAACGAGGCCGACTGGCAGGTGCTGTTCGACCAGTACCGGGGCTCGCCCGAATATCTCAAGCTCAAGACGGGCATGTCGCTCGCGGCGTTCAAGGAGATCTTCTGGTGGGAATACATCCACCGGGTCTGGGGCCGGCTGATCGGGCTTGCCTTCCTCCTGCCCTTCATCTGGTTTGCCTGGACAGGCCGGCTCGAGCGGTCAATCTGGCCGCGCCTGGCGCTGCTGTTCGTGCTGGGCGGCCTCGAAGGGGCGCTCGGCTGGTGGATGGTGAAGTCGGGCCTCGCCGACGATCCCTATGTCTCGCAGTACCGGCTCGCCGCCCATCTGGGCCTCGCCATCCTGATCTATGGCGCGCTGCTGTGGACGGCGTTCGGTCTCGCGCAACCGCACGCCGTCAAGCCGCCGAGCGCGCCCCGGCTGCGCCGCGCCGCCTGGCTGCTCGTCGCCCTGGTGTTCACGACCATCATTTCCGGTGCCTTTGTCGCCGGCCTCGATGCCGGCACGATCATGAACACATTCCCCCTGATGGACGGTCGCCTCGTGCCCGAGGACTATTGGCTGATCGAGCCCCCGGTCTGGAACCTGTTCGAGAACCCGATCGCCGTGCAGTTCGATCATCGCCTGCTGGCCAGCATCACGGTGCTGGCCGCCATCGCGCTCTGGCTGGCGACGCGGAGCGCCGGCGCAACCGACGGCGCGAAGCGCCAGGCCAGCCTGATGCTGCTGGTGGTGCTGGTTCAGGCCGGCCTCGGCATTGCCACATTGCTGACCATGGTTCCGATATCGCTCGGCGCGCTGCACCAGGCGGGCGCCGTGCTGCTGCTGACCTTCACCTTGTGGACGGCCCATGAGCTGTACCGGCCGGCGCCGCCGGCGGTGGCGCGCCGCGAGCCGGCGAAAGCGGCAGGGACGGCAGGCCCCGCACCGTCGCAACCGGCGGCAAGCGCCGCATCATCGGGGACGGTTCCCGACGGTTTGCCCCAGCCCACCGCCTGATCCGGACCGAATCCGCGCGCCGACCCGATCGCAATTCTTCGTCCGGGTGTGCGCGCCGTCACAGTGCGACGAGCGGTCGCAAGGGCATAGTCCGGCTCAAGCCTGAGGCGCCGCGGCCCGAACCGCCTGGGATCATCGCAAGGGGGCGATCGTCACGAGGGGGACGACCATGGGCGACATGCCGCTTGCCATGCTGCTGTTCGGACTGGGCCTCATCCTCTGCGCCGGCGCTGCGATCGCATCGTTGGGCGCACTCTAGGGCGAAGCTTCGCTTCGCCCGCCGCCGAAAGGTGGAGCGTTAGCTCCACCGAAAGGCGAACGAAAAACTAGCTTTCGCCCCTAGCCTTTGACCGCGCGGCCGAGCACGGCCTGAAGCAGCACGGCGCAACCCGCGGCCAGATCGGCAGGCGCCGCATTCTCGATCTCGTTGTGGCTGATGCCGCCTTCGCATGGCACGAAGATCATGCCGGTCGGCGCCACGCGCGCCATGTAGACGGCATCGTGGCCCGCGCCCGAGATGATGTCGCGATGACTGTAGCCACCGAGTTCGGCGCCGCGGCGCACGGCCGAGATGCACGCCGCGTCGAACGGCGTCGGCGCGAAATACCAGAACTCCTTGACCTCGGTCTCCAGCCCGGTCTCCGCCGAGATCGCCTGGCATGCCCGGCGCAGATCGCGATCCATGGCGGTCAGCGCCTCGTCCTTGGGATTGCGGAAATCGACGGTGAAGAACACGCGGCCGGGAATGACGTTGCGCGAGTTGGGCATGACCTGGACGTGCCCGACGGTTGCGCAGGCGCCGGGCTGGTGCTTGTGACCGATGCGGTTGACCTCATGGATCATGCGCGCCGCACCGACCAACGCGTCCTTGCGGCGCGCCATCGGCGTCGGCCCGGCATGGGCCTCCTGGCCAACCACCGTGATCTCGTACCAGCGCTGCCCCTGGGCGCCGGTGACGATGCCGATCGTCTTGTTCTCGGCCTCCAGGATCGGTCCCTGCTCGATATGGGCCTCGAAGTATGCGCCGACCTTGCGTCCACCGACCGGTGCGGCACCCTTGTAGCCGATGCGCTCGAGCTCGGCGCCGATCGTCTTGCCCTCGAGGTCCGTCTTGCCGAGCTCGGCGCCCAAGTCGAACACGCCGGCGAATGCGCCCGAGCCGATCATCGCCGGCGAGAAGCGCGTGCCCTCCTCATTGGTCCACACGACGATCTCGACCGGCGCATCGGTCTCGAAGCCCGCGTCGTTGAGCGTGCGCACGACCTCGAGCCCGGCCATCACGCCATAGGCGCCATCGAAGCGACCGCCGGTCGGCTGCGTGTCGAGGTGCGAGCCGGTCATCACCGGGGGCAGCGAGTTGTCGCGTCCCGGCCGGCGCGCGAAGATATTGCCGATGCCGTCGACCGTCACGGTGCAGCCCGCCTCCTTGCACCAGCGGATGAACAGGTCGCGCCCCTGGCGGTCGAGATCGGTCAAGGCGAGGCGGCATACGCCGCCCTTGGGCGTGGCGCCGATCCGGGCGAGCTCCATCAGCGAGGCCCACAGCCGGTCGCCGTTGATGCGCAGATTGTCCATCACCGCGGGCATGACATGCTCCTGTTCGGACGTGCCTGGATTGGCAGTTTAAAGCGTGACGGCAGCGGCTCAAGTGCCGCGCAGCTTCAAGCTCAGCCCTCGGCCGGGTCAAGCGCCAGGCAATCTCGCGCGTGCCAGGCGATCTCGACGCGCCGCCCGGGCGCCAGCGCGGTCGCAACCGCCGGGTCGGCGACCTTGACCGACCAGTCCCGGCGGCCGAACGCGTCGAGAATGCACCGCACATGATCGCCGCCATACACGATGTCGCGCACGGTGGCGCCGAACCGGTTGACGTGCTGCCCCGGCGGCGGATCGAGCGCGAGCCGCTCCGGACGGAGGATGAGCGATGTCCGATCGGACGCGGAGACGCCGGCGCCCGTGCTGGCGACAACCGTCTCGCCCGTCTCGAGCGTGACGCGGCACTCGGCGCCGCTGACGCTGGCGACGCGTCCATTGGCAAGATTGGTTTCGCCGACGAAACGCGCGACGAAGGAATTGCGCGGCCGGTCATAGACCTCGCGCGGCGCGCCGATCTGCTGCAGGCGGCCATAGTCGAACACGGCAATCCGGTCGGACATGGTGAGCGCTTCGGACTGGTCGTGGGTCACGGAGATCATGGTATTGCCGAGCCGCTCGTGGAGCTGCTTCAGCTCGATCTGCATCTGCTCGCGGAGCTTCTTGTCGAGCGCGCCCAGCGGCTCGTCTAGCAGGACGAGAGTCGGCTCGAAAACCAGCGCGCGCGCGAGCGCGGTGCGCTGCTGCTGGCCGCCCGAGATCTGGTGCGGACGCCGGCGGGCGAATCCGGCGAGCTGGACGAGCTCGAGCGCGCGCTCGGCCCGAGACTGCGCGTCAGCCGCCGGAATGCCGCGTACCTCGAGCGGAAAGGCGACGTTCTCGCGCACGCTCATATGGGGAAACAACGCGTAGTTCTGAAACACCACGCCGAAATTGCGCCGGTGCGGCGGCGTGTCGACGATCGAAGCGCCGTTGACGATGATGTCGCCGCGCGTCGGCGTCTCGAATCCGGCGAGCAGGAGAAGCGTGGTTGTCTTGCCCGATCCGGACGGCCCGAGCAGGGTCAGGAACTCGCCCCGCCTGATCTCCAGGTCGAGCGCGGCGACGGCGAAGGCTTCGCCGTCATAGGTCTTGTGCACGTCCTGGAACCGGACCAGGAGGTCCGACGGCGGCGCCAAGCTGCTGTCCTCGTCGCGTCGCGATCGTCCGGCGATCTGCCGCCCACCTGGACGGCAGACCGCCGGAATTGCGTGATTATTTCTTGGCGAGCCAGGCCTGGAAGCGCTCGTTGAATGCCGTTTCGTGCTCGCCCCACCAGACCATGTTCGAGCCCACGCCACGACCGAGGTCATGTGTGGTGCTGAGATGCGGCTTCATGCTCTCGGGCACATGGGCGAGCGCCGATTTGCGCACCGGCGCGTAGGGGATGTGGTTGGTCAGCGCCGCCATGATCTGCGGCTGGGTAATGAACTTGAGAAAGCGGATGGCCAGCTCCTTGTTGCCGCCCTTGGGGATGAACCAGACATCGGGGTAGTAGACCTGGCCGTCCCACACCGGCACGAACTTCTTCTTGTCGTTGGCGACCGCGCTGTAGATGCGGCCATTCGAGCTCTGGATGATCGCGACCTCACCGTCGCCGAGCAGCTGAATCGGCTGCGCATTGCTGGTGTAGAAGATGATGTCGTTACGCATCGCATCGAGCTTGGCAAACATACGGTCGAGGCCCTCCTTGGTCTGGAGCACCTCGTAGATCTTGGCCGGCGGCACGCCGTCGGCGAGCAGGATCTTCTCGGGCAGGCCGCCGATGGCACGGGTCGAGAACGCCCGCTTGCCGGGGAACTTCTTGGTGTCGAACATGTCGGCGATGGTCGTGGGCCGCGCCGTGCCCCACGCCGCCGGGATCTTGTCCTCGTTGTAGGCGTAGAGAATCGACACCAGCTCGGTCGGAATGCCGCACTCCCACATCGTGCCGGGAACGTAGTCGGCTGGATCGCCAAATGCCTTCTGGTCGAGTGGCTCGCGGAAGCCTTCGTTGCAGCCGACGATGGCATGCGCCACGTCGCCGAGGATGATGTCGGCGGTGACGTTCTTCGCTTCGACCATGGCGCGCACCTTGCTGAGATCGGCGAACCAGGTTGATTCCACGATCTTGACACCAGTCGCATCCTCGAACGGCTTGAACTGCGACTTGCGCTGCGCCTCCTGGTAGGCCCCGCCGAACGACATGACGCGGAGAGTTTCCTG
>VGDO01000139.1 GCA_016869645.1 Alphaproteobacteria bacterium
ACTGGAAGCAAGAGCGCCAGCAGAAGGTTGCCGCGTAGCCGATCAGGTCACGCTCGGTAGTACGGCGTCAAACACCATCTCCGCGGCCTTTACCGGACGCGTACGGAGCGGTCTTCTCGACCAGCGGAGCATAGGACAGCGTCACCTCGTCGCGATTGAGGGGGACGCGGCGCCCGTCGTCGGCCGCGGCCAGCACCGCTGGCGCCAGCGCAGCCGTCATCAGCGCAGCTGCAAGCAGCCTCACGACCATGGCCCGGCTCACCTTGCGCCAGGCCCGCGCCTCAACCGCGGCCGAAATACTGCGGTGCAACGACCACGGCGATGATGGCCCAGTACATGGCGATCGACAGGTAAGCCGCACGCTTGAAATGAGTGGTGATGCGGCGGTCACCGGGAAAGTCCTTGTCGTTGAAATGGCTGTAGACCTCGCGCCACAGCGCGCCGGTGGAATCGGCGACGGTCTGCTCGCTCTTTTCGATGAAGGAGCGCTCGCTGTCGCCGCGCGGCCGGCGGCGCAGGTAGTCGCGGTAGAAATCGTAGCCGAGGATGAGTTCGAGGCAGACGATGCGCGGATAGAGCGCGACGACGCCGCGGTCGATATTGAGGACCACGCGGTAGGCGAACCACATGATGCAGCTTGCGATTACGCCGGCCGCCATCATGAGCGGCAAGCTGGAGATCGATAGGCTGGTGTAGACTAGCATCCAATAGACGCCCATCGACGTGGCGAAGCCAATCGCGTACCAAATGTTGTATTGGCGGATCAGCGCGATCCGCTGGTCGTGGATCGCGGCATATTCGGCCGCGTAGGCCGGCCCGTGCTGCCTCACCTCATTCAGCGTGTGCCCTACTTCCCAATGGCGCTCGGGCATGAAATCCCCCCGGTCTGTCGGCGTATCGCCAAGGATTCTAGGCCGGATGCGGCTGGCCGGCAAAGCCGCCGACCCGTCGGCCGCCCGGCAGCTCCTATTTCCACACCCGCCCCGCAACGCGAAGGAAATTCTCGCCGAGAATGCCGCGCACGTCGCGCGGCGGGTAGCCGCGGCCGAGCAGCGCCTCGGTGACCGCGGGGAAGGATTCCGGCGGCACGTAGCCGAGCCCGCCGTCGGGATATTGGTGCACCGGCCAGTAGTCGCGGTTGCGCACGAAATGAGTGCCGGGACCGCTCATGCGCTCGCGCAGCACGCTGTCCATGCCGATACCGACATGCTCCGGCCCGACCAGCTCCACCATGTAGTCGATGTGCTCGACGAGATGGTCGACCGTCGGTCCATTCTTGCCGAGGAAGCGGCCGACGCCGGTCACGCCGATGACGCCGCCGGTCGCCGCACACGCCTTGATCTGGTCGTCCTTGATGTTGCGCTCGTGGTCCCAGAGGACGCGCGCGTTCGAGTGCGAGAAGATCACCGGATCCGCCGAGGCCTCCATCGCCTCCATGGTCGTCCGATAGGCCGAGTGCGAGCAGTCGACGACCATGCCGACGCGGTTCATCTCGCGGATGACCTGGCGGCCGAAGTCGGTCAGGCCCGTGTCCTGATCGTGGCAGCCGCCGCCCGCCAGATTGTTCTTGTTGTAGGCGAACAGCATCTGGCGCACGCCGAGCTGATAATAGGCGTCGACCAAGCCGATGTCGCCGTTGAGCGCGTTCATGCCTTCCAGGTCGAAGGTGATCGCGAGCTTGCCCTCGCGCTTGGCGCGATGGATGTCCTGGACGCCGTCGACCTGGACGAACTCGTCCGGGTGCGTGCGGATCCAATGGCGGTACTGCGACACCGCCTCGATCGCCGACGTCCACGGCGTCACGTCGTAGCCGGCATTGACCGAAAGATAGTCGATGCCGGCGTTCCGCCAGCGGTCCATCTCGTCGAGATGGGAGGCCTTGGTGTAGGCGAAGCCGCCATGATCGTCCCAGACCAGCGCCTCGCGGTGCAGTTCCGCTGCCTTTTCGGAGACGCCCCAATCCTTCGCCGTCTGCCCCGATTTCGCGTGCGCTGGCATGGTTCAAGTCCCTCCCTGGATTTCACGCAGGCGTCGGTCACGATACGTCCGCAACGCCTCGTCGACGCCGGGATCGATCGGCGGCGCTTCGTATTCTCCGAGCATCTTCTTCCAAATCGCGTTGGCGCGCACCGCGGCATCACGGCCGCCCTCGGCCTGCCATTGCTCATAGGTTCCGCTGTCGGCGACCAGCGGCCGCCAATGCGCGGTCTCGAAGTTGCGCTGCGTGTTGGCGCAGCCGAGATAGTGCGAGCCGGGCCCGACTTCGCGCACGGCGTCGAGCGCCTGGCCGTCCTCCGAAACGTCGAGCGGCTGGGCGAAGCCCTGCAGCGCCGAGCAAAGATCGGCATCGATGATCATCTTCTCGTAGCCGGCGCTCAAGCCGCCCTCGAGCCAGCCGACCGCATGGGAGATGTAGTTGATACCGGCGAAAAAGGATGCCTGCAGCGTCAACGCGCTCTCGGTGGCGGCCTGGGCATCGGGAATCTTCGACGCCGTCACGGCGCCTCCGGCGCAGCTGGCCGGCACCCCCAATCGCCGCGCGAGCTCGGCGGCGATCGTGATGCCGCGCAGCGATTCGGGCGTGCCGAAGGCAGGCGCGCCGGTCTGCATCGACACAGTGCCGATGAAGCAGCCCATGGCGCAGGGCGCGCCCGGGCTGATCAGCTGGATCAGCGCCAAGCCGCCGAGCGTCTCAGCGAGCTGCTGCGACAACGACCCGGCGACACCGAGCGGACCCATGGCGCCGCCCAGGACATAGGCCGAGACCAGAACGGCCTGGCGGTGGCGCGCGTAGATCTTGAGCGCCGCCATCATGGTCACGTCGAACACGAGGGGCGAGTTGGTGTTCACGCCGGAATAGATGCAGCAATTGCTTTGCAGAAACTCGTCGCCGAACACGAGCTTTGCCATCTCGAGCGTGTCGATCGCCGCTTGGGGCGACCGCACCACTCCCTTGATCGCGCGATCGGTATAGCGGAACTGCGCATAGACCGTGTGCAGGTGGCGCTGCGGCACGGGCACGTCGACCAGCTCGCAGATGCCGCCGCTCGCCGTGTGGATGCACGGCAGCGTCTGCGCGATCTTGAGCAGGTTGAGATAGTCCTCGTGGGAGCCGTAGCGGCGGCCGCGCTCGATGTCGTGCACGAAGGGCGCGCCGCCAGCCGGCGTGAATACCGCGCTCGCGCCGCCGATGTGGATATCGTTCGCGCGATTGCGCGCGCGCTGGTCGAATGCCCGCGGCGCGCTCGCCTGGATGATCTTGCGGCACATTCCGCGCTCGAAGCGCACGCGCTCGCCCTGGACGTCCGCGCCGGCGGCGCGAAAAATGTCGAGAACTTCCGGGTCGCCGCGGAACTCCATGCCGACTTCCTGCAGGATCGTATCGGCATTGCGTTCGATGAGCTGCAACCCCTCCTCATCGAGGATGCGCATGATCGGGAAGTTGCGCACGATATAGGGCGCGCGCGGCTGCACCGGCCGGGCCCGCGCCAGCTTGGCGGCGCGGCCGCCGCCGTGGAGCCGGCGCGGCTTCGGTAAAAAGGGGACAATCATCTTTTCTGGCATCGCGCCTCTTGGCTGCGCCGCGCCGCGCGGGAAAATATGAATGTCCCCTTTTTTCTCGCCTTTTTCATGGCATGAGCTGACCGCCGTTGACGGACAGCACCTGTCCCGTGATGAAGCTCGCCGCGGCGGATGAAAGGAAGACGACCGCTGCGGCGATGTCGTCGGGCGTGCCCTTGCGGCCGACCGGAATCTTGGCCGCTTCGGCAACCAGGATGTCCGGCCGCATGGCGCGCGTCATGTCCGTGTCGATGAAGCCCGGCGCGATGCAGTTGGCGGTGATGCCGAGCGAAGCGTTCTCCTGCGCGATCGACTTAGTCATGGCGATCATCCCGGCCTTGGCGGCGGCGTAGTTGGCCTGGCCGAACTGGCCGCGGAGCGCGTTCATCGAGGAGATGTTGACGATGCGTCCGAACTTGCGCGCGCGCATATGCGGCAGGGCGGCGCGGCAGAGATGGAAGGCGCCGGTGAGATTGACGTTGAGCACGGCGCTCCACTGCGAGCGCGGATCCATCTTGTGGGCGGCCGCATCGCGCGTGATGCCGGCATTGTTGACGACGAGGCCGATCGGTCCGTGGGTCGCCTCGGCGCCGTCCACGGCCTGCGCCACCGCATCGTAGTCCGCGACGTCGACCTGCGTGCGCGACTGGAGCGCCGGCGCGTTCGTGGCCGGCCAGGTCAGATCGAAGCCGAGAACGCGCCAGCCGTCGCGCGCAAGCTGTTCGGAGATCGCCGCACCGATGCCCCGTCCGGCACCGGTGACGATGGCAACATTTGGGGCCACGCTGGTATTCATCGGGCCCCCCCGCTTTTCTTACCTGCCTCTCCACCCGAGGGCGCGCCGGCCGCCTGAACCTTCGCCCAAGTGTCGCGCAACCCCACCGTGCGGTTGAACACCGGTGCGCCGGGCCTGGAATCGTCGTCGCGGCAGAAATAGCCCTGGCGCTCGAACTGGACCGGCTCGCCCGTGTTGGCTGCCGCCAGCGCCGGCTCGACCAGGCAACCTGACAGGACCTCCAGCGAATTGGGGTTGAGATCGGCCATGATATCGCCGTCGGCCCTGGGATCGGGCCGCTGGAACAACTGATTGTAGAGGCGGATTTCGGCCGGAACGGCATGCGCCGCGGAGACCCAATGGAGGGTTGCCTGGACCTTGCGGCCGTCGGGGGCATTGCCGCCGCGGGTTGCGGGATCGTAAGTGCAGCGCAACTCCACCACCTCGCCCGACGCATCCTTGACCGCCTCGCGACAGGTCACAAGGTAGGCGTAGCGCAACCGCACTTCCTTGCCAGGCGACAGCCGGTAGAATTTCTTGGGCGGGTTCTCCATGAAATCGTCGCGCTCGACATAGAGCTCGCGGCCGAAGGCGATGCGGCGCTTGCCGGCATCGGGATCCTCAGGGTTGTTGATAGCGTCGAGCTCCTCGGACTTGCCCTCGGGGTAGTTCTCGATCACCACTTTGAGCGGGCGCAGCACCGCCATGTAGCGCGGCGCGGTCTTGTTGAGCAGTTCGCGCACCGCATGGTCGAACATGGCGACGTCGACCACGCTGTTGGCGCGCGCCACGCCGACGCGGCGCACGAACTCGCGGATCGCGGCTGGCGGCACGCCGCGCCGGCGCAAGCCCGCGAGCGTCGGCATGCGCGGGTCGTCCCAGCCTGTGACGTGGCCGTGACGGACCAGCTCGGTCAATACGCGCTTGGACAGGACCGTGTAGGTCATGTTCAGGCGCGCGAATTCGTACTGCCGCGGCCGTGACGGAACCGGCAGGTTCTCGATCAGCCAGTCGTAAAGCGGCCGGTGATCCTCGAATTCGAGCGTGCAGATCGAATGCGTGACCTTCTCGATCGCATCCGACTGGCCATGCGCGAAATCGTAGGTCGGATAGATGCACCATGCCGTGCCCGTGCGCGGATGGCTCGCGTGCAGGATGCGATAGAGCACCGGGTCGCGCAGGTTCATGTTCCCGGAGGCGAGATCGATCTTGGCGCGCAGCACGCGCGCGCCGTTCGGAAACTCGCCGGCACGCATGCGCCGGAACAGATCGAGATTCTCCGCGGCCGCGCGCTGCCGGAAGGCGCTCTCGCGGCCAGGCTCGGTCAGCGTGCCGCGCATGGCGCGCATCTCTTCGACCGGCGTATCGTCGACATAGGCCTTGCCATTGCGAATGAGATGTTCGGCCCACTCGTAGAGCTGCTCGAAATAGTCGGAGGCATGGTAGAGGTGCTCGCCCCAGTCGAAGCCGAGCCAGCGCACGTCGTGCTGGATCGCGTCGATGTATTCCTGCTCTTCCTTGGTCGGATTGGTGTCGTCGAATCGCAGATTGCAGCGTCCGCCGAAATCCTGGGCGACGCCGAAATTGAGGCAGATCGACTTGGCGTGGCCAATATGGAGATAGCCATTGGGCTCGGGCGGGAAGCGCGTGATGACCTGCGCATGCCGGCCGGCGGCCAGGTCGTCACGCACGATGTCGCGGACGAAATCGCGGCCCGTCTCCGCCGTCTCAAGATCAACCGCCGTCATACACCCCTGCTCCACCCCATAGGCTTGCCCCGCCCGCAACGCGGGCGCTGATCATAGGCTGTTGTTCCGTCTGGGGAAAAGGCCTTCGTGGTCAGCGAGGCCAGCGACGTCGCTCAGGCACCGCGACCACGGCTCTAAACCGCGGCTGGCCTCGTCCGACCCTTGGCCGATGCTCGCGCCCCGACGAGCGGAATATAGATGTCAAAGCAGGCACCGCGGCCGGGTTGGCTGGTGACGTCGATGATGCCGTTCCAATTGCGCACAAAGCGCTGGACCGTTGACAGCCCGAGGCCGGTGCCGCGGCCGACCGGCCTGGTGGTGAAGAACGGATCGAAGATACGCGCCAGCGTCGCCTGGTCCATGCCCGAGCCGTCGTCGACGATCCTCAAGCGTGCGTAACGCGTCCGCGTATCCGGATTGCCCAGCGCGGCGACCCGCTGCCGCCCAGTCGGCGGGATTTCGCAGGACAGCGCGACGCCGATCTTGCCCGTCGCGCCACCGATGGCCTGAGACGCATTCGTCACAAGATTTGTCAGTATCTGGGTCAATTGCGCCGGATGGGCCTTCACCATCAAGGTGGTGTCCGGCAGCGCCACGTCGACGACGATGGTTGACGGCACGATGCTGCGCAGCATGTGCATTCCTGAGCGCACGATCTCGACGACATCGACGCTCGGCGCGTCGCGCCCAGTCGATTGGCTGAATTCCAGAACCTGGCGAACCAGATCCCTGATGCGGTGGGCCTGGGCATTCACGCGGTCCATGTTGCGGCGCTCACGGCTGCCCTCGGGCAAGGAGTCGAGCACCAGCTTGCCGTACATCAGGATCGGCGTGAGCGCATTGTTGATCTCGTGGGTGATGCCTCCCACCAACGTGCCGAGCGCCTCGAGCTTCTGGGCGTGATTGAGTTGCGCCTCGAGGGCCGCCAGCTCCGCGGCGGCGGCTTTGCGCGCCGACACATCAAGCAGCACACCGTCCCAGACGACGTCGCCGTTTTCGACCTTGCGCGGCCGGCTGCGGCCACGCATCCATTTCGTTGCACCGTCAGTCGCGACGATGCGGAACTCCTGATCCCATTCGGTCAGATCGGCGGCCGACCTCATCACCGATAACAGGAAATCACGCCGATCCCCTGTGTCGATGGTCTCCAGGAAGAACGAGGGGTCGCGGGTCACGCGCTCCGGCGTCATCTCCGCGCCGTAAATGTTCTTGATGCCATCGCTGACAAACGGAAAGGCTAGGCTGCCGTCACTCTTGAGGACCCGCTGATAGACGACGCCGGGGAGGTTGTCGGCGATGCTGCGCAGCCGCGCCTCGCTCTCGCGCAGGGCATCCTCACTCTTTTTCAGCTCCGTAATGTCAGTAAAGGTGGCGACAACACCGCCATCCGGCAGCCGCTCGCTGGTCACGAACAAAGTCTTTCCAGCCGTTGTCGGCCGCGTATACGCCGCCTTCCCCGTCTGGCGCACCTGCGCCATCTTGTACTTCAGAATTTCGTCGGGATCGCCGGGGCCGAAAATGCCGAGCGCGACATTGAAGCGGAACAGGTCCTCCAAGCGCGTGCCGATCCCGACCATCGATTCCGGAAAGCAGCACAGCTCGACGTAGCGCCGGTTCCAGAGCCGCAGAGTGAGATTGGCGTCGAACACGCACAGCCCCTGGTCGAGCGAGTTCAGCGTCGATTCGAAGAGCTGCTTGCGCTCGCACAGCGTCAATTCGCGATTGCGGATCGTCGTAACATCGGTGACGCATGTGATCACGCCACCGTCTTCGGTCGGCGACTCCGAAATCTGGTACCACCGGCCATTCTGAGCGGCCTCGACCAGACCGCATCTCGATCGATGAATCCTCAGCCGGTCCTCGATGAAGGTTTGTATCTTGTCTCTCGGCGCCACAGCCAGGGCGCCCGAGGCGCCGGACTTCAGCATGTCCTCGAACTTGATGCCGGGTTGCAGGGATGCCGCGAAATCGCCAACGAAGTTCGAATACTGCGGATTGGCGTAGATGAGGCGATCCGAGCTGTCCCAGACGGCAATGCCGCTTGGAACGGCGTTGATGGCGTTCTCCATGGCGTGGAGGGATTGTCCACGGATGCCCTGGCCCAGGATTGGGTCGATCACGGCCATCGTGGTCTTAGCTCAGCGCCAGAGTGACGGTGTCGAGCAGCTCGCGCGGCTCGAATGGCCCGCCCCACACGCGTACGGCGCCGAATTCCTTGGCGACGTCGAGGAAGTCCAGATTGCCGGTACCCCCGCCGCCGGAGATCGCCACGATGCGGAGATCGGGCGTCGGGGACCTCAGATCGCGGATCGCCTCGATGCCTTCCCTATCGGGCATGATGATATCGGTCACGACAAGATCCGGCCGCGATGCCTTGAAGCGACTGACGCCCTCCCGACCGTTGCGGGCTTCGGCAACGACGTGTCCATGGGCCTGGATGATTTGAACCATCGCATTTGGCCGCGCTGCACTATTCCAGTGCCTTGGAGACGACCTGCAAGAGCTCATGGGCCTCGAACGGCTTGCGCAGAATCTCGCGCGCGCCGAATGTCTGTGCGGCAACCAGGAAGTCGGTCTCCACCATCTTGCCGCCGCCCGACACGGCGACGATTCGTGTGGCCGGCTCGAGCGTCCGGAGATCCTGGATCGTCTCGATGCCGTCCTTTTCGGGCATGATGATGTCGGTGATGATCAGGTCGGGACGCTCGGCCTCGAAGAGTTTCAGTGCCTCGTGGCCGTCACGCGCTTCCCGCACGACGTGGCCGGCCGAGGTGAGGATCTGGCTAACCGCATCACGTATGAGGTCCATGTCGTCGATCACGATGATTTGGGCCATGTCGTTCACTTGCATTGCCGGCACCGGCGCCGTCCGTCGCGCGATACCGCTGGATTTCGGAATTGATGGCAACTGTCGCATGGCGGCGGTTAACTGAAGATGAACTCGGGGGCCATCGACGGCCGCAAATCGATCCGGAAGAATACCTACGCAGCACAACGCTCCGCATGCGACGAAGCGAAGGCGGCACCAGCGCCACTCCCGAGCAATCAGAAAAATCAGCGCGATATGATGTCGCCGGTGCGCCGACCCGACGCCGAGCACTGACGCTCCGTCGATCGGCCCGCGAACCAGGCCGGAAGGCCTACGCCCGGTTTCCAGCACTCTGGCCCGCGCTCGCGAGACGTCCTATCTTGCCCGAACAGGCACCAGACCGGGGCATGACCGTGCAGGCTTTGCGACCACGACCGAAGCGGGACGCAGTCCTGTGTTTCGTGCTGGCACTTTGGTTCGCCATATTCACCGCACCCACGACCCAGGCTAGTCCAGGCACAGGCGGCGACCCGTTCCTCAAGGAGCCGATCTGGGTCTACAACAACTGGACCGCCTACGACGAGCTGGCCGATGTGGTGCGGCTCACCGAGGATCTGGCGATGCGCGAGCTGGACGAGATCGTCCGCCTGCGCGGTCTCGGCGTTCGCATCGACTACTACGTGATGGACGCATTCTGGTACGCGCGGTCCGGCGGCTATCGGCGCTGGCGCACGCGCGACTGGCCGGTCGGCCCCGATCGTTGGCTCGAGGCATGCAGGCAGCACGGGATCGTGCCTGGACTGTGGTTCGGCACCAATACTCTGACCAAGATCCATGCGGTGCCGGCCTGGCAGAGCTCGCTCAACGAGCGCGGCGAGGCGATGTCGTTCTACGCCGGCGGCTTCCTCGCCGACTTCATGGAGGTTCTACAGCTCTGGTACGATCGCGGCATCCGCCTCTTCAAGTTCGACTTCGCCGATTTCGGCGCGGCCGCCGCGGGCACAGAGCGGGTCCATACCCATCACGAGATCCGCTTGCGCAATACGCGGGCATTTCGCGAGGAACTGCGCGCATTCAGAGAGCGCAACCCCGGTGTCGTGCTCGTGGCATTCAACGGCTTCGGCGGCGACATGGAATCGACTGCCGCGCCGTTCCCCTTCGAGGACATCGTCGACCTGCAGTGGCTCGACGTCTTCGACTCGCTCTACGCCGGGGACCCACGGCCGGCCGATGTGCCGCACATGAATTTCTGGCGATCGGTCGACGTCTACAGCGACCATATGGTGCGCCGCTTCGAGCAGAGCGGCGTGCCCCTGCCGCGCATCGATTCGACCGCGTTCATGATCGGCCATACCGGCAGCAACTATTTCCGCGGCATCAACGCCTGGCAGGGCAGCCTGTTGCTCACCGTCGCGCGCGGAGGCTGGGTCAACACGGTGCACGGCAACCTGGAATTCCTCGACGACGACCGGGCGCGCTGGTTCGCAAGGCTGCAATCTCTCTATGCACCCTTGCAGCAGGCCGGCACGACTCGCTCGTTCGGCGGCCTGCCCGGCGATGCGGAACCTTATGGCTACGTCTCGGCGGAACCCGGCGGAGCGCTCTACACGGTGGTCAATCCCTCGCAACGCGTGGCGGCGATCCGACTGCCGCGGGCATCGCGCGACCAGCCGCTGAACTCAGGCGGCCGGGTCCTGTTCCGCGATGCCGGGTTCGAGCCGAGGCTGCAGCGCAATTCGATCCAGCTCGGGCCAGGCCAGCTCGCCCTCGTGGGTTTCGGACGCTATGCCAATCCGGTCCACGACCTCGGCGTGCAAGAAGACGTCCAGATACCCAGGAAAATCGAACCGCTGCCCGTGCTGTTCACGGGTGACGATTCCGGCCGCATCGCTGAAGCTGCCATCGACCCGCCGCCAACCGGCGACCTGCGCATCGTCATGCAGCAGCGTTATACCGACGGGTCGATCATCCGCAGCAAGAGCCACGGCGACATGGCAAACTTCCTCACCATAACCGCCGACCAGGACGGCAAGTCGGTTCGCGTCGTGACGCGCTACGACAAGGTCATCTGGAGTGGGCTGTCCTGGGCGGTTGGTGAGATCCGCCGGAGCGACATCGATTCGACAAAGCCGATCCGAGTCCGGCTCTCGTCGGCTGAGCGGGACTTTCCCGTGGTGCTCGACGGCCAGGCGTTCCGCGTCACCTACTGACGCCGCGGCCCAATGCCTCGGCCCGATCGCTCCGGCCCGAACCTATCGTCCGAACACCTGTCCGGGCAGGAACGTTGTCAGCGGCGGCCACAGCGAGATGGCGGCCAACACTGCAATCAGCGGCACCAGGAATGGTGCGGTTGCACGCGTCACGCGCTCGAGCGGCAGATCGGCCACCTTCGATATGACGAAGAGCACGATGCCGACCGGCGGCGTCAGCGTGCCGATCATCAGGTTGAGCACGAAAATGACGCCGAACTGGATCGGATCGATGCCGACCTGGAGCGCCACAGGCACCAGGATCGGCACGAGAATCAGGATCGCGGCGATCGACTCCATGAAGCAACCGACGACGAGCAGGAGGAGATTGACGATCAAGAGGATGACCAGCGGATTGTCCGACCAGCCGATGATCGTGCCGCCGACGAATTGCGGCAGTCTGCTGACGGACAGTGCCCAGCCGAACAGCACGGCGCACATGACGACGGCGAGCACGACGCCCGTGGTCTCGACCGTGTTGAGGATGATGCGCGGCAGCTCGCGGATGCTGAAATCCCGGTAGATGAACAGGCCGAGAATCAGGGCATAGAAAGCCGCCACGGCCGCCGCTTCGGTCGGCGTGAAGATTCCCGAGAGCATGCCGCCGATCAGCAGCACCGGCGCCATGATCGCCCAGAACGCGTCGCGGAATGCCACCCATACATCGCATAGCGATGGAAACGTCTCGCGCGGCATGTCGCGCTTGCGCGCCATGTGCCAGACGAGAGCCATCATGGCGCCCGCCATCATCAAGCCCGGAATGATCGCCGCGATGAACAATCCTCCGATCGAGGCTTCGGCGACCACGCCGTAGATGACCATGGGCAGGCTGGGCGGAATGATCGGACCGATCGTCGCCGAGGCGGCCGTGACCGCAGCGGCCGTCTCCTTATCGTATCCGGCATCGGTCATCGCCTTGATCTCGACCGTGCCGAGCCCCGCCGCATCGGCCACCGCCGAGCCGCTCATGCCGGCGAAGATCACGCTGCCGATGATGTTGGCGTGGCACAGGCCGCCGCGCCACCAGCCGACCAGCACCTTGGCGAAGGCGAAGATCCGCTCGGTGATGCCTGCGCTGTTCATCAGATTGCCCATGAGGATGAAGAACGGCGCGGCGAGCAGCGGGAAAGAGTTTGCCGCCTGGGCGATCTTCTGCGGGATCACGATGCCGGGAAAGCCGCCCCACCAGACGAAAGCCGCGGCCGCCAGCCCCATCGACGCGAAGATCGGAACGCCCAGGAGCATGATGGCGAGCCAGCCGGCCATGACGATCAGGATGGTTTCGGTCATGACCGGCGCCGGCCTCGAAGCAGCGCGACGAGATCGCGGATCTCGGCGAGCGCGTAGAGGATGACGGCAACAGCGCCGACCGGCACGACGGCATAGACCGCCGCGTAGGACAGGTGCAACGTCACCATCGGCAAGTCGAGATTGTTGCGCGTCAAGGTCCATCCGTAGTGCACCAGAAGGAGGCACAGCAGGATGATCGAGCCCTGAACGGCAACGCCGAGCGCCGCGCGCGGCACGGTCGGCAACAGATCGACGAAGAACGAGATGGCGATATGCGAGCGTCTGCGCGAGCCCAGGCTCCAGCCCAACATCGCCAGCCAGATGAAAGCAAGGCGTGCCAGCTCTTCCGACCAGACCAGCGGCGCACTGAAGACGTAGCGGCACACGATCTGCGCCAGCACCAGGGCGAAGATCAGGACGAAGAGCGCGATCATCAGCCAGTCAGCCAACCGCTCGAGACCGCTCACCAGGCGCATGGCTGCAGCACGCATGGCAGCTTGCCGAACGAAGAGGGCCCCCGCCCGGGGCGCCGGGCGAGGCCGCTCGAAAACTGGCGTTGCTACTTGACCGCCTGGATGCGCTCCCAGGTTCCCTCGCCCCACTGCCGGGTGAACTTCGGGGGCACGACGGCAAGGGTCGCCTTTCGGAACGCCTCGACGTCGGGCTGAACCACGGTAACGCCGGCCTTCTTGAACGTGTCGACCAGTGAGCCCTCCGCCTTGACGATCTCCTGGTTCTGCCACGCGATCCCTTCGTCGAGGGCATCCCTGAGGATTTTCTGATCGGCCGACGAGAGCCCCTTCCAGAACGCCTCGTTGATGACGACCAGGCGCGGCGTGATGATATGTCCGGTCAGCACCAGGTATTTCTGCACCTCGTGGAGCTTGCCGGACTGGATGGTCGGCAACGGATTCTCCTGGCCATCGACGACGTTCTGGCTGAGCGCCAGATACAGCTCGCCGAAATTCATTGGCGTGGGCCTGGCGCCCCAGGACTCGGCCATGGCGCGGAATACGTCGTTCTCCGGCACGCGCAGCTTGAAGCCGGCCATGTCGGCGACGGTCTTGATCTCCTTGCGCGAGGTCGTGAGGTGACGCGTGCCATAATAGGTCGTGCCGAGAATGCGCATGCCCCGGCGTTCGACCAACTGCTTGTTCATGTCGTCGCCGATCGCGCCGTTCATCGTCTTGACGAGGTGGTCGGCGTCGCGCCAGATGTAGGGCGCCTCGACCACGGAGATCGACGGCACCCACTGGCCGAAATTGGCCGCACCCTCGGTGACGATCTGCTGAACGCCGTTGGCGACCGCCTCGATCATGTCGCGCGAACCGCCGAGCTGACCGCCGGGGAATGCCTGGATCTCGAGCCGGCCCTGGCTCTTCTCCTTCACGGTCTTGCCGACGCGATCGATCATGACGACGGAGGGATGCGTGCCGCCGATGACGTCGCCCCAGCGGATGACCTTGGTCTGGCCGATTGCCGTGGTCGAGGTGGCTAGACCTGTCGCCAGCACCATGGCGAGAGCCGCGAAGAGCTTCGATTGCCGATTGGCCGTCATCTGTTTCCCCCGTTTCGCGAGCGGCCGCGTCGCCGCCTCCGCCGTGCATCCTAGCTGCGAACCGGTCGGTCGGGCGAGCGGCGTTTGGATGCCCGATCGCCGCGAGACGCCACCAGGCGCGGCGCAGCAACGGCGGGCGATCATCGTCGAATCAAAAATCGCCGCGCTGATCGATTTCGATTGAAGCGGGCGGGTCGCGCGCCTACATTTTGGATGTGGGCGCCGGACGCCCGGCTGCTGACGAACACTGAGAGATCGTCGAGCGCCGCCCGGTTAGAGCCCGAGAGGACAAACTGTCAGGGAGGTGGGATGCCATGACGCCACCGGGCCAGCTTCGACGGTCTCTCGGTTTTGCATGACCGGGAGACCGTCATCCGAAAATTTGCGCATGTGAGTCTTTGCGATCAAGACTGAGCTCCCTTTGAGGGAGCCGGGACGATGTCCCAAACCCACGAAGCCCCGCCACAGCATCCTCACGGATCCGGCGGGGCTTCTCATTTGCCCGTCACGTCATTTGCCCGTCACGTTTTTTGTCCGTCATGTCACTTGCTGTCGCGGCACTTCAGCTATGGCGCGACGGCTCGCCGCCCGGTCACGCCGCAGAACCGTGGAGCACACATGTTACTTGGCTCCTCGACGTTCCAAGTGGAAATGAGGATGTGTTGAAAGGCGCATTCGCGCCTTGCATGCTGACATGGGTTCAGCATGGGAGGATGGCGTGGAAGCGCGGGACGTGTTCGCATTGGGGCTCGGC
>VGDO01000140.1 GCA_016869645.1 Alphaproteobacteria bacterium
GCGCGACTTCGAGCGCTACGAGCGAACCGTCGCCGCCTTCTTCCGCCTCGCCATGATCCGCCTCATGCTCCGCCGCTTGACCCGAACAACAGCTTGCTCCTGAATCTCAACTTCCTGGATCGGCTCTAAGCCCAGGGCTTTGCTGCATCGGCCGAAATGAACAGTATCGACCGCATCGGATGGGTGCAGCGGCATCGGGCGATCTGGGGTTCGGACGCCCATCTCGGCACGCGCTTGGCATCGCCGCACGGCGCTATTGCGTCCGGCGCGGACGTGCCTTCACCGGCGCGTACCACACGGCGTTTCCGGAATACATTCAGGCGCGCACGCGCAAATACGAGCAGCTGCGCGAGACGCCCGGGCCCTCTATATCGAGGAGGGCTGGACCGGTGAGGCGAGGGCCGGCGCTGCCGCGATCGCGGCCGGCGGGGTCGAAGCCACGCCCGTAGCCTTGCGATCCGGCGCCTGATCCGGCGCGAAGGAGAGGCCGGGAGGGCCGCCGGGTGGCCCTCGACCGCCGCTTCGTGATATGGTCGGCCCTGAACCACAAGGGCTTGTAAGACTTGCACGATTCCGCAATCGTCGCGCCACAGCCGGTGCCGGTGGCGAGCCATCTGCTCGTGCGCCGGCTGCTGCGCGAGCATATCCGGCCGCATCTGCCGCTGATCCTGCTGGCGCTCGTGTTCATGGCGCTCGCCGCGGCGGCGACGGCCGCACTCGCCAAGCTGATGGAGCCCGTGCTCGATCAGGTGTTCCAGGCCCGCGACTCAAGTGCGCTCAAGACGATCGGTCTCGCCGTGTTCGGCGTCTTCGCGGTCAAGGGCTTGGCCACCTACGGCCAGGCCGTGGCCATGAGCCGGGTCGGCCTGCGCATCGTGACCGAGATGCAGCAGCGCCTGTTCGCCCATCTGCTGCACGCCGACCTCGCGTATTTCCACGATAACGCGACCGGCGGCCTGATCGCGCGCCTCACCAACGACGTCGGCGCGCTGCGTCAGGCGGTCTCCAACACGATGACCAGCATCGGCAAGGACCTGCTGACTCTGATCTTCCTGGTCGGGCTGATGTTCTACCAGGACTGGTTGCTCGCCTGCATTGCCTTCGTCGTGTTTCCGACCGCCATCCTGCCGATTGCCAAGATCGGCCGGCGCATGCGCAAGGTGTCAGCCAACACCCAGGCCGAGGTCGCGCGCTTCACGACGCTGATCGACGAGGTGTTCCGCGGCGCGCGGGTCGTGAAGTCCTACGGCATGGAAGCGCAGGAAGCGGCGCGCGCGCGCGGTGTGACCGAGCAGCTTTTCCGCCTGACCTACAAGGCTGCGCGCGTGCGCTCGGGCGCCCATCCGATCATGGAGACCTTGGGCGGCGTCGCCATCGTCGTGGTCATCCTCTACGGCGGCTGGCAGGTCATCGAGGGCGCGCGCACCACAGGCGCCTTCTTCTCGTTCGTCACGGCGCTGCTGCTCGCCTACGAGCCGCTCAAGCGGCTTGCCGGGCTCAACGCCAATCTGCAGGAAGGCCTTGCCGCTGCGCAGCGCGTCTTCGACATCCTTGACGTGCGTCCGGCCATCGTCGATCGCGCGGGCGCCTTGCCGTTGAGCGTCTCGCCAGGGCATATCCGCTTCGAGGGCGTGCGCTTCGCCTATGGCGCCGGTGGCGGCGAACCGTCGTCCCCGATGCCGCTGGCGCTCGCCGGCATCGAACTGGACATTCCGGCCGGCCGCACGGTCGCCCTGGTCGGTCCCTCGGGTGCCGGCAAGTCGACGATCATGAATTTGATCCCGCGCTTCTACGATGTCGGCGCCGGTCGCGTGACCATCGACGGCGTCGACGTGCGCGACGCCACGCTCGCCAGCCTGCGCGCCCAGATCGGCCTGGTCAGCCAGGAGATCGTTCTGTTCGACGACACGGTGCGGGCAAACATCGCCTATGGGCGCACGGGCGCCACCGAAGCCGACATCGTCGCGGCGGCGCGTGCCGCGGCGGCTGACGAATTCATCCGGGTGCTGCCGCAGGGCTACGACACCGTCGTCGGCGCGCATGGCGTCAAGCTGTCGGGCGGCCAGCGCCAACGCCTCGCGATCGCGCGCGCCATGCTCAAGAACGCGCCGATCCTGCTGCTCGACGAGGCGACCTCCGCCCTCGACACGGAGTCGGAACGCGCCGTGCAGGCGGCCCTCGCCGAGCTGATGCGCGGCCGCACCACGCTGGTCATCGCGCATCGGCTGTCGACGGTCATCGCCGCCGACCGCATCTACGTGATCGAGGCCGGACGTGTCGCGGAGTGGGGCAGCCATGCCGAGCTGATGGCGCGCGGCGGCAGCTATGCCCGTCTCTACGCGCTGCAGTTCGAAGCGCAGGCGGGTGCCTCCAGCCCTGGCGGCGCCGGCGAGGAAACTGCGTTGGCCGCGGCCAGCGTTCGTCGCGCGCGAGGCTGACCGGTGTCCGTGGTCAAGCGCTGGCTGCGCTCGGACGCGGCGCTTGCGGGCTTGAGCGCGCTGCTCGCGGCCTACATTCGCCTGGTGCGCTGGACCGGCCGCTGGCAGGTGGTCAACGCAGAGGCAGCTGCACGCATTTGGTCGTCCGGGAAACCCATCGTCGGCTGCTTCTGGCATGGCCGCATGATGATGATGACATATATCTGGGCGACCGAGCTGCCGATTGCCATGCTCATTTCGCGGCATCGCGACGGACGATTGATCGCCCGCACGATCGAGCGGCTCGGCATCATGACGATCGCCGGATCGACAGCCAAAGCGGGCGCCAAGGGCGGCGGCACGAAGGGCGGGGCAAGCGCGCTGCTGACCGCCGTGAGGACGTTGAAATCGGGTGTGGCTGTCGCAATCACGCCCGATGGCCCGCGCGGTCCCCGCATGCGGGCAAGCCCGGGCGCCGTCGCGGCAGCTCGTCTCGCCGGCGTGCCGCTCGTACCGGTCGCCGTCTCGATGAGCCGGCGCAAGGTGATCGGTTCTTGGGATCGATTTCTGCTGGCCTTGCCATTCAGCCGCGGCGTCTACATGTGGGGCGATCCGATCAGTGTGCCCGAAGATGCCGACGCGGCGACCCTGGCCCGGATCACCCGCCAGCTCGAAAGCGAGCTGACGCGGCTCTGCGACGAGGCGGACCGTCTGGTCGGCTGCGCGCCGATCGAGCCGGCGCCCGCCCTCGACGAACGGCCGCCTGCGATGGTGACCGCGGATGCGGTGCGCCAGCCATGATGCCGGCTCTCTATCGCGGTGCGACCGACCTTGCCGCGCCGGTCATCGAGATGGCGCTGGAGCGCCGCCGCCGGCGCGGCCGCGAGGACGAGCTGCGCATGGCCGAGCGGCGCGGCGCCCCGTCGCGCCCTCGTCCGGCGGGGCCTTTGGTCTGGCTCCACGCCGCCAGCGTCGGCGAGGCGCAAGCCACGCTCAGCCTTGTCGCGCGCCTCGTCGAGGGCGGTCGGCGTCACGTGCTGGTCACAACCGGCACGGTCACCTCGGCGCGGCTGCTCGGCCAGCGCCTGCCGGACGGCGCCTTTCACCAGTATGTGCCGGTCGATCGAGCTGCCTGGGTGCGGCGCTTTCTCGCTCATTGGCGGCCCGATCTCGCGCTCTGGGTGCAATCGGAGTTCTGGCCCAACCTGGTGCTCGAGACCAAGGCCGCGGGCGTGCCCATGGCGGTGATCAATGCACGCATGTCCGAGCGCTCATTCCGACGCTGGCGCTATCTCGGCGGTCTGATCCGGCCGATGCTCGAGGCATTCGCGCTGTGTCTCGCGGCCGATGCCGAGCATGCCCGTCGCTTCGAAGCGCTCGGCGCGCGCGCTGTGCGCGTCGCCGGCAATCTCAAATTCGCCGCTGCTCCCTTGCCCGTCGACAGCACCGCACGACAGACGCTCAACGCCATGATCGGCGACCGTCCGCGCTGGCTCGCCGCCTCGACCCATGACGGCGAGGAGCTGGCTGCGATTGCGACCCATCGGAGCGTCGCATCCGGCCGGCCCGGCCTTCTCACCATCATCGTGCCGCGCTACCCGGAGCGCGGCCCGCAGATCGCCGAGCTGGCCGCCGCCTCGGGGCTCGCCGTCGCCCGGCGCGCAGCCGGCGACGCGATCGAAACCGCGACCGACGTCTACGTCGCCGACACGATGGGCGAAATGGGCCTGTTCTACGAGGTCGCGCCGATCGTCTTCGTCGGCGGTTCGATCACGCCGCGCGGTGGCCATAACCCGATCGAGCCGGCCGCATTCGATTGCGCGATCCTGCATGGGCCCGACATGGCCAACAACCGCGAGATCGCCGCCGAACTGGCCGCCGCCGGTGCGACGCTTGTGGTCAATGACGCGACGGCGCTGGCCGACGAAGTCACCCGCCTGTTCGCCGATCCGGCCTTGCGCGCCGAGCGCGCCAAGGCGGCGCGCCGGGTGACGGCCGACAGTGGCGCCGTGCTCGATCGCGTGCTCGATGTGCTGGCCCCTTATCTTGCGGGATCGTCCGGTGCGCGCACCTGAGTTCTGGCGCAGCGGAGGCGGGTTGGCGCTTTCGCTCGCGCCGTTCGCGGCGATCTACGCCGTGGCGGGGCGGATTGCGCGCAGCCTCGTCGCGCCGCAGAACGTCGGCGTCCCCGTCATCGTGGTCGGCAATCTCGTCGCCGGCGGCGCCGGCAAGACGCCGGTCGTCATCTCGCTTGCCATCGAGCTGGCGCGACGCGGTCGTGCGGTTCACTGCGTTTCGCGCGGCTATGCGGGGCGGCTCGCCGGGCCTGTGCGCGTCGATGCACAACATCACGGTGCCGACGATGTCGGCGACGAAGCCCTTCTGCTTGCCGCCCATGCGCCGACCTGGGTCGGCCATGATCGTCTCGCCGCGGCGCGCGCGGCCGTTTCCGCCGGCGCCGATATTCTCGTGCTCGATGACGGCTTCCAGAACCCGGCGCTCGCCTACGACCTGTCTCTTGTCGTGGTCGATGGCGGCTACGGATTCGGCAACGGCATGGTCATGCCGGCCGGGCCGCTGCGCGAGCCGATCGCCGCCGGCCTTGCGCGCGCCGACGCGGTCGTTCTGATGGGCGAGGACGAGTCGGGCGCGGCCGCCGCGATCGCGGCCGTCCGTCCCGACCTGCCGGTCCTGCGCGCACGCCTGGTGCCGGGCCCCGAAGGCGATGGTTTCGCCGGCCGGCGCGTCTACGCGTTCGCCGGCATCGGAAGGCCGGAGAAGTTCTTTGCCACCCTGGCCGGGCTGCGCGCCGAGGTGGTCGGCCGCGACGGCTTTGCCGACCACCATCGCTACACGCCGGACGAGATGATGCGCGTCGTCGAGGCGGCGGCCCGGCTCAAATCCGTGCCGGTCACGACGGCCAAGGACTTCCAGCGTGTGCCGGACGAAGCACGCGCCATGGTCGAGGTGCTGACCGTCACCGTCGCCTGGAAGGATCCCGTGGCGCTCGAACGGACGATCGCCCCGGTCGTTGCCGCAGCCGCCCATGCCTGATGTCGCCCATGCCTGATTTCGCCAAGCTCGTGCGGCACTGGGTGCTGCATCCGCTCGAGGCGCTGCTCGTCTATGCGTTGTTTGGTCTGTTCGGCCTCATGTCGATCGACCGCGCCTCGGCGATCGGCGCCTGGATCGGCCGGACGCTCGGACCGCGCCTGCCGGTCACGGCGCGCGCGCAGCGCAACCTGCGCATCGCCTTCCCCGACAAGTCGGATGCCGAGATCGACGCGATCGTCGCGGGCATGTGGGACCACCTCGGGCGCGTGGCGGCGGAATACCCTCACCTGCCGCACATCGTCATTGGCGGGCGCGACCGGCGCGTGATCGTGCACGGCACCGACGTGATCGACCTGGTGCGCGACGACGGCAAGCCGGCCGTATGCTTTTCCGCCCATCTCGGTAACTGGGAGCTGGCCTCGATGGTGGCGACGTGGCGCAACCTGCCGCTGACCCGCGTCTATCGCGCCGCCAACAACCGCTTCGTCGATCGCCTCGTGCGTCACAGTCGCCGCGCGATTTCCGGCACGCTGGTGCCCAAGGGCTCGTCGGGCGCCCGCGAGGCGCTCGCCACGTTGAACGGCAAGGGCCATGTCGCGCTGCTGGTCGATCAGAAACTCAATGACGGCATCGCGGTGCCGTTCTTCGGCCGCGATGCCATGACCGCGCCGGCGGTGGCGCAGCTGGCGCTCAAATTCGACTGCCCCGTGATCCCGGTTCGCGTCGAACGCCTGGAGGGCGCCCGCTTCCTCGTCACCGTCTATCCGCCGCTCGTGATGCCGCGCACGGGAGACCGCCCGGCGGACATCCGCGCCGGCATGGCGCGCATCAACCAAGTGCTCGAAGGCTGGATCCGCGAGCGGCCGGAGCAGTGGCTCTGGCTTCACCGCCGCTGGCCGGAATCCTGAGACGGATCGAGATGTTGGAGACCGGACCGTGTCGGTGCGGCAGGGACTCGCCGGGGAGGGTGAGGGTGTCCCGGCGAGTCCTGCGCACCCGTTCTCCAGCGGTCGGCTGAAAGAACGCGATCCAAGCGATGTCGAATACGTGCCCCGTATAGTTACGCTCGCCCCAAAGGCGGCGGTAGCGCTCCTGCGGATCAATCGAGTCGGGTTGGTCCGGCGCTCCCCGCGGCCGAATATCCCGCAGCGCCGTCGTCCACCGGCCTACCGGCGAATATTGTGCCGGGCAGTGCACATTACTTTACACCAAGCTCTGCCTAAATAAACGGCAGTCGCCTTTGCCGCGGCGTCTTGCCGCAGTCATTTGCTCAGCACGAGCTCGGCCGACCGAACGGGTTCGGCGGGCAGTTCGGATCGGGCGGCAGCGGCGGTGCCACCAGAACGGGATCGATGCGCATGTCGAACAGGTTCATGCGCCAGTCGAGATGAGCGCCCGTCACGCGCCCGGTGGCGCCCACCCTGGCAACGAACTCGCCCTGCTTGACCTGCTGGCCGACCGTCACGTCGATCGCCGAGAGATGGAGGAAGGCCGACATCAGGCCGTGCCCATGGTCGATCAGCAAAGTGCCACCCGTCAGGTAGAAATCGGGCTCCGCCAGGCGAACCACGCCCCCCGCCGGCGCGCGCACGGGCGTGCCGGTCGGCGCGGCGATGTCGACGCCCCAATGGGGCGCGCGCGGTTCACCGTTCAGGATACGCTGGCTGCCGTAGACGCCGGTGACGGGCCCGGCGACCGGCCAGATGAAGCCGGCGGTGAACTCCGCGAACTCGCTGTCGACACGGCGCAACTCTGCGACCTTGGCATTCTCCCGCTTGATGCGCGCGAGCAGATCGGGGGGCGGCGTCACCATCTTGTCGGGCAACCCGTCGATGCGCTGGATGTCGAACTTGCGCGGCTCGATGGCGAGGGTGCGGCGCTGGCGCCGTCCATCGCCAAGCGTGACGTCGAGGACGGCGGTCGCCGCCGCGTCGCGTCCGAAGCCGATCAGAAACACGCCGTCCGGCCCGACCCGCACGGGCCTTCCGTCAAGCGTCACCTTGGCGCCTGCAGCAGTGCGGCCGAGCACGAGGCCACCCTGGGCGAGGCGGCCCTCGAGTGCGGCCAGATCCTCGGCGCCGGCGCTGGGCCCGGCAGTCAGCAGGGCGCCGAGCACAAGTGCCGCGAGGGCAAGTCTCACAGCAGGCTGCCTTGCTTGTCAGGCTTGCGGCTGGCCGGCAGCGGCGTGGCTGGCCGGCGGGTGCCGCCGTCAGCCGTCGCGGCGACCGTGCCGTCATGGAATGCGATCGACAGCGCGGCGCCGGGCTCGACCGCCGCCGCGGCCGTGACGGGCTCGCCGCTGCGCGTGCGCACCAGCGCGAAGCCGCGCTCGAGCACGCGCTGAAAGGACAGGCCGTCGAGCAGCCGGCCGAGCCGCTCGACATGCTCGATGCACGGTTGAAGCATGCGTGTGGCCACGCCACCCAGGCGCTGTTCGAGCTCGATCAGGCGCTCCGACTTGCGCGCCGCATCGCGCGCGATCGACGCGGCCTGCAGCCGATGGGCGACGCGCTCGTAACGCCGCGTGCGCTCGGCAAGAAAACTCTCGTAGCCCGATTTGAGCGCGCGCAGCTCGCTCGCGAGCTTCGACCTCATCTCGGCGAGCTGATGCTTGGGATCGAAGCGGCGCAGATCGGCGCGCGCCACGCGATGCTCGCGCTTGGTCAGGAACGTGCCGATGGCGAGTCGAAGCCGCTCGCCGCGGTCGTCGAGCGATTGCGTCGCGGTTTCGATCAGGCGGCGCGGATCGCCGAGCCCGCGGCCGAGCGCCAGCACGCGCAGGCGGCGCTCGTCGACCAGACGGACCAGCCCGCCGACGAGGCGCGCGCCGCGGTCGACGATCTGGGTCAAGAGCTCTGCGCGCACCGGCACCACCAGCTCGGCCGCTGCCGTCGGCGTCGGCGCGCGCAGGTCGGATGCGAAGTCGATCAGCGTCGTGTCGGTCTCGTGGCCGACCGCGGAGACGAGCGGAATGGCGCTCGCCGCGGCGGCGCGCACCACGACCTCCTCGTTGAACGCCCACAGATCCTCGAGGCTGCCGCCGCCGCGCGCGACGATCAGCACATCGGGCCGCGGCACCAATCCACCTGGGACAAGCCCGTTGAAGCCGGCGATGGCGGCCGCGACCTGCTCGGCCGCACCCTCGCCCTGGACGGCCACCGGCCAGACCAGGACGTGGCGCGGGAACCGATCGGCGAGTCGGTGCAGGATGTCGCGAATGACCGCGCCGGTCGGCGAGGTGATGACGCCGATCACACCGGGCAGGAACGGCAGCTTGCGCTTGCGCGCCGGATCGAACAGGCCCTCGGCGGCGAGCTTGCGCTTGCGCTCCTCGAGCAGCTTGAGCAAGGCGCCTTCGCCCGCCAGCTCCATCTGGTCGATGACGATCTGGTACTTCGAGCGTCCGGGATAGGTCGTCAGCCGGCCGGTGCAGATGACCTCGATGCCGTCCTCGGGCTTGAGCCCGAGACGCGCCACCTGGCCGCGCCAGCACACGGCGTCGAGCACGGCGTCGGTGTCCTTGAGGCAGAAATAAAGATGACCCGAGCTGTGGCGCTTGAAGCCGGAGATCTCGCCGCGCACGCGCACGCGCTCGAAAGCGCCTTCGACCGTTCGCTTCAGCGCATGGGACAGTTCGCCGACCGTGTATTCCGGGACATTCCGTCCCGGCGCGTCGGGACCGGGGGCGGCCTCGGTCCTGGGCGTCAGCAATGCAGGCTCCGTCATGACTGGCCCTATGATACAACAGCGCGCGCAAGCACAGGATCAAAAGCGGGGCGGGGTGGCCATGAAGGTTCTAGTCGTCGGCTCGGGTGGCCGCGAGCATGCGCTGTGCTGGGCGCTCGCCGCCTCGCCGCTCTGTGACAAGCTCTACTGCGCGCCGGGCAATGCCGGCATCGCCGAGCAGGCGGAGCTGGTGCCGATCGCGGCGGAGAACATCGAGGGCCTCGTCGAATTCGCGCGCAGCACCGGCATCGACTTCGTCGTCGTCGGCCCGGAGGCGCCATTGGTCGCAGGCCTCGCCGACCACCTCGAAGAAGCCGGCATCAGGACCTTCGGGCCCTCGGCCGCAGCCGCCCAGCTCGAAGGCTCCAAGGGCTTCATGAAGGATCTGTGCCGGCGCGTGAACGTGCCGACCGCCGCCTATGGCCGGTTTCGCGATCTGCGCGCGGCCAAGGATTTCGTGCGCCGGCACAACTCGCGCATGGTCATCAAGGCGGACGGGCTCGCCGCCGGCAAGGGGGTGATCATCCCGGCCAACCAGGCCGAAGCCTTCGCCGCCCTCGAGGACATGATGGTGCAGCGCCGTTTCGGCGCGGCGGGCGACGAAGTCGTGGTCGAGGACTTCCTGGCCGGCGAGGAGGCGAGCTTCTTCGCCCTGTGCGACGGTCGCACCGCCTTGCCGCTCGCCTCGGCCCAGGATCACAAGGCGGTCGGCAATGGCGACCGCGGGCCGAACACGGGAGGCATGGGCGCCTATTCGCCGGCGCCGATCATGACCGAGGCGATGACCGCCCGAGTCATGGCCGAGATCATCAACCCCGTGGTCAAGGGCATGGCGGATGCCGGCACGCCATTCCGCGGCGTGCTCTTCGCCGGATTGATGATCGATCCCAAGGGCCCGAAGCTCCTCGAGTTCAACGTTCGGTTCGGCGACCCGGAATGCCAGGTGCTGATGCTGCGTCTGCAATCGGATCTGCTGCCCGCTCTGGTCGCCGCGCGCGACGGCATGCTCGATCATTTCGATCTGCGCTGGTACCCGGACGCCGCGCTCTGCGTGGTCATGGCCGCCAATGGCTATCCCGGCGACTATGCCAAGGGCACCGAGATCAAGGGGCTCGACAAAGCGGCCCAGGTGCCGGGTGTCACCGTATTCCATGCCGGCACGCGCGCCGAGGGCGACCGGATCCTCGCCAATGGCGGCCGTGTGCTCGGCGTCTCCGCACGCGCGGCCGATGTGCGCGCCGCACAAGTCCAGGCCTACGCCGCGGTCGACCGGATCGACTGGCCGCAGGGCTTCTGCCGGCGCGACATCGGCTGGCGCGCTGTTGCGCGCGGTTGAGCCGTCCGGAACAAGCCCATGCAGACCGGCGTTAAACGGGAGAGGGCCATGTCAGACTGGATGCCCATGCCTCGAGCCGCGTCGCTTGTCCTTCCGCTCGTCGTGCTGACGGCGCTGACCGTGGGTGCCTGCCAGCCGATGGCCTGGACCAAGCCGGGCGCGACGCCCGAGCTCGCCCAGATCGATCAGCACGAGTGCAGCCGCCTCGCCTCGCAGACGGCCTTTCGCGATTACTTCCATGGCGGCCCGTTCTTTTACCCCTTCCCGGACCGCTGGCATCGGCGCAGCCATTTCTATCGCCAGCAGCGCGAATTTGACCGCATGAGCTACGAAGCCCATCTGCAGGACTACTGCATGCGCGCCCGCGGCTATGAGCTGGTGCCGATCGGACCGGGCTGACGCTTGCCACGGCAATTTGCCAACTGCCGGAAAATAGCGTAAAATCAGCACTTTCATCGATGTGAATCGGCCGCTGGCAGCAGCGGCGCTTGGCCCCGTGCGGAGACATCGCCGATGAGACGCCTGCTGGCACTTGCGATGACCCTTGCGCTTGCGGTCATCGGTCCGGCCATGGCGGCCGACAAGAAGGACAAGAAGAAGGAGGAAGACTCCAAGATCGACCGCTACACGCGGATGCTCAAGGAGAGCAACTACGTGCCGTTCGGCCCCTATGTCGTCTTCCTCAGCCGCGACGGGCGACAGGTCAAAGGCCGCGTCTCGGTCGCCATCGAGGCCGAGGATTCGAAGGCCAAGGAAACGCTCAAGAACAACAAGCAGGCGATCGACGGCATGCTCTACCCGATCGCAACCAGGCTGTTCGAAGATGGCAGCCCCGGCCCGTCCCATTTCGAGTACTTCAAGAACGAAGCGATGTCGCGCCTGAAGGCGCGCTTCCCCCTCGAGGTCAAGGACATCTTCATCAAGGATGTCATGGGATGAGGCGAGGGGCGGCGGGCGCCCGGCCATCCGGTCGCCGTTCCCGGGCGTAGACGCGCGGCGAACTGGACACCGGCGCCTGCGTTTGCTGTCCGTGCCGAACCCGGCGCCATGATACGGCCATAATCTCCGGGCTCGATCGGGCGCCCGTTTCGCCCGCGACCTGAATCCCCGCATCGGAGGCTTCATGCATCTGCGCTCTTGCCTGACCTTGGGAATGCTGCTGGCCATGCTGCCGCTCCTGGCGGGCGGCGCGCCAGCACGGGCAGGCGTCTACAATCCCGAGACCTTCACGCTCTCAAACGGGCTCCAGGTCGTCGTGGTGGTCAGCCACCGCGCGCCGATCGTCACGCATATGGTCTGGTACAAGGTTGGCGCCGCCGACGAGCCGCCGGGCAAGTCGGGCATCGCGCATTTCCTCGAGCATCTCATGTTCAAGGGTACGCGCAACCTCAAGCCCGGGGAGTTCTCCCAGGGGGTCGCGCGCAATGGCGGACGCGAGAATGCGTTCACCTCGTCCGACTACACCGGCTACTACCAGGAGGTTGCGTCCGATCGGCTCGAGCTCGTCATGCGCATGGAGGCCGACCGCATGGCCAACCTCGTCATCACCGATGCCGAAGTCAACCCCGAGCGCGAGGTGATCCTGGAGGAGCGCCGCTCGCGCACCGACAACAGCCCGGCCTCGCAGCTCCGCGAGCACGTCCAGGCGGTGCTCTTCCTCGCCCATCCCTATCGCATTCCCGTGATCGGCTGGGAGCACGAGATCCGCGGTCTCAACACGGGCGACGCGCTCGACTTCTACGCCAAGCACTACGCGCCCAACAACGCGATCCTGGTGGTAGCGGGAGACGTGACGGCCGCGCGCGTCAAGGAACTCGCGGAAAAATACTACGGTCCCATCCCGGCCAAGACAGTGGCGCCGCGCGTGCGGCTCGACGAGCCGCCGCACCTGGCGCCGCGCCGCGTTTCGCTCGAGAGTCCGCGCGTCGGCCGCCCATCCTGGAGCCGCACCTACATCGCGCCCAGCTACCGCAAGGGCGAGACGCGGTATGCATACGCGCTTCAGCTGCTGTCGCAGATCCTCGACGGCGGCGCCACCAGCCGCCTCTACAAGGCGCTCGTGATCGACGCCAAGATCGTCAACTCGGTGTCCGCCTGGTACGACCCCAATGCCTACGATCTCGGCACCTTCGGCTTTTCCGCCACGCCCAAGCCGGGCGGCGAGCTGGCCGAGGTCGAGGCGGCGGTCGACAAGGAGATCGCCCGCCTGCTTGCCGACGGCGTGACCGACGAAGAAGTCGCGCGCGCCAAGACCCAGCTCAAGGCAGCTGCCGTCTATGCGCGCGACAGCATGCGTGGCGCGGCGCGCGCGCTGGGCGGCGCGCTCGTCGTCGGCCGCACGGTCGAGGATGTCGAGAGCTGGCCCGAGCGGATCGCCGAGGTCACCAGGGCGGACATCGAAGCGGCGGCGCGCCACGTGCTGAAGCTGCCGCACTCCGTGACCAGCCTGTTGCTGCCCAAGCCGACGACGTGAGGCAACTCGTATGTTGACGCGAATCCTCGTCGTCCTCGTCGCGCTCCTCGCTTGGGCGCCCGCCTGGTCGCCGGCCTGGGCGGTAACCATCCAACGCGTGATCAGCCCCGGCGGCATCGAAGCCTGGCTGGTCGAGGACAAGACCGTGCCGATCATCGCGCTCGACGTCTCCTGGCGCGGCGGCAGCGCGCTGGTGCCCGCCGAGAAGCGCGGCATCGCCGAGATGGCGATGGAGCTGCTCGACGAAGGGGCGGGTCCTCACGATTCCCAGGCGTTCAAGCGGCAGCTCGAGGACTTGTCGATCAGCCTGAGCTTCTCGGCGCATCTCGAGACGGTGAGCGGCGGGCTCAGCACGCTCCGCGACAACCGCGAAACCGCCTTCGCGCTCATGCGTCTGGCGCTGACCGAGCCGCGCTTCGACCAGGATGCGATCGATCGGCTGCGCGACCAGAAGCTTTCGGGTCTCGTGCAGTCCGCACAGCAGCCGCGCACCATCGCCAACCGTGCGTGGTGGCGCAGCGTCTTCCCCGAGCATCCCTACGGGCGGCAGGCATCGACCGCGGAGACGTTGAAGCGCGTGGTCGCCGACGATTTGCGCCGCTTTGTTCGCGACCGTCTGGCGCGCGACAACATCATGCTCGGCGTGGTCGGCGACATTTCGGCCGACGAGCTCAGGCCGCTGCTCGACCGTACCTTCGGGGGCCTGCCGGCGACCTCGGTGCCGGCCGAGGTGCCGGCCGTGACGCCGGCTGCGCGCGGCGACGTCATGGTCGTGCGCCGGGGCGTGCCGCAATCCGTCGTCACCTTCGGCCATGGCGGCATCAAGCGCGACGATCCGGATTGGTATGCCGCTCATGTCATGAACCATCTGATGGGCGGCGGCGGCTTCACCTCGCGCCTGATGCGCGAGGTGCGCGAGAAGCGCGGCCTCGCCTATGGCGTCTCGACCGGACTGGTGCCGATGGACCAGGCGGCCGCGATCGTCGGCACGGTCGCGACCGAGAACAGCCGCGTCGCCCAGTCGATCGAGATCATCAAGGCGGAGTGGGCGCGGTTCGCCGCGGAAGGACCCAGCCAGCAGGAGCTCGATGAGGGCAAGACCTATCTGACCGGCTCTTTCGCGCTGCAGTTCGACACGGCGCGCCGAGTCGCGGGCATCCTCGTCTCGATCCAGCGCGACCGGCTCGGCATCGACTACATCAGCGAGCGCAACCGCCTGATCGAGCGGGTCACGATCGAGGATGTGCGCCGGGTCGCCAAACGCTTGCTGGACCCCGCGAATCTCACCTTCGTCGTGATCGGCGAGCCGCAGGGTGTGTCGCCGACGCGCGAGGCGCCGACGCCGGAGGGGTGAGGCTTCGGCCCCGGCTTTGACCGCCGCGCCCGGCGGCGCGACAATGGTGATATGACCATCCGCCTGCTGCCCGAGACGCTCGTCAACCGCATCGCCGCGG
>VGDO01000141.1 GCA_016869645.1 Alphaproteobacteria bacterium
CACTATCTCGAGGTCGGCTGCGGGGCGGGTCCCAATCTGGTCTGGCTCGCCGAGCGCGGCATCAAGGTCTCCGGCGTCGACATTTCGCCGACGGCGCTCGAGCTCGCCCGCCGCAGCTTTCGCCAGCGCGGGCTGGAGGCCCGTCTCGGCTCGCTGGTGCACGGGTCGGCCACGGCGCTCGAGTTTCCCGACTCGAGCCTCGACGGCGTGCTCGAATCCTGCGTTTTCCAGCACCTCGCGCGCGACGACCGCATCAAGGCCTTCGCCGAGGTCGTGCGCGTGCTCAAACCGGGCGGCGTGTTCGTCGGACACATGCTGAACCGCCGCCACTCGACCTATGGTGCGCAGCGCGACCACGAGCTGCCGGAGGACCCCGGCACCATCGTCCTCAGCTCCGACAAGGTCGGCAACAAGTTTCATCTGGAGACCATCGGTCTCAGCCATTTCTTCGCGCGCGAGGAGTTTTCCGGTCTGCTTGCGGGTTGCTCCGTCGTCGATCCCTGCGAGGTCACCTACGAGCTGACGCGCGAGGAATCCCGGCGCCGCGGCTACGATCGCTATTTCCAGGCCATGTGGATCGTCTACGCGGTCAAGTGAGCGGCGACGACGATGGCGCGCATAGCCGGAACCGCCGGCACGCCCGGCGCCGACGCAGGCGCCCTGCTGGAGGCCATCGGCGCGCCTGAGGCATTTTCGGCGACGGCACAGGCGGGCAACGTCTCGATCGCAGCCGCAACGGGCGGCGTCTGGCATGCCGACGAGCGGTGGACGGTCGCCCTCGACGGACGGCTCTACAATCCCGAAGACCTGCCCACGGCGTCGAACGACGCAGCGCGCGTGGCGGCCGGCCTGGAGCGCCGCGGCTTGGCGGAGACGCTCGCATCGCTCAACGGCGATTTCGCACTGGCGATCTGCGACCGGCACTCCGGCGCGCTTCATCTCGCGCGGGACCGCTTTGGGATCAAGCCGCTCTACCACAGCGCCGCGGGCCGACCGTTCGCCTTTGCCTCGCGTCCGCGTTCCCTTCTCGCCGCGCCTGGAATCGGCAATGCCGTGCGCCCGGACTATGTCGCGACCGTGGCCGTCGGCCACTATCGGTTTTTCGATGTCGAGCCGACCCGCTCGCCCTATGCCGACATCGAGCAGCTCGCGCCCGGCCATTGCCTGACGCGGCGTGACGGCACGACCGTCACAACGGCCTATGCCCGATTTGCCGAGCAGGAGGAATTCACGGATCCGGCCGAGGCCGCCGCCGAATATCGCGAGCTGCTGCGCGACGCGGTCGCCCGGCGTCTTGCTCATGCCAAACGACCGGCCTTTACGCTGTCCGGCGGTCTCGACAGCTCGTCAGTCGTGACCACGGCCTTCCGCCTAACCGGCGCGAAGCCGATGGCGGTTTCCACGGTCTATTCCGACGACTATTTCGACGAGTCGAAGGAAATTCGCGACGTCATCGATGCCGGTTTCGCCGATTGGATGCCGGTGCGCATCGACCGGCCCGACCTGATGGCGCTGATCGGCGACATGGTTGCGTTTCACGACGAGCCGGTCGCCACAGTGACGTGGATGACCCACTATCTGCTTGCACGCGCAGTCGGCGCGCAGGGCTACGACAGCCTGTTCGGCGGTCTGGGCGGGGACGAGCAGCACGCCGGCGAATACGACTACTTCTTCTATTTTTTCGCCGATCTGCGGGCACGCGGCGAGACCAGCCGGCTCGACGAGGAAATCGCGGCCTGGATTCGGCGTCACGACCATCCGGTCTTTCGCAAGACCAAAGAGGTCGCGCGCGCGATGGTGGCGCAGCTCACGGACGCCGCGCAGCCCGGCCAATGCCGACCGAACCTCGCGCTGCTCGATCGTTATGCCGGCGCGCTCGACGCCGGGTACTTCGACATGACGACGATCCGACCGGTCTTCGACCGGCCGTTCCGCAGCTATCTGAAGTGCCACACGCTCAACGAGCTGCTGCGCAACACCATGCCGTGCTGCCTGCGCGCGAGCGACCGCAACACCGCCCATGCTGGCCTGAATGACTTCTTTCCGTTCCACGATGTGCGGTTGCTCGAGTTTGCTTTGCGGGTCCCCACCGACTGGAAGATCCGCGACGGCATCACCAAGTCGTTCATGCGCGCGGTCATGGACGGCATCCTTCCCGAAGCCACCCGCACGCGGGTGGTCAAGACGGGATGGAACGCGCCGGCGCATCGTTGGTTCGCCGAGCACGGCTTCGAGGCGCTGATGGATCTCGTGCGGTCCCGCGCCTTTGCCGAGCGTGGCATATACAATCAGCGTGAGGTCGAGCGCCTCATTCACGAGCATCGTGCCATCGTTCTGGAAGGCCAGACGCGCGACAATCACATGATGTTCCTTTGGCAACTGGTCAATCTGGAGCTCTGGCTGCTATCGTTGGCGCCGACCAGCCGTGGCTGATGCTCGGCCAATGCCCGGGCGGGTGCGGCGGCAGCCACGAACCGGGGCAGCGACATCATGACTCGGACTCCGGCCGATACGGCAGCGTCGGGGGCGACTGCGCTCGAAGGCGCGCGCCAAGCGCTTCGGGCAGGCGCTTTCGATCAGGCCGCCGCGGCGTGCCGCGATGCAATCGCAATTGGCGCGCCGCAGCGCGATGCGATGGCGCTTCTGGGTATGGTCGAACTGGCCCAGCGCCGCGGCGAGCCGGCATTGCAATGGTGTTGGCGCGCGGTCGCGCTCGATCCGGTAAGGGCATCTCTCCACGAGTTGATTGGCCGGGCGGGCCTGATGGCAAAGCGGGCGGCACTGGCGGCGTCGGCCTATCGGAACGCACTGGCGCTGGATCCCGGTCGCGCCAGGGCGCATGCCGGCCTGGGGGCCGCGCTCGCCGATCTCGGACGCGACGACGGGGCGGTCGACGCGCTCCAGCGGGCGGCGACACTGGACCTCGGCGACTGGACCTGTCGTCAATTGCTTGCGCTGGCGCTGCGGCGGCTCGGTCGCAACGAGGAGGCGATATCTGCCTTTGCCGATGCGACGCGACTGAAGCCCGATGACTGGAAGCTGAGGCTTCAATCTGGTCACATGTTGCGCGAGTTGGATCGTAGTGGCGCCGCGCTCGGAGCCTTGCAGGCGGCGTGCGTCCTGCAACCAAGCTCGGTCAATGCCCTGTTGGAGATGAGCGAGGAGCTGTCTCGGCTCGATCGAACGTCCGACGCCGCCGACGCTCTCGCCAGCGCATGCGACCTGTCGCCCGCGGATGCAGAGCTGCGTTTTCGCCTGGGCAAGCTGCTGATGCAGTCCGGACGAAGCACGTCCGCCGCGCTCGCCCTCACCGAAGCCACGCGCCTGCGGCCCGACAATGGTCGCTACGAGCAGCTTCTCGCCGAAGCCCATCTGGCGAACGGCGCTGTCGACAATGCGCTGAACTATTGGTGCCGCTCGCTGCGTCACAATCGAGAAATCATCGCGCGCCAGCGCAGTTTCTATTTCGCCCAGTATCTGGTCGATGCTGTCGGATCCAAATCGGGACGTCGGGCGGCTCTTGAGGCAGCTATGGCCATGATGGACGCCGTCGGCGATCGCCCTGAGGCATTCGACCTCGCGCGCCATCGCCCCGAGACCAAGGCGTTCCTCGATGCCCTGCGCAGCGTCCCGCCCTGGGGACCGATCGATGAATGCGTCGCCGCCTTGCTCGACGGCCGTCCACTCGAAGCGCTGCGGAGCTTCGCCGCATCGGCCATGCCAGGAGTGCCTGTGCCCGACAAGTACCTTCGGGTGCTGGAGCACGGGCCGGATGCCGGCCATCCCGGCTGGCATCTTGCCAATCCGTTCTACTATCTTTGGAAATGCGGCGCCACGACGCCCGGGCAGACAGCGCAGGAGCTTTGGCAGTCCAATCCCGTCTTCAATCGCGCACGGGGCGTCGACGATTTGGCCGCGACGTATGATGGCTGGCTTGCAGCCGAAGTTCCCGCCCGCGATGTGCTCCGCGACTTTGTCGCCCGGCACGATCCGCGCGGTCTTCGCATTCTCGATCTCGGCTGCGGCGACGGGTCCTGGCTCTACTTCATGGCAACGGAGTGCGGCGTGCCGCGGCAGAACCTGTTCGGCTGCGACCTTCACGAGGCGCGCGTCGAGGCGGCCCGCAAGCTGTTGAATTCAGCGACGTTCAGCGCTGCGATGTCGCGTGCTGGTGACGTACCATTTCGAGAGACCAACATCTTTCAGGCCGATCTCCTGACGTGGGACGCCGACGCGTTCGTGCGACGGCACGGCACCATCGACTTGGTCACCATGTTCTCAGTTGCCGTCTGCTTCGACGATCGGCAGCTCGACCGCTGTCTCATGCGGGTTGCCCAGCTCGGGACGCGGCATGTCCTCGAAGTCTCAGCGCTCGATACCTGGGACCTGCAGATTGGCAGACCTGATTTGGCCGCGAACTTTCGGCGGCAAGGCTATCGACCAGCCGTTCGCAATCTCGTCGGCGAGCCATTGAAGCCACGGTGCAGAGACGAATTGTTCCTTCCGCGCAAATACTGGCCGGCGATGCAAATTGGCATCTACGAGCGGTGTTGAGATTGCGGCACCCAGCCCCGCAGGTGACTGCAAACGCGACGTTTTTTCTTGGTCCGGCCGCGAAGAGAGGGTAAGCCTAGCCACCGCTGCACAGTTTGCGGCTTCGCTGCGGAGAGTGACATTGACGAATCTGGTGCGCATCGGATTGCTGGGCTGCGGCCGCGTGTCGCGGCGCTATCTCGAAGTTTTCCGCGATGAACTCAACGACATTGCGAAGGTGGTCGCGGTCGCTGATCCGGTCGCCGACCGGACCGAGTCGTTCGCGCGCGAACTCGGCGCCGATGTCGTTCAAGGGATCGAGGGAATCGCCGCCGCGCGTCCCAATCTCGTTTGCGTGCTGACCGAGTCAGGCAATCATGGCAAGCATGCCCTGGCCCTGCTTGAGCAGGGCGTCAACGTCGTGGTCGAGAAGCCGGTCACGCTGCTTCCGGCGGAGGGCGAGAGGCTGGCGGAACAAGCGCGCAAGCGCGGTCTGATCTGCGCCGTCGTCAAGCAGAACCGCTACAATCCGGCCATGCGCTTCCTGCGCCAGGCCGTCGACACGGGGCGGCTGGGCCGCTTGGTCACGGCCGGTGTGCGCGTGCATTGGTGCCGCGAACAAGGCTACTACGACGATCCCTGGCACGGCCGCTGGGCGATGGACGGCGGCGTGCTGGCGCAGCAGGCCATCCATCACCTCGACGCACTTCAATGGCTGGCAGGACCAGTGGATGCGGTCTGTGCGCATGGCGAGGCGGTGCTCAACCGGCTCGAGGCCGAGGACACCGCCGTCGCCGCGGTACGCTTCGCCTCGGGAGCGCTCGGCACGATCGAAGCCACGACTTCGGCGCGCCCGCGCGACTTCGAGGCGTCCTTGCATCTGGTTGGTGAAAAGGCCTTGGCGAAGGTCGGCGGGCAGGCTCTCAATCGCATCGAAACCTGGTCGCCGGTGACGCCGACGCCGGACGATGCGCGCGTAGCCGAGCTGCATTCCCAAGACGTTCCGACCAGCTACGGCCTCGGGCACGGTCCCTATCTGCGCGCGGTGATCGAGGCCTTCCGTGCGGGTCGCACTGACGTTCCCGTCGACGCCGGCGAAGGGCTGCGCGCGTTGCGCTTCGTGCACGCGCTCTACGCCAGCATGGAGCGTGGCGGCTGGGTCCGCTTGTCCGACCAGCCTGAATCGCGTCGCCTCGGACGCGGGCCGCTTCCGTCGTGAGGTGCCGGTGTCGGCAGTGGACACCGCGCAAGAGCTGACCACAGCAGGCAGGTACGCCGAGGCCCGCGACATCCTGGTCAGACATGTCGAATGCCATCCGAACGACGGCGCCGGCCACGCGCTCTTGGGCCGCGTTCTCCTGCGGTTGAATGACGCCGAGGCTGCGGCGGCCGCACTCGTGCGCGCAATCGGCATCGACCCGGATCGGGCCGCTCACCACGCCAATCTGGCCGCGGCGTTGCGTCGCCTGGGTCGCGACGACGCGGCGCTCGCGTCGCTCGACCAGGCGATTGCGCTCGACCCGGGCCGAGCGGAACTGCGTTTCAATCGCGCCAACCTGATCGGCGCGCATGCGCCGGAACCGGCGATATCGGGATTCCTCGCGGCCCGGACGCTGAACCCGGCGCTGGCGGAAGCGGCAAGCAATCTCGGCAGCGCCCTGCGCCGCCGCGGAAGGCTGGACGAGGCGCTCGCGCATCTCGATGCTGCGGTGGTCTTGCGCCCGGACCTCGCCGAGGCCTGGGTCAATCTCACGACCGTGATGATCGATCAGGGCTCTTTCGAGTCGGCAATCGAACTGGTCGACCGGGCGCTCCGGCGCTTTCCGTGTCTGGCCCGGCTGCTGTTGAACAAGGGAATAGCGTTGACCGGCTTGGGCCGGGCGCTCGAAGGCAGCCTCGTCCTCGATGCGAGCGTATCGGCAGACCCTGCATCGCCGGACTGCGCATACCACCTGGCGGTCGCCCACCGCCGTTGCGGCGCGCCGGAACCGGCTCTTCGGTCATTGGCCCGAACGCTGGCGCTCGACCCGACGCAGTTGCGCGCACACGAGCTCCGGGCCGCGGTCCTGGCCGATGGCGGCGCACTCGAGCTGGCTGAGCACGATGCCCGTCACGCGGTCGAGCTCGACGTCGAATCGTCGTCGGCGTGGTCGACCTACGCCGCCGTGCTGCAGTCGTGCGAACGCCTGGCGGAAGCGCGGGCCGCGTTCGAGCGCGCTCGATCGCTCGATCCGGCCAGCGTCGCCGGGCTCGGCAACCACGCGATGCTTCTTGACCGGACAGGCGACCGGAGCGCGGCACGCGCGCTGGCGGTGCGCGCCGTCGCGCTCGAACCGGGATCGGCCGAGGCCCACCACCAGCGCGGCAGCTTGCTGCGTCAGCACGGCGAATCGGACTGCGCGCTTGCCTGCTACGACACTGCCTCGCAGCTCGCGCCCGGCAATGCCACCTACCAGCTCGCGCGCGCGGTCGTCATGTTGGCGCGGGGCGAGAGCCTGCCTGGTCTGACCGCCTACCGGCGACGCTGGCGCACGCCCGGCCGCCCCGATCTCGGCGGCCATGAGGCGCGCGAGATCTTCCGTCAACCCGAATGGCGGGGCGAATGTCTCGGCGGCCGGCGGCTCCTCGTGTGGGGCGAGCAGGGCTTGGGCGACGAGCTTTGGTTCAGCGGCTATATCGGACTGCTCGCCGGATGCGGTGGCGACGTCCTGATCGAATGCGATGGCCGGCTAGCTCCGACACTGGCGCGCTCCTATCCGCGCTGCGCGACCTATGCGCGGCGAAGCCCGCCCGAGCCGGTGCTGCTCGAAGCGGCAACACAGGTCGCCATGGGAGATTTGCCGCTCAAGCTGGCGGCGGCGGAGAATGCGGCACCGACCGGGTATCTCGTCGCCGATCCGCGCCGCGTCGCCGAGTTGAGATCACGCTATCGCGCCGGCCGGAACGAGGCGCTGGTTGGGATTTCGTGGCGCAGCATCAAGCCGCGGCGCGACCGGTCCTTTGAAGCGCCGCTCCCGACCTGGGATCCGGTCTTTGCCGTGCGCGGCATCCGGTTCGTCAGTCTGCAATACGGCGACGTTGGCGCCGAGGTTGCGGCGGCGGCGTTCCGGAGCGGTGCCAGCATCGTTCATGATTCTGCGGTCGACGCCATGCACGACGTCGACGGTTTTCTCGCGCAAGTGTCGGCAATGGATGCCGTCGTTTCGATCGCAAATTCGGCTGTTGCTGCGTCGCACGCGATCGGGCGGCCTTGTCATGTCGCCTTGCGAGTGGGCCAGGACGACTGGCGGTATCGCGAAAAAGCAACGGCCACGCCGTGGCTGCCATTGGCCCGGCAGCACTGGCCCGAAGCCATCGGGGATTGGGCGGGAATCTTTGTTCGCATAGGTCGCGACCTGGCAACCTGGCGTGATGCCTGGGTCGCCCGCGCGCGCATGCAATGACTGCGGCTGGCCTGCTCGAGCACGGACGGCTGGATGAAGCCCGCGCCGCAGCCGAGCGCGACGTCGACGCCCGTCCCGACGACGCAGAGGCGCATGGGCTGCTCGGGCGACTGCTCGCGCGCCTGGGTGAACTGGCTGCGGCCGCCGCGGCGCTGGAGCGCGCGACGAGGCTGGCGCCCGAAAGAGCTCAGCATGCGGCCAATTGGGCGGGCGTATTGCGCCGCCTGGCCCGTTTGGAACCGGCTCGCTCGGCCTTGTCCCGCGCCCTTGCGCTCGCCCCGGAACGGGCGGAACTGCACGTCAATCGGGGAAATATCGAAACGTCTGCTGACGACGACGAAGCTGCGATCGCCTGGTTCCGCCATGCATTGAGCTTGCGCGCCGATCTGGTGGGCGCTGCCGTCAGTCTGGCGCAGGCACTGCGCCGTCGCGGCCGGTCGTCACAGGCGCAGGGGCCTCTCGAAGCAGCGGTCGTTCGTCAGCCGGAGGCCGGTGAAGCATGGTCCATGCTGGCGGCCGTTCTGCTCGATCAAGGCAAAGCCGAACGCGCATTGAAGGTCGCGAGCGATGGGCTCGTGCGTTGTCCAACGGACGGCGTGCTCCTGCTCAATCGCGGCATTGCGCTCACCGAATTGGGTCGGTTGGACGAGGCGCTGGAAGCGCTTGCAGAATCTCAGCGGATTCTGCCCGACCACGTCGAAGGAGCTCATCGACTGGCGCTCGTCCATCGCCGGTTGGGCGACGTGCAGAGCGCGATCGCGGCCCAGTGGCGCGCGGCAGTGCTTCGGCCCGGTTCGCCCCGCACCTGGCGTGTCATCGGCTCGCTGCTGCGGATGCACCGTCGAGCAGAGGAGGCGGCACGCGCCTTTGGAGTCGCGCTCGAGCTGCAGCCCGGCCATGTCGCGACGTTGGGCAATCTCGGCGTCGTGCTGGAGGGATTGGGTTTGGCTTCGGAAGCGCTCGTCCGGTTCCAGTCCGCGCATCGGCTCGCCCCGAATATGGCCATCGTGTGTGATCGCATCGGCTCATGGCACCACAAGCGAAAGAATTGGCGTGATGCGGAGGAATGGTATCGGCGCGCGATCGTCTTGGAGCCCAATTTCACGGATTCGCACTACAACCTCGGTCTGACGGCGCGCCGGCAGGGCCGCTCTGCCAAAGCGGTCCTGCATTTCGAGAACGCCGTTGCATTCAGCCCGGAGCAGCCGGGCTACCGCTATGATCGAGCTCTGGCGTTCCTGACGTCGGGTCGCGCACGGGAGGGTCTGCGCGACTATCATTGGCGCTGGCGTTCCGACGCCATGGCGACGGTCCGCCACATGATGAGAGACCCGGTGTTTCGCCAGCCGGAGTGGACCGGAGAGTTGCTCGGCGGACGCAGCCTGGCCGTGTGGGGAGAGCAGGGTTTGGGCGACGAGTTGTGGTTCAGCGGCTTTCTGGATGCCTTGCATGGCATTGGCGGACAGGTCGAAGTCGAATGCGATCCGAGACTGGCGTCGGTCCTGACGCGCTCTTACCCGCGCCACCGAATTCATGAGCGGACGGCGCCTCCCGCCGACGAGCTGCTGGCCTGCGCCATGCAGGCTGCCATGGGCGATCTCGCGATGCGTCTGGGCTTCGCCGAGCGCAGCGCACCGACTGGTTACTTGGTGGCCGACGCGGCGCGCGTTGGCGACCTGCGCCGACGCTACCTGGGAGGCCGCAGCGACGCCCTGGTCGGGATCTCCTGGCGCAGCACGAAGCCGAAGGTCGAGCGCTCGTTCGAGGCGCCGTTGTCGGTCTGGCAACCCGTGCTCGCGCTCGATGGCATCACGTTCGTCAATTTGCAATATGGCACTGTCGGCGCCGAGCTCGCCGAAGCCGTCGAGCGAAGCGGCACGCGCATCATCGCTGACGACGACATCAACGCGCGAGAAGATATCGAAGGCTTGGTCGCCCAGGTCGCTGCAATGGATGCGGTGGTCACGGTCGCGAACGCAACGGCCGCGGCGGCCCACGGCGTTGGCCGACCCAGTTTCGTCGCGCTTCGCCTCGACCAGGACGACTGGCGCTACCCGGAGGCTGCAAGCGTGACGCCCTGGCTGCCGCTCGCGCGGCTCTATTGGCAGGTGAAGCAGGACGAATGGGACGCGGTCTTCATCCGGATCGCCCGGGACCTTGAACGTTGGCGCCTAGACTGGCGAATGCAAAGCTAGCCCCGTGCGGACCTGCTCCATCACCTTGCCCGGATGACCGATGCCAAGCATAGCGGAGCGCTGATGCGGACCGCCGCCATCAGATACCATCCGAGCGGCTTCAAGTTCGAGCGCGAACGCCCGATGGGCTTGCACGCGGCAAACGTCGGATTTCTTGGCGGATTTGCTGCGTCGATCTCTGAGGGAGAGCGCGTCTATTGCTACGCACGCTCCGCCGCCGATGCCGACGACTTCGCCGCACGTCTGGGCGAATTGGGCGCTCCGCGCGGCACGCCGGTCGAGCACATAGCTCTGACCGCCGTCGAGCAGCTGGCGAAGCCGGGTTGCCTCTATGTGCCGGCCCCTGTCTTGGGATCGAGCGCGTGGCATCGCCGGCATGTTGGCAACCGGCAGTACAGCCTGTGCGGCGTGACGCACACGATGTCGAGCGCGCGCGCAATGGACGCGGTCATCGACTACCTCGTGGCTCCGGTCCAACGCTGGGACGCGCTGGTGTGCACGTCGACGGCGATCAAATCGATGGTCGAGCGAATGCTCGAGCAGATGGCGGACTACCTTGTCGCGCGGGTGGGGGCGCGACCGGTCATGCCGGTCGGGTTGCCCGTCATTCCGCTGGGCGTCGATAGCAGGGTTTATGCTGCGGCGGTCGAAGGCGTTTCCCGCCAGGGCTACCGTGCGCAGCACGGCATAGCCGACAACGACGTTGTGATCCTGTTTCTCGGACGCCTCAGCGCTCACTCGAAGGCCCACCCCACGCCGATGTTCCTCGCGCTCGAACGCGCGCAGCGCGCCAGCGGCAAGAACATCGTTCTGCTTCTCGTTGGATGGTTTCACAACGACGCGACCAGAGACGGCTTTGCAGCGGCAGCCGGCACGCTCATGCCGTCGGTACGCGTGCTCACGCTCGACGGCAAAGATGCCGCGGTCCGAGCCGGTGCGTGGCGCGCGGCGGACATTTTCGTCTCGCTGGTCGACAACATCCAGGAGAGCTTTGGGCTAACTCCGCTCGAAGCCATGGCATCCGGCCTGCCGTGCGTGGTCAGCGATTGGGACGGCTATCGCGACAACGTGGTCGACGGCGAAACGGGCTTTCTCATTCCCACGGTCATGCCGCCGCCGGGCGCCGGCCAGGACCTGGCGATCGCGCACGCTTTGGAGGTTGAGAATCACGACGTCTACGTTGCCCGGTCCAGCCAAGCCATTTCGGTCGACATCGAGGCGGCCGCGGCTGCCATCGCACGGCTGGCCGGGGACGAGGCTATGCGCATCCGCATGGGTGCCGGTGGACGCCGCCGCGCGGCCGAGCACTATGACTGGCGCATCGTCATCTCGCAATACCGGCAACTGTGGGCCGAACTGGCGGAGCTCAGGAGGTCGGCCGACGAGATGGCCCCGCGGACCGCCGCGCAGGCGCCATGGCCCGCGCGCGAGGATCCTTTCGCACTGTTTGCCGGATTCGGCTCCGGGCGGATCGAACCGGGCTGTCGCATCCTCGCCGCCGATCGCTCGCCGCTGGGTGCGTTCGAGCGTCTCACGCGCGTGCCGCTGTCGGTGATCGACGGCAGTCTGTTGGTGGACGCCGAAGCGGTCATGCGGCAGCTCGAGGGTGCACCGCGCGGGCTTGCCATTGAGGGCGACGGCAGCCGCCACGAAGCCCGTGAACGCGGGCCGATGCTGCGGGCCATGGCCTGGCTGGCCAAACTCGGCCTCGTCAAGATCGTCAGGTAGAGCCTTGAGCCGGATCCTGATGACCTGGGAGTTTGGTGCCGGTCTGGGGCATCTGAACCGCATGCTGCCGGTTGCGGCGCGATTGCGCGAGACCGGCCACGAGCTGGTCCTCGCCGTGCCGTCGCCGGACGCCGCGCGGCAACTCATCGCGGCGGGGCTCGGCCTGTCGGCGCCACCCGATCGGCTGCCGGCCGTGCGCGTCACGGCCAGTCCCCATTGGCCGGGCCCGACCGATCCGGCCGCGCGCAAGGTGCCCACGCATACCTTGGCCGACGTGCTGAAGCTGTTCGGCTACCACGATATCGAGCGACTTTCGGCGATGGCCGAGCGATGGGATCAGCTGGTCGGCGAGATCAGGCCCGATCTGATCGTCGCCGATTTCTGCCCGACCCTGTCGCTCGCCCTTGCAGAGCGCCTTCCCCTGGTATGCCTCGGCAACGGCTATACCGTGCCGCCGCCCGACCGGTTGCTGCCGCCGATCCGACCCTGGGAAAGGGCACCGCCGCCGTTCAGCCGCGCCAACGAGTCCATGCTCCTGCGCGCCATCAACGGCGTTCGGGCCCGGCGGGGCAATCGGTCAGTCGAATTCTTCGCCGACCTCTTCTCCGGACAGCGGACGTTCATCTGCACGATCCCGGAGTTCGACCCCTATGCGGCGTTTCGCGACAGTCCGACCCTGGTGCCGTTCAACATTGCTCTGCTGGCACCCGGCCCGCCGGCGGCAAGCCGAACGGCCGATCACGTGTTCGTCTATCTGCCCAACAACCACCCGCTGCTGACGGCCACGTTCGCAGCCATTAGCTCGTTAAAACTGCAGGCAGATGTTTATGTGAAAGACCCCCCTCGCGGGCTCGCGTCGGGTGACCGCATGCGGCTTCACGCGCAACCGCTCGACTTGGCAGATATCCTGCCTCGTATCCGCCTGATCGTGCACCATGCGGGCCTCGCCACAGCCTATGCAGCCGCGATGGCCGGGACGCCGCAATTTGCCCTGCCGCTCAATCTCGAACACGCCGTCACCGCGCGCGGACTTGCCCGCCTGTGCGGCGCCGCCACGCGCCAGGCCACCGTGCCGGCCACGCCGGATGAACTCGAGCGCCAGATCGCCGCATTGCTCGTCGCCCCGGCCTTGCATGGGGCGGCTGATCAGGCGGCGCGCGTACTGGCGCTGCGGCCGCGCGGCGACGGCGTTTCAGACGTGGTTAAGGGATGCGCGGCGCTATTGACGAGCGGTGTCAGCTGATGTGAACTGAGCGAAGGTCGGCAAACGGCCATCGCTTGCCAAGCTATTGGCACGGCCCGCGGTTTGGAGGATGTGACTTTTTTGCAACGCGCCGTCAATTCCATTGCAGCGTTGCGAACAAGCACTTGCGTGTCGGCCATCGCCCGCTTGCACCCACTACTAAAGTCATGTAAGAAAGGTCTGGCTTTGCGGTTCTTGGCCGGCAAGGCTGCAAGGCTCAAACCTTGTCGGGACACGTCTGGGAAGAGTTGATTCATTTAGATTCAACGCTGACCGTCGGTTCAGGCAAAGACGCAACAGCTTCGAAGCTTAGGGGGCAATAGATGTCTAGCATTACTGGAACAACATCATCTGATGTCATCACCGGCACATCATCCGGTGATACCATCACAGGTCTTGCGGGTTCCGACCTCATCAGCGCAGTCGACGGCGCTGACCTCGTTTATGGCAATCAAGGCAGCGACACAGTTTCCGGTGGCGCTGGCAACGACACCATCTTCGGTGGTCAGGAAGGCGATATTCTGAGTGGCGACAGCGGCTCGGATCTCGTCTATGGCAACAACGCCAACGACCTGATTTACGCTGGCGATGACAGCGACTCCATCTACGGCGGCGCTGGCAACGACACGATCAGCGGCGGAAGCGGCGGCGACGTCATCATTGCCGGCAACGACAACGACGTCGTTGATGCTGGCGCCGACGCCGACACGGTGTCGGGCGGCTCGGGCAACGACACGCTCAGCGGCGACAGCGGCAGCGACGTCATCTACGGCAACGCCGGCAATGACGACCTGCGCGGCGGCGCGGATGGCGACACGCTGTTCGGCGGCCAGGACAACGACACCATGTACGGTGGCACGGGCGCTGACTTGCTGTACGGCAACAAGGGCAATGACGTCATGATGGGCACGGACGGGGCGGATAGCCTGTTCGGCGCCGAAGACAACGACATCATGTACGGCGGCACCGACTCCGACCGTCTGTACGGTGGTGACGGCAACGACACCATGTACGGCGACAACGCGATCGGCGGCGGCAACGACGTCGTTTACGGCAACACCGGCAACGACTCGATCGCCGGCTCGTCGGGCAACGACCTACTGTATGGCGGCCAGGGCAACGACACGCTGTATGGCGGCGACCAGAACGACACGCTGTATGGCGGCCTCGGCAACGACCTGATGTTCGGGTCGCAGGGCGTTGACACGCTCTTCGGTGGTGCCGGCAACGACACCATGGAAGGGGCGACGTCCGGCAACTTGTACGGCGAGGCCGGTGACGACCTGCTCATGGCCACCATCGGCGGCGGC
>VGDO01000142.1 GCA_016869645.1 Alphaproteobacteria bacterium
AGTCAGGACCCGCAGACAAACGCGAGTCACATCAGTGGCTTGGTCAAAATTCGGGCAAAGTTCAGTCTAATACGGCAGGCACGGCCATGCGCACACTGTCGACCATGTGGCCCTTCGCCGACGTCGCGCCTTTGCCTCTTGCCTTCGTTGCGCTGGCGCTGTTCGGCGCCTCGATCGTGCGCGGCTACAGCGGCTTCGGCTTCTCCATGCTGGCGATCTCCAGCATGACGCTGGTCTTGCCGCCAGCCGAGGTGGTACCGATCGTGCTGCTGCTCGAGATCTCCGCCAGCATCCATATGCTGCCGGGCGTGTGGCGGCATATCGATTGGCGGTCGCTCTGGCCGCTCATGGTGGGCAACGCCGTCGGCACGCCGATCGGCATCTACTTTCTGATCTCTCTCCCGGCGCAGCCTCTGCGCGTCGGCATTTCGCTGCTGGTGATTGCCGCGGCCACTCTGCTCTGGCGCGGCTTCGCGCTCCAGACCATGCCGAGCCGCAGTACTGCGACCGGGATCGGTGTGTCGGCCGGCGTGCTCAACGGCAGCATCGGCATCGGCGGGCCGCCGGTCGTGCTGTTCTATCTTTCGTCGCCGGCGGGCGCCGCCATGACGCGCGCCTCGCTGGTGGCCTATTTCTTCGGCACCGACAGCGTCACCCTGGCCATGATGGCGACGCAGGGGCTGTTCACGACGGAGGTGGTCGTCCGCACGATCGCCCTGCTGCCACTCCTGATCGGCGGAATCGTCATCGGCAGCCGACGCTTCATCAAGACCGAACCGACGACATTCCGCCGCTTCACGCTGATCGTGCTGATCGGCTTGTCGATCGCGGGTCTGGTACGCGCCTACTACTTGTGAGCGCTGAGATCGCGGATCGTCGGCTGCGGGCCGCACAGCGGACACGCGGGATCGCGGCCGATCGCGATGCGCGAGAAGCGTGACGCCAGCGCGTCATAGGCGAGCAACGTGCCGGACAGGCTATCGCCCAGGCCGAGGATCTCCTTCAGCACCTCGGTTGCCTGCAGGGTGCCGATGACGCCTGCCACCGCGCCCAGAATGCCCGCCTGCTCGCAGCGCGGAATGAAATCAGGGGGCGGCGGCTCGGGGAACAGGCAGCGGTAGCAGGGCGCATCCGCCGCGCGCCAGGCGGCGAAGGTGGACACCTGGCCCTCGAAGCGCAGCAGTGCCGCCGAAACCAGCGGCTTGCGCGCGAAATGGCATGCGTCATTCAGCAGATAGCGCGTGGCGAAATTGTCGCTGCCGTCCGCGACCACGTCGTAGCGATCGATGATGGATCGCGCGTTGGCTGCGACGAGGCGTTCGCGGTGTCGTTCGATGACGACGTCGGGATTGATGGCTGCGACCGTGGCGGCCGCGCTCTCGACCTTGGGGCTACCCAGGCTGGCCGTGGTGTGGACGACCTGACGTTGCAGGTTGGTCAGGTCGACGGTGTCGTCGTCGACGATGCCGAGCGTGCCCACGCCGGCCGCCGCCAGATAGAGCAAGAGCGGCGAACCGAGCCCGCCCGCGCCGACCACCAGGACCCGCGCCTGGAGCAGCTTGGCCTGACCCTCCTCGCCGACCTCCTCGAGGATCAGATGGCGCGCGTAGCGATGAAACTGGGTTTCGTTGAGTTCCATGGCGCCTACGCCTCGTCGAACAGCGGGGTCGACAGGTAGCGCTCGGCGAAGGACGGCACGATGCAGACGATGCGCTTGCCCGCCATGTCGCGCCGCTGCGCGACCTCGATGGCGGCAGCCAGGGCCGCGCCTGCCGATATGCCGACCGGCAATCCCTCGAGCTTGGCCGCCTTGCGCGCCGTGGCGAAAGCCGTCTCGTTGGCGATCCGGATGACCTCGTCGATGAGTTCGCGGCGCAGGATGTCGGGCACGAAGCCGGCACCGATGCCCTGGATCTTGTGCGGTCCTGGCTTGCCGCCGGACAGCACAGGGCTGTCCTCGGGCTCAACCGCGATCATGCGCAGCCCCGGATGTCTCGGCTTCAGCACCTCGGCAACGCCGGTCAGCGTTCCGCCGGTCCCGACGCCTGATACGATGGCGTCGAGCTTGCCGCTCGTGTCGCGCCAGATCTCCTCCGCCGTGGTCCGACGATGGATCGCGGGATTGGCCGGGTTCTGGAACTGCTGCAGCATGATGGCATCGGGCAAGGTGCGCAGCAGCGCTTCGGCCCGCTGGATGGCACCGCGCATGCCCTCCGCAGCCGGCGTGAGTTCCAGCTCGGCGCCGAGCAGGATGAGCATCTTGCGGCGCTCGACGGACATGCTGTCGGGCATGGTCAGGATCAGGCGGTAGCCCTTGGCGGCGCACACGAAGGCGAGCGCGATACCGGTGTTGCCCGAAGTCGGCTCGACGATCACCGTGCCTGGCTTGATGCGGCCTTCGCGTTCGGCCGCTTCGACCATGGCGAGCCCGATGCGGTCCTTGACCGAGGCGAGCGGGTTGAAGAATTCGAGCTTGCCCAGGATCTCCGCGCCGCAGTCATGGGCCCGGCCCAGCCGCGCGAGGCGCACGAGCGGCGTCGCACCGATGGTGTCGAGCACACTGTCGTAGATGCGGCCGCGAAATTCCGGAGCGCCGTCAACGGCCATGTAGCGTCCTCAGAGAATGCCGGCGATCCGCCACGGTCGCCGTTGCGCCGTTCTTTATGCCGGCAAGCTTCGGTTTCAAATAGTAAAATCGATTCTGGCCTCGGCCTCGCTCGCGACCCCGGCGAGCTGGGCGCGCTTGCACAGCTCCTCGATCGTCGTGTCGTCCAGACGCGCCATCACCTCGCCATGCAGCTCCGCCCACAGCGGTCGCACGACCTTGTGCCCGAGTGCCGAGCCCGCCGTCGCCTTGTCGCCATCGCCCGTGGTTCCGACGGCGCGCACGATGTCGCCGACGGCGATCCGCCGCCGTTCGCGCGCCAGGCGATAGCCGCCCCTGGGGCCGCGCACGCCGAGCAGCACGCCGGCGCGCACGAGCTGCTGCAGCGCCTGTTCGAGATATCGCCGGGGGATACCCTGCCGTCGTGCGATCTCCTTGCTCTGCACGGTTTCGCCGCCGCCGTGATAGGCGATGTCGACGACCGCTTCGATCGCAAACAACAGCTTGTCGGGCAGGCGCAGCACGATGTCAGGCGCGTCCGGTCGAGCCGTGGCCGCCGGCGCCGCGCGCCGTCTGCGGCAGGCTGTCGGACCTGTGCCACGCCGCGCGCACGACGGGCGCGATGACGAGCTGGGCGATGCGCTCGCCGCGCGCGATGGTGAAGGATTCGAGCCCGTGGTTGATCAGGATCACCTTGATTTCGCCGCGATAGTCCGCATCCACCGTGCCCGGCGAATTGAGCACAGTGACGCCGTGCCGGAGTGCCAGTCCTGAGCGCGGGCGCACCTGCGCCTCGAAACCCGGCGGCAGGGCGATCGCGATGCCAGTGGGCACCGCGGCGCGCGCGCCGGGTGCCACGACCTGCGCCTCCTCGATCGCCGCGCGCAGATCCATGCCGGCTGCGTCGGCAGTCGCATAGGCGGGCAGTGCCAGGCCCTCGCCATGGCTCAACAGCTTGATCGGAATGGTAAGGTCCGCCAAGGCGCTCACGCCCGTCCGATGACGCCGCGGCGCGGTCGCGCCGGACGTCGCAGCGACGACGGCTTGATCGCGACCTTGGACGAAGACATTGCTGCCGCATCGCTCTGGCTGTCCGGAGCCAGGACCGCGGCGATGCGTGCGGCCAGCCGATCGGCCACCTCCTGCTTGCTCAAGCGCGGCCAGTCTTCCACGCCGGCATCGGTCACCAGGTGCACCGTGTTGGCATCGCCGCCGAAGGTGCCGGCTTCGGGCGACACATCGTTGGCGACGATCCAGTCGCAACCCTTCTTGAGCCGCTTGGCGGCGGCATTGCGCACGACCTGCGCCGTCTCCGCGGCAAACCCGATCACCAGGCGCGGTCGACGCGCGCCGGGCTCGCTCAAGGTCTGCAGAATGTCCGGATTCTCCGAGAGCACGAGCGGTGGTGGGCCGGCGCCTGGAACCTTCTTGATCTTGCCGCGCGCCGGCTGGTCGACGCGCCAGTCTGCGACGGCAGCCGCGCAGACCGCGACGTCGGCCGGCAAGGCGGAGGAGCACGCCGCGAGCATGTCGCGCGCCGATTCGATCCGGATCGTCGTGAGCCCCGGTGGATCGGGCAAGGCGGTTGGGCCGCTGACCAGCGTGACCTTGGCGCCAAGTCGCGCCAGCGCCGCCGCGATCGCATGACCTTGCTTGCCCGAGGAACGGTTGGCGATGTAGCGCACCGGGTCGATGGCTTCATGCGTCGGACCGCTGGTCACGATGGCCGTGCGGCCCGCCAGGGGCGACCCGCGGCCGAAGAATGCTTCGACGGCGGCGGCGATCTCGAGCGGTTCGGCCATGCGGCCGGGTCCGCTCTCGCCTTCGGCGAGCGCGCCGGAATTCGGACCGATGCGGCGCACGCCGCGCGCCTCCAGCACGGCCATGTTCGCCACCGTGGCGGCATGGCGCCACATGCGGAAATTCATCGCAGGTGCCACGAGCACCGGTCGGTCGGTGGCGACCAGCGCTGTGGTCGCCAGCTCGTCGGCAATGCCGACAGCCATCTTGGCCAGAATGTCGGCGGTCGCGGGCGCCACCACGATCAGGTCAGCCTCCTGCGCGAGGCGGAGATGGCCCATCTCGCTCTCGTCGGTCAGCGAGAAGATATCCGTATAGACCTTCTGGTGCGCAATTGCAGAGACTGCAAGCGGGGTGACGAATTGCTGACCGGCTCGCGTCAGGATCGGCCGCACGCTGGCGCCGCGCTCGCGCAGCCGCCTGATCAGGTCGAGGCTCTTGTAGGCGGCGATGCCGCCCGCGATGATCAGGAGAATGCGCTTGCCCAGCAGGGTCATGCTAGATCCACAGTGCGACCGTGTTGAACATAGTGGGGTGCCCACCCCGGCGCAAGCGCGTGCCGTCGTGGACCCCCTCGTCAGCGAGCCGCGAGAATGACGGCGACCACCAATGCCGTGAGCGCCACCCAGATCGGCCAGGCACCGGCACGATGTCGCTGACCGCCGGCGAGCGCTCGCAACGATTCCGGGTGGAGCCGAAGTCCGCCGCTGGCGAGCGACGCGGCGATCGTCTCGGCGTCGGCGACGAGGTCGGGCAGGCGCTGTGCGATGGACATGAGATCGCTGACACTCTGGCGCGCGCGCGCCTCGGGTCCACGATTCTCGACCACCCATGCCTCGATCAGGGGGCGGGCCAATTCCCACATGTTGACGCCCGGATCGAGCTGGCGCCCGACCCCTTCGGCGACCAGCATGGTTTTCTGTAGCAGCAGCAATTGCGGCTGCGTCTCCATGTCGAAGGTCTCGGCCACTTCGAAAAGCTGGGCAAGCAGGCGGGCAAGCGAGATCTCGTGCAGCGGCCGTCCCTGGATCGGCTCGCCGATCGAGCGGCACGCCATGGCGAAGGCATCGACGGATTGCGTTGCCGGCACGTAGCCGGCCTCGAAATGCACTTCGGCGACCCGTCGGTAGTCGCCGTTCAGGAATCCGGTGAGCATGTCAGCCAGGTAATAGCGCGTCAGCCGATCGAGTCGTCCCATGATGCCGAAGTCGACCGCAACCAGCGCGCCATCCGCCGCCACGAACAGATTTCCGGGATGCATGTCGGCGTGGAAGAAACCGTCGCGAAAAACCTGGGCGAAGAACACATTGGCGGCAACCGTCAGGATCCGGCGCGGATCGTGGCCGGCCGCCACCAGTGCCGCGCGATCGTCGACGCGAATGCCGCGAATACGCGCCACGGTCAGCACCCGGCGGGCGGTGCGCTGCCAATCGACCGTCGGGACGTGGTAGTCGGGATCGCCGCGAAAGTTCTGCGCCAGTTCGGAGGCGGCTGCGGCCTCGAAGCGCAGATCCATCTCGAGCGTCACCGAATCGGCAAGCGTGCGCACCACGGCAATCGGCCGCAGCCGGCGCAGGAAAGGCACCATGCGCTCGATCCACTCCGCGAGCCAGGCAAACAGGTCGAGGTCGCGCGCGAAGGCCGCCTCGATGCCCGGCCGCAAGACCTTGACGGCAACTTCGCGGCCATCGGCCGTCACCGCGAAGTGGACTTGGGCGATCGAGGCGGCGGCCGTGGCGTCGGTTTCGAAACTATGGAACAGCTCGCCGAGCGGCCGACCGAGCTCGTGCTCGATCGTCAGGCGCGCGATCGGGCCCGGAAAGGGTGGCAGGCGGTCCTGCAGCTGCGCGAGATCGGCTGCCACACGTTCGCCGATCAGGTCGGCGCGCGTCGCCAGCGCCTGTCCCAGCTTGATGAAGCTGGGGCCCAGGACCTGCAGCGCGCGTGCGAGCCGCTCGCCTGCCGGCGTATCAGGGGGGACCGCACGCATGCCCAGGGTCGCCCAGCGGGCAATCCGCCGCAGCGCCGGACCGCCCGGCACCACCTCGAGCCAGAACAGGGCATCATGCCGCGCCAGCGTCATGGCGATCCGAACGAGGCGGCAAAGATTGCGTGGGCTTCGCAGCATCGCAGCCCTCAGAGCCGCCAGGCCGAGTGAAGCGCTGCAATCCCGCCCGACAGGTTGCGCAGCTTCACCATGTCGAAGCCCGCGGCACGCAGCATTTCCGCCAGCTCCGCCTGGGCCGGAAAGCGCCGGATGCTCTCGACCAGGTACTCGTAGGCGGCACGATCGCCGGCGACCAGAGCGCCGAGCGCCGGCAGGACCTGGAATGAATAGAGATCGTATAGACGTCCCAGCACCGGCAGGATGACGCGGCTGAACTCCAGGCAGAGGAACCTGCCGCCGGGCTTGAGGACACGCCTGGCCTCGGCAAGGGCGCGATCGATATGTGTGACGTTGCGCAGACCGAAGGCAATCGTATAGGCGTCGCACGCGTTGTCGGCGATCGGCAGGAGCTCGGCATCGCCGCAGATCCAGTCGATGCCGTCGGTGCGGCCCAGATCGAGCGCGCGATCGCGGCCGGTGCCCAGCATCTTCGGGGTCAAGTCGCACACCGTGACATGCAACGTCACCCGCTCGAGCATCCGCAACGCGATGTCGCCGGTGCCGCCCGCCACATCAAGCACATGCCAGCCCGGCCGCGGGCCGAGCCAGTCGATCATGGCCTGTTTCCACAGCCGATGGATGCCGCCGCTCATCAGATCGTTCATCAGGTCGTAGCGTGGCGCCACGCTGTCGAACACGTCGCGCACCAGCCCCGGCTTGTCCGCCGCCTCGACACGACGGAAGCCGAAATCGGCGCTGCCCGCTTCTCGTTCGCTCTTGTTCATGCCGATTGGACCTTAGCGCGAGGCCATCGATGAGGCTAGCCGAGGAGCCGTGCGGTTGGTCGGAGCCGGCCGGCACGCGGGATTGTATTGCCGGTTGCCTGGGCTAAGATCGCGTCTGGCACCGAGCGGGAGCGACCCGTTCGGCGGCCGGGAGGGAAGATCATGCGCACATCGCACGAACGCGGCCTGTTCGAGCTTTACAATGACGATCATGAGCGGGCGGATGCGGTCATCTTCGGCCGCCGGACGGGCGCCTCGCGCCGCGGCTTCCTGCGCGGTGCGGGCCTGACGGCAATGATGGCCGCGCTCGGCACCGTGATTCCCTTCGGGCGTTTCATGCCCGGCGGCCTGATCCCGGTCGCTCTCGCGCAGACCGCGCCGAAGCTGCTCAAGATGGACGGCAAGGCCGACGGCCTCGTCATCCTGGGGGACCGGCCGCTGGTCGCCGAAACCCCGGAGCACATGCTCGACGACGATGTCACGCCGAACAACAAGTTCTTCATTCGCAACAACGGTCAGATTCCCGATGCGCCGGCCGACGGCAACGCCTGGGAGCTGACGATCGACGGCGAAGTCAACGCGCCGCTCAAGCTCAAGGTCGGCGAGTTGATGCAGCGCTTCCCCGCGGTCACGTTGCGCCTGCAGCTCGAATGCGGCGGCAATGGCCGCTCCTTCTTCCAGCCGACGGCGCGCGGCAATCAATGGACCAATGGCGGCGTCGGCTGCGCGGAATGGACCGGCGTGCGGCTCGGCGACGTGCTCAAGGCTGCCGGCGTCGAGCCGGGCGCGGTCTACACCGGCCATTTCAGCGCCGATCCCCACCTGTCCGGCGACAACACCAAGCAGGCAATCTCGCGCGGCCTGCCGATCGCCAAGGCGATCGACGGCCACACGCTGCTCGCCTACCGCATGAACGGCCAGCCCCTGCCCAATATCCACGGCTTCCCGTTGCGCATCGTCGCCCCGGGCTACCCGGGCTCGGCCTCGCAGAAATGGCTCAACCGCGTCTGGGTGCGCAACGAGGTGCATGACGGCGCCGGCATGGGTGGCACGTCCTACCGACTGCCCAAGACCCCGATCGTGCCGGGTGCCGATCTCAAGGAGGCCGACACCAACATCATGGAATCGATGCCGTTGCGGGCGATCATCACGAGCCCCGCGACCAACACGCGTCTGACCGCCGGCACGCGCCGCCTCGATCTGCGCGGCCATGCCTGGGCGGGGGAGCGGGCGGTACGCGCGGTCGATGTTTCGATCGACTTCGGCCAGACCTGGAGCAAAGCCGAGGTCAAAGCGCCGGCCAACAAGTATGCCTGGCAGCGCTGGACCGCGACGGTCGCTCTGCCAAGCAAGGGCTACTATGAGGTCTGGGCGCGCGGCACCGACGACGCGGGCACGCAGCAGCCCTTCCAGGCGGCTGGCTGGAATCCCCAGGGCTATGGCTCCAATCCGATGCATCGCATCGCTGTCCTCGTCGAGTCCTGATGGCGCGATGGTCTGCTTGGGCCGCGGCGTTCTGCGTCGTCGCGGCTCTGTCGGCTGGATTGCCGACCGATCCGGAGACACGCGCCGCCAGCGCTCCTGCCAAGACCGATGAAGCGGACGAGGATTCGCCCGAAGTCATGCCCGAGGGGCAGGGCAGGGACGAGACCTTCTACGCCTGCGTCGGGTGTCACTCGACGATGTTGATCCGTCGGCAGGGCATGACCGAGGCGCAGTGGAGCGCAACGCTGGATTTCATGACGGAACGCCACGGCATGCCCAAGCTGGAGGAGCCGGATCGCACTTTGGTGCTGAACTATCTCGCGCGCACCTACGGGCCCAAGCCGTCAACCCGGCCGGCGTCGCCCTTCCTGCAGAAATTGAACTGAACGCGGCCGCATGCCCGAATTGCCCGAGGTGGAAACCGTTTGCCGCGGCCTGGCGCTCAAGCTTGAGGGCCGCGCGCTCGCGCGCGTCGAAGCGCGCCGGCGCGATCTGCGCCAGCCGTTGCCGCGCGATTTCGTGCGCCGACTGACCGGCCGGCGCGTCGACCGCATCGCGCGCCGCGCCAAATACATATTGATGCACCTCGACGATCAGACCGTGCTGATCGCCCATCTCGGCATGTCCGGTCGCATGGTGGTGGCCGCGGACCCGGCAGCGCCCTTCGATGCACACGATCATGTCGTGTTCACGACCGATGCCGGCGTTTCCATCAGATTCAACGATGCACGTCGCTTCGGCCTGATGACGCTCGCGCGCGCCGACGAACTCGATGGCCATCCCCTTCTGGTCGGCATCGGGCCCGAGCCGCTCGGCAATGAATTCAATGGCAGGGCGCTGGCCGAGCGGCTCGCCGGCAAGGCCACGCCGATCAAGGCGGCGCTGCTCGACCAGACGGTGGTGGCCGGGGTCGGCAACATCTACGCGTGCGAGGCCCTGTTCCAGGCCGGCCTGTCGCCGCGCCGCCTCGCGCGCACGGTGCAGGGCGACCGCGCCGAGCGGCTGGCCCATGCCGTGCGCGACGTGTTGACGCGTGCGATCGCGGCGGGTGGCTCCAGCCTGCGCGATCACGTCCAGCCTTCGGGGGAGCTCGGCTATTTTCAGCATGCCTGGGCGGTCTATGGCCGCGAGGGCGAGCCGTGCCTGGGTTGCGATTGCGACGGCGCGATTCGCCGCCTCGTGCAATCCAACCGCTCGACATTCTATTGCGCGAAGCGGCAACGCTGAGGTAGGGCAAGCGTCATGAACCGCCGCCGGCTTCCGTCCCGTCTGCTATCCGGCTTGATGCTCGCCGTCGTCGCCGGGATCGTGCCTCACTGCGGATCCACGCAGGCCGCCCAGGGAATATCCTTGCCGAGCGACGGCTTTGTCGAAGGTGTCGAGGACCTGCCGCTCATGCCCGGGCTTGCCAACGTCGATGCGGCCGGTCTCGCCTTCGACACGCCTCAGGGACGCATCATCGTGGCCTATGCCAGCGGCCGGGTCACCCGCGAGGCGGTGCTCGCCTTCTATGGCAGCACGCTGCCGCAGCTCGGCTGGTTGCGTGAGCGGGAGGGACGTTTCCGGCGTGAAATGGAATCGCTCCAGCTCGAATTCTCCCGCACCGGCGCGGGCCTGACCGTGCGATTCACGCTCTCCCCTGCTAAACCTTAGCCCGTCGCACATCGGGCATTTCGCTGAAACAGGAGCCGTCATGGCCTACGAGAACATTGTTGTCGAGCGCAGCGGCAAGGTCGGCATCATCCGATTGAATCGTCCCAAGGCGCTGAACGCGCTCAACGGGGAGCTGATCGAGGATTTGGCGCGCGCGCTCGATGAGCTGGAAGCCGACAACGACATCGGCTGCCTGGTGCTGACCGGCAGCGAGCGAGCGTTCGCCGCCGGGGCCGACATCAAGGAGATGAAAGACCGCAGCTACATGGACGTGTACCTGGCAGACTTCATCACAAGGGGTTGGGAGCGGCTGAGCACGACACGCAAGCCAGTGATCGCTGCCGTCGCGGGCTATGCTTTGGGTGGGGGATGCGAGCTGGCCATGATGTGCGACTTCATCATCGCCGCCGACACCGCCAAGTTCGGTCAGCCGGAGATCACCATCGGCACCATGCCCGGCTCGGGCGGTACCCAGCGCCTGGCGCGTTTCGTCGGCAAATCAAAGGCCATGGAGATGTGCCTCACCGGCCGCATGATGGATGCCGACGAAGCCGAACGCTGCGGTCTCGTCAGCCGAAAGGTCCCAGCCGGGCAATTGATGGAGGAAGCGCTCAAAGTCGCCAATCGCATCTGCGAGTTGTCGCGACCTGTCGTGATGATGACGAAGGAAGCGGTCAACCGCGCATTCGAGACAACTTTGGCCGAAGGCATCAAGTTCGAACGACGCCTTTTTCATTCGACCTTCGCCACCGAAGACCAGAAGGAAGGCATGGCCGCTTTTGCCGACAAGCGTCAGCCGCAATTCAGGAATCGCTAGTCGGGCCACCAGCCTTGACGGGTGCGGATGTCGCGGCTATAACCCGCGCACAATCCCGCATGAGAGGCGCCTGCCCACGACGGCCGCGCCCAACGTGAGACAACGCCATGGCAAACATCAAGTCGGCGGCAAAGCAGGCACGCAAGGCCGTGCGCAATGCCGCTACCAACAAGGCCCGCATGTCGCGGATCCGCACTTACGTCAAGAAGGTCGAAGCGGCAATCGAGTCCGGCGACAAGAACGCGGCTCAGAGCGCATTGAAGGCCGCGCAGCCCGAACTTCATCGTGGCGCCGGCAAGGGTTATCTTCATCGTAATACTGTTGCGCGGAAATTGTCGCGACTGTCCGCGCGCGTCAAGGCACTCTAGTACATCAACAAAATTCTTCAGATCGTTTCCCGCGCCGGCATCGCCGTGCGCGATTGATCGCGCGTGCGTCGAGCGCGATTCACCATGGCTGCAACACTGCGAAAAAAAGTCGCGTTCGCGCTTCGGTCATATTGCCAGCGCGACGTTGCGTCGGTACAGTTGCGCGGATGGGGAAGGTGCGCGAACAATAAAAATCGAGATCATCGTCCACATGCTCGAAGAAAATCTGATCGGCCGAAGTAGGCCGTAATCATCGCAGCGCTGTTCGCGTCGGTGTTTGGGCGGGAAAAGCACGCTCGACATCGACCAACGAAAGTTGAACGCGTCCGACAGCCCGTCGGGTCCAGCAAACGGATGGGCAGGTCGGTGGGTTCGCGAGCGGGTGAGCGATGCCGGGGCCTGGAGTGGGCAGGCTTCGATGTGGAATGTGGTCGGCGAGAGGTTGGGACATGACACAATCCGGGGTCGACGGCCTCGTGGCAGGACAGTGGGCGAGAGTCCGAGCCCGGCTTCGATCAGAGTTCGGTGATGCCGCGTTCCGCAGCTGGCTGAAACCCCTGACCATGACGGCCGAGGGCGAAGGAACGATCACGCTTTCGGCGCCGACGCGCTTCATGCGCGACTGGATCGTCCAGCACTACCTCGAGCGCATTCGCGCCCTGTGGAGCTCGGAGAATGGCGACGTCAAGACGGTCGACGTCGTCGTTGCCCCCTCCGGATCGCCGCGTCAGGTCGATGGCGTCGCCGACAAGTCGGGCTTTGGCCGGGACGCGGGCCCTGCTGCGTCTACCGGCGAGGCCACGGCACCGGCGGCTCAGCAGCGCCCCGCCGAGTCAGAAGGCCCTGAGCGGGACATCAGTGCTCCGCTCGATCCCCGCTTCACCTTCGAGAATTTCGTCGTCGGCAAGCCGAACGAGCTGGCTTTCGCTGCTGCGCGCCGTGTCGCCGAGGCGACCGAGGTGCCGTTCAACCCGTTGTTCCTCTATGGCGGTGTCGGCCTCGGCAAGACCCATCTCATGCATGCGATCGCTTGGCACATCCGCAAGCGCGATCCGGCGCGTCGGGTTCTTTACCTGTCGGCCGAGAAGTTCATGTTCCAGTTCATCCGCGCGATCCGCTTCAAGGACACGATGGCGTTCAAGGAGCTGTTCCGCTCGGTCGACGTGCTGATGATCGACGATGTTCAGTTCATCAGCGACAAGGAGAACACCCAAGAAGAGTTCTTCCATACTTTCAACGCGCTGGTCGACCAGAACCGCCAGATCATCATCTCGGCCGACAAGTCGCCCTCCGACCTCGAAGGGATGGAGGAACGGCTGCGCTCGCGTCTCGGCTGGGGTCTGGTCGCCGACATTCATCCCACGACCTACGAGCTGAGGTTCGGCATCCTCCAGTCGAAGGCTGAACAGCTCAAGGTCGAGATCGCGGGCAAGGTATTGGAATTCCTGGCCCACAAGATCACCTCCAACGTGCGCGAGCTGGAAGGGGCGCTCAATCGCATCGTCGCCCACGCCACACTGGTCGGGCGCGCCATCACGCTCGAGAGCGCCCAGGAGGTCCTGCACGACCTGCTCAGGGCCAATGACCGGCAGGTCACGATCGAAGAGATCCAGGAAAAGGTCGCCGAGCATTTCAACATCAGGATCAGCGAAATGACCTCGGCGCGCCGGGCGCGTGCCGTGGCGCGGCCGCGCCAGGTCGCGATGTACCTGTCCAAGCAGCTGACCAGCCGGTCGTTGCCTGAAATCGGTCGGCGCTTTGGTGACCGCGACCACACGACGGTCATGCATGCTGTGCGCAAGATCGAACAGATCCGCGCTGCCGACCGCAATTTCTCCGCCGACCTCGATTTGCTTCGGCGCATGCTGGAAAGCTGAACGCAGGGGATGCGCGCCGCACCCCTGCCTCTGATCGGCGTTCCCGCCTGCGTGCAGGTGCCCAAGGAACTGCCGGTCCATCAAGTCAGCGAAAAATACATTACTGGCGTGACGGATGGCGCGCGGGGCATCCCCGTCTTGCTGCCTGCCATCGGTGCTGCGCTCGACGTCGGCAGCCTGATCGAACGTCTGGACGGGCTGATGCTGACCGGCAGTCCGTCCAACGTTGAGCCACACCTCTATGAGGGCGAACCGAGCGCGCCCGGCACGGCGCACGATCCCAAGCGGGACGCTACCACCCTGCCGCTCATCCGCGCTGCGGTCGAGGCCGGTCTTCCCGTTCTCGGCATCTGCCGCGGGCACCAGGAGCTCAATGTGGCGCTCGGCGGCTCCCTTCATCAGCGCGTCCACGAGCTGCCGGGCCGGATCGATCACCGCTCGCGCAAGGATGTGCCGGTCATCGAGCGCTACGAGCCTGCCCACCCCGTGAAGCTCGCCTCCAACGGCATGCTGCGCCGGCTGTTCGACTGCGACGAGGTGAAGGTCAATTCGCTCCACGCCCAGGCGATCGACCGGCCGGCCGCCCGTCTGCTGGTCGAGGCCGTCGCACCTGACGGGACGGTCGAGGCGGTCAGCCTCATCGAGCCCCGGGGTTTCTGCATCGGCGTGCAATGGCATCCGGAATGGCCGCGCCTGACCGACCCGGTGTCCAAGGCCATCTTCGATGCGTTCGGCGATGCCTGCCGGGCGCGCGCCCAGGCGCGGACCCACGGGACGCTGGGCGGAGCTTAGGGCCCGTAAGACAATAAACGAATCGGGATTGGTCGATCGATAGATATGGGATTCTCAAAGCGACGAGAACACCATATCTTGCGAGGATGATTGACGTCGA
>VGDO01000143.1 GCA_016869645.1 Alphaproteobacteria bacterium
AGCGCGAAGTGGCGGTCAGGTTGCGCTGTCATGACGCCCTTGACGCTTCACTGCGTCGAGGTCGGCGTGAACCATGTCGCGCACGAGCTGCTGGAAGCCGATCTTGTGGCGCCAGCCCAGCTTGGCGCGCGCCTTGGCCGGATCGCCCAGCAGGTATGGCACCTCGGTCGGACGGAAATAGCGCGGGTCGATCTCGACCAGCGTCTTGCCGCTTTTCGCGTCGACGCCCTTTTCGTCGACACCCTTGCCGCGCCATTCGATGGTGCGGTCGATGCAGGCAAACGCGTGCTCGACGAACTCGCGCACGCTATGCGCCTCGCCGGTCGCGAGCACGAAGTCGTCGGGCTCGCTGTGCTGGAGGATGCGCCACATGCCTTCGACATAGTCGCGCGCATGGCCCCAGTCGCGCTTGGCGTCCAGATTGCCGAGGAACAGCCGGTCCTGGAGACCGAGTTCGATGGAGGCGACCGCGCGCGTGATCTTGCGCGTGACGAAGGTCTCGCCGCGCGTCGGCCCCTCATGGTTGAACAGGATGCCGTTGGACGCGTGCATGCCCCAGGCCTCGCGATAGTTCACGACGATCCAGTAGGCATACAGCTTGGCCACCGCATAGGGGCTGCGCGGCCGGAATGGCGTGGTCTCCGACTGCGGCACATGGGGCGTGTCGCCATAGAGCTCGGAGGTCGAGGCCTGGTAGAAGCGCGTGCGCTTCTCCAGGCCGAGGATGCGCATCGCCTCGAGCAGGCGCAGCGCGCCCAGCCCGTCGGCATTGGCGGTGTATTCCGGCGTCTCGAAGCTGACCTGGACGTGGCTCTGCGCCGCGAGATTGTAGATCTCGGTCGGCTGCGCCTCCTGCACCAGGCGGATCAGGTTGGTGGCGTCGGTCATGTCACCGTAGTGCAGGATCAGACGCCGATCCACCTCATGGGGATCCTGGTAAAGGTGGTCGATTCTCTCCGTGTTGAACGAGGACGAGCGGCGCTTGACCCCGTGCACGACGTAGCCCTTGCCGAGCAGGAACTCGGCCAGATAGGCGCCGTCCTGGCCGGTCACCCCGGTGATCAACGCAACCTTGTCCGCCATTCATCCCGCTCCAAGCCTGCGGCGTGCGCCGACATTTCGGACGCCTCCGGGGGCGGCGGCCGGGCGGGCGCATTCTGCCCGAGGGGGGGTGGCGAGGCAACGACCGCGGGCGCGCCGAGCCCGTTGGGTGGGCACGACGCGCCTGCCTCGATCGGTCAGCGCCGTTTGGCGTTCCTGGTCAGCCGCGCGCCATGACGCGCTGGTACTGTCGCTGCCAGTTGTCGGCGTTCTTGCTCCAGTAGAGCGGGTTCAGCGTTCGGTATCCTTCCAGCTTGCCTGTCGGGTCGAAGCCGGGGATGGCGCTCGCCTCCGGCGGGATCTTGTGCTTGCTCGGGTCGAGCAGCGGCGACTGGCCGGTGTCGAGCGACAGCGCGATCATGACCTCCGGACGCAGCAGCATGTCCGCAATCTCGTAATAGGCTTCCAGATTGATGCTCTTGAGCGGCAGCAGGCTGCCGAAGGTCACGTAGGTGCCCTTCTGCGGCCAACCCTCGATCGGGAAGCCCTGCTTCTTGAGATTGTAGACGCGCACAAACCAGCCATCGCCGACCACGGCGTTGCCGCTGGAGAACAGCTGCATCTGCTCCGCGCCCGTCGCCCAGTACTTGAGCACCACGCGCCGGCTCTCGCGGATCTTGTCCCAGATTGCGTCGAGATCCTTGATGTCGTTCGGATCCTGCTTGGTCTGCTCGGCCGCATACCACATGCGACGGATCCAATAATCCTCACCAACGATCGTGCCCTTGTATTTCGCGTCGAGCAGGATGTTGAACCCCTTGGCGTCCATCTCCGCCTTGTCGATCTTTTCGCGGTTGTAGGCGAGCCATACGCCGGACAGCCCAAACGGCACCGACGGCAGCTTGCCGTTGTTGATCCGGCGAAGCGATTCGAGCGAGGCCGGGATGAGATCCTTGAGCCGGGGAATCTTGCTCTCGTCGAGGCTCGTGGTGAAGCCGGCGTCGATGAAGCGCAACGCCGTGCTCTCGTCGGCGCAGGACAGCATGTTGTAGTTGTTGACGCCCTCGGCGCGGATCTTGGCGAGGAGTTCGTCCGGATTGCCGAACGAGCCCTGGTTGATCGTGCTGCCGCTCTTGGCGATATAGGGCTGGAGCACGTGCTTGTTGAGCGCGGCCTGTGGCACGCCGCCATAGCCGTCGTACCGGATCGTGGCGGCGGCACGCGCATGACGCGCGAGCACGGTCATGACCGATCCGCCGGCGCCGACCGACAGAGCAGCCAGGCCGAGGCGGCCGAGAAATTCGCGCCGACCCATGGCGCCGTTGCCATAGCGTTCGAGCAGCCCTCGATAGTAGCGATCCAGATCCATCGAAGCCTCCGCGCGTGGCGCCACGAAATGCGGCGCATTGTCTAGCGGAACCCAGGCGGTCGGACGAGTCGAGTCAATTCGGCCGCGATAGCCTGATGCAAATGGCGATAAATCCGCCTACTCTGCCGCCCATGACAAAGCCACTCGTCATCCTGTGCGCCGGCGGTCATGGCGGTGTCGTGCTCGACGCCGCGCGTGTCGGCGGGCGCCGCGTCGCCGGTTTCCTCGATTCCGCATCGCCGGCCGGCCACGCGCTCCACGGTGCCGACGTGCTTGGCGGCGATGCGCTCCTCGACGATGCGATATTCGTCGCCGGCCACGACTTCGTGGTCGCCACCGGCATACAAGGGCTGCGCCGCCGGCTGTCGCTTCTGGTGCGCAGCCGGGGCGGGAGACTGGCGACCATCATCCATCCGAGCGCCATCGTCTCCCCTGCGGCGCGAATCGGCGCCGGTACCGTTCTGGCTGCGGGCGCCATCATCAATCCCGGCAGCCGCGTCGGCGATTTCGTCATCGTCAACACCGGCGCCACCATCGACCACGACAATCTGCTGGAGGATGGCGTGCAGATTTGTCCGGGCGCCCACCTCGCCGGCCATGTGACGTGCCGCGAGGACGCGTTCGTCGGCACGGGCGCGGCTGTCATTCCCAAGATCACCATCGGCGCGCGCGCGATCGTCGGCGCGGGTACCACGGTGATCGAGGATGTGCCCGAGGGCGAGACGGTGGTCGGCTGCCCCGCGCGCGCGGTCAGGCCCTGAGCGCTTCCTGCAGGGCCGCGACGACGCGATCCTGCTCGGCATCGCTGAGATCGGGCGGGAAGGGCAGGGCGATGGTCTGCGCCGCGATGCGGTCGGCGTTGGCCAGCGGCGGCGCGCCATAGAGCGGCTGCTGGCCGAAGCTGTAGAAGCCGGGCCGCGTCTCGATGCCTGTTTTCGCCATGCGCGCCATCACCTCGTCGCGCGGCACGGTGTGCACATCGGGATCGATCAGGACGGCGAAAGCCCACACCACGGGATCGACGGCCTTCGGATAGTGCTGCAACCGGATGCCCGGCACATTGCCGAGCCGGCGCTGATAGCCCCGGTCGACGCGGCGGCGCATGGCGATCAGTTCCTCGCGGTGGCCGAGCTGGGCGACCGCGATGGCAGCCTGAACGTTGGTCAGCCGGAAATTGCGGCCGATCTCCACGTGCCAGTACTTGCGTGGCCCGCTCATGCCGTGGCTGCGCAGCAGCTTCATGCGCTGCCGCAGCTTGTCGTCGCGGGCGAAGACGAAGCCGCCTTCGCCCGACGTGATCGTCTTGGTCGATTGCAGGCTCCACGTCGCGACATCGCCGAATGTGCCGCAGACCCGGCCGTCACGCCGTGAAAACATCGATTCGGCGCAGTCCTCGATCACGGGAATGCCGTGGCGCCGGCCGATCTCGACGAACGCCGAGGCGTCGCAGACATTGCCGTAGGTGTGCACGACGACGATGGCGCGAGTCCGGGGCGTGATCCGGCGTTCGACGTCGTCGGGATCGATCATCCAGTCGTCCGGCCGGATGTCGGCGAATACGGGCGTCGCGCCGACGGCGAGCGTCATGTTGGCCGCGGCCGCGAAGCACCAGCCCGGCTGGATGACCTCGTCGCCCGGCCCGAGGCCGAGAGCCAGGTAGGTCAGCTCGATCGCCGTCGTCCCGTTTGACACGGCCAGCATGGCGTCGGCGTCGCCGTGAAGTGCGCCGAACGCGCGCTCGAGCCGCTCGATGAATGCGCCGGCCGACAGATAGGTGCTCTCGATCGCCTCGGCGGCCAGAACCTTTTCGTCGCCGAACAGTATCGGACGCGCCCAGGGAATGCGCGAATTGCCGATGTTCATCGACCGGCTTCCTGGCGCACCGGCTCGGCGGCGACGGTGTAGCGCGACACGATGCTGAAGCGGGGGAGCGGGAACACCAGCGCGCCGCCGCCATTGACGTAGTCCTGTTCGCGCTCGACGATCTCGGCGCGGAAGTGCCAGGGAAAGACGAAGAAGAAGTCGGGCTTCATGGCCCGGCCGTCTGCCTCCGAGATGATGGGTATCCGGCTGCCCGGCGCGGTCAGGCCGTATTTCGGCGGATAGCGTTCGACGATCGCTGGAATCTCCGCCCGCGTCAGGCCGCTGTGCTGAATGATGACATTGCCCTTGGTCGAAGCGCCGTAGCCGAGCACGAGCTTGCCGTTGCGCCGCGCCTCGTGAAAGAAGCGGACGATCGCGTCGGAGTGCTGCACCACGTCGCGGCGGAAACGCTGATAGGGGGCCAGCGTGTTGAGCCCGCGGGCGGTCTCGGCCCTGAGTGCGGCCTCGATGGCGCCCGAGTCGGGACGGTAGGGCGATGCCAGCGGAGCGAGCAAGACGCGAAAGCTGCCGCCGTTGATGTCGTTGAAGCCGAGCTCGACGATCTTCAAGCCGGCGCGCTCAGCCATCCAGACGATCTGGGCGAAGCCGTAGTAGTTCAGGTGCTCGTGGCAGATGCCATCATAGGCGCACTGTTCGAGCACGGCCGGCATGTAGGCCTGCTCCAGCTCGAGCAGCCCGTCGTCGGCCAGCAGGCTGCGCACCTCGGTGAGGAACGCGAGCGGCGCCGGCAGGTCGTAGAACATGGCGATCGCGGTGATGATCTTGAACCGCTTGCCCTGGAGCAGCGGCTCGATCCTGGCGCGTGAAAAGAAGTCGACCACGAGCGTGATGTCCGACGGGTACTCGTCCTTGAACTTGCCAGCCGAAGGATCGATGCCGAATCGTCTGACGCCGGTCCCCTCGTAGTACGACAGCGAGGTGCCGTCGTTGCAGCCGATGTCGAGGACGAGATCGCCCTTGCCGGGCTTGGCCAGGGAGATCAGCCGCTCGATCTTGGCCTTGAGGTGCTCGCGCATGGTGCGCGTGACCGACGAGCGATACCCATAAGTCTCGCCGTACATCTCGCTGAGCTCGTAGTTGTGCGCGAGCTGCAGCAGCCCGCAGGCCCGGCCCTGGCGGTCGTCATGGCACTTGACGAGATTGATCGGTCCGACCGGCGGGTCGGGGTCCTCGGGTCGCGGGAACCGGCCGGTCAGCGCCTGGTCGCCCAGCTCCAGGATCGGCACCAGATTCGGGTTGCCGCAAATGCGGCAGGCGGTGATCGCCGTATGCGACATCGACCCTTTCCAGGCCTCTGATTCGATCCGGCGATGCCCGGTGATGCCGTCATTCCATCGCCCGCGCCTAGAATGCCGTCTAGGCCGCATGCCGTCAAACTTGGCGGCATTCCGTCGAGTCGGTCGGACGGCCGATGGTCCTTGATCGGCATGCGTCCCAGTCCCTACATTGAGCGATGCGTCAACCCGGGCAGGTGCGGTGGAATTGACGGTCGCGGGCGGCGGCGATGCAGGCGGCGGCACGGCTGCCGTCCTTGCGGCGGCCATTGCCGATCACCGCTCGGGCCGACTCGACGAGGCGATGCAACGCTATGCCCAGGTGCTGCGCGGCGAGCCGAACCAGCCCGATGCGCTGCATTATCTCGGAGTCATCGCCTACCAGAAGGGCAATTTCGCCTTGGCGGCGGAATTGATCGGGCGATCGCTGGCACTCGCCCCCGATGTCGCCGACGCGAACCACAATCTCGCCATGGTCGAGCACGCGCAGGGCAAGACCGCCGCCGCCGTCGCACATGCCGAGCGCGCCGTTTCTCTCGACCCGGCCTTTGCGATGGCGTGGAACACGCTCGGTACGACGCTGAAGGGTGTGGGCCGGCTCGAACCCGCGCTGATGGCGCTGCGCCACGCGATCGGCCTGGATCCGACGCTGGCGCAGGCGCACAACAACATCGGCAACGCCGAACAGGCGGCTTCCCGCCTGCCTGATGCCGTCGACAGCTATGCGCTCGCCATCGCTCTGGATCCGGGCTACGGCGAAGCGCACAACAACCTGGGCAATGCGTTGCTGGCGATGGCGCGCGTCGATGAAGCCGTTGCGAGCCTCGAGCGCGCGGTGCGCCTGCGGCCGGACCTGCCGAGTGCCTCGACCAATCTGGCGGTGGCGCTGCAAGCCCAGGGACAAGGCGAGCGTGCCCAGCGCATGGCCTGGCGCGCGGTGGCGCTCAACCCGGCCTATGCCGACGCGCACAACAATTTGGCGACGACCCTCGGCGAAACGGGCCGCGTCGGGGACACGATCCAGGCGTTTCGCCGTGCGCTCGACGTCAATCCCGCGTCGGTCGCCGCGCGCTGCAACCTGGCCAGCACCTTGCGCCAGAATGGCGAGCTGGCGTCCGCGCAGGCAGAGTACCGCAAGGCGTTGGCGCTCGAACCGGGCAATGTCGACGCGCACAGCAGCCTGCTGTTCTGCATGCTCTACGACCCGCGCTGCGACAATGCCACGCTGTTCGCCGAATATCGGCGCTGGGAGCAAGCTCACGCCGCGCCCCTCTATGCGCGCGCACGGCCCCACGCCAACAGCGCCGAACCAGGGCGGCGACTGAAAGTCGCCTACATTTCGGGCGACTTCGCCGACCATCCACTGGCCTACAACATCGAGGATCTCGTCGAGCGCCATGACCGCCGGCAGTTCGAGGTCTTTGGTTATGCCCAGGTACCCAACCCCGACACGGTGACTCGGCGCTTCCAGGCCAAGGCGGACCGGTGGCGCTCGACGGTCGGCCTGAGCGACGCGGCGGTCGACGATCTGATCCGCGCCGATGGGATCGACATTCTCGTCAATCTGGCCGGACACACCGCAAACAGCCGCCTGCTCGCGCTCGCCTACCGGCCGGCGCCGGTCCAGGTCAGCTATGGCATCGGCACCAGCGGCATGACCGCGATCGACTATTGGCTGACCGATGCGGTCTTCCATCCCGATGACACCACCGAAGGCCATAGCGAGACGCTGTGGCGTCTGCCCGTCCTCGTCGTCCACCGGCCGCCGCCGGACGCACCCGACCCGACGCCGCCGCCGTCCGAGACCAACGGCTTCGTCACCTTCGGCTCGTTCAACAACCCGTCGAAACTGACCGGACAGGTCATTGCCTTGTGGGCACGCATCCTGCGCGCCGTGCCGGGCTCGCGCCTGGCGCTCAAGTTCTTTGCCTGGTTCCGCACGCCGATGGCGCGCCAGCGCCTGATCGATGCGTTCGCCGCCGAGGGCGTCGAAGCCGACCGGCTGATCTTCCTTTGGGAGGGGCGCGCGCGCCGCGAGCATCTGGAGCAGGTCGCGCGCGTCGACGTGGCGCTCGACTCGTTTCCATTCAACGGTTGGACCACCACCTTCGAGGCGCTGTGGATGGGTGTGCCCGTCGTGGCGCTGGCCGGCAACCGCTTCCTCGCGCGCATCGGGGCGAGCTTCCTGACCGCAGCCGGCCTCGGCGAGCATGTCGCCGGGACACCCGAGACTTACGTGGACATTGCCGTCGGCCTTGCGCGCAATGCGGCGTTGCGCTCTGACTTGCGCCGCAATCTGCGCGGCCGCGTCGCCGCCTCGCCGCTGTGCAATGCCGAAGCCTATGTGCGCTCGGTCGAGGCAGCCTACCGCGCGATGTGGCAGCGCTGGTGCCATGCCGACCGTCACTGAGGTGCTCTCTGCCGGCCTCGAGCACCAGCGCGCCGGCCGGTTGGACCGGGCCGAGCGGGCCTATCGAAGCGTCCTCGACTTCGACAGCGGACAGGCGGACGCGCTGAACCTTCTGGGCGTGCTCGAGCATGAGCGCGGACGGCACGTCGACGCTCTGTCATTGATCCGCCGCGCCGTCGATACCGACGGCGCCAACGCTCTCTACCGCCGGAACCTCGTGCGTGTTTTCATCGCTCTGGACCGATTGGCGGATGCCCGGGCGGCGGCGTGGCCGGCGCTCGTGCTGGCGCCCGACGATGTCTGGCTGCACCATGTGGTCTCCCGGCTGGAGCGCGGCGCCGGCCATGCGGACGTCGCCGTGGCGCGGCTCGGCCTGGTCGTGGAACTCGAGCCCGCGCACGCGCTGGCGCACAATGATCTTGGCGCGCTCGCCGACGAGCAGGGTCGCAGAACCGAAGCGGCCGAGCATTATCGCCGCGCGGTGGCGGTCGACCCCGGCATGGTCGAGGCCTGGTTCAACCTCGGCTGTGCCCTGCTGCATCAGGGCAAGACCGAGGAAGGCATGGCGGCGCTCCGGCACGCCGCCGAGGACGGTCATGCCGATCGGCGCCTCGCCGCGGCCGCTCATGTCGAGATCGGCATCGCGCTCTTCGCCGAAGGCGATGTCGACGGCGCGAGCGCCGCCTATGAGGCGGCCTCGCGCCTCAACGCGGACGATCCGGCTGCCGCGCTCCTGCTGGTGCAGACGCGCAATCTCTTGCCTGATGTGCAGCCCGCCACCTATCGCGACGAGCGGCGGCGCTGGGCCGAGCGTTTCGCGCTCAAGCCCGAGAGTACCCCGTCCTGGGAACGGGACCGCGATCCCGATCGGCGCCTGCGCGTTGCATATGTCGGCGGCTACCAGGTCGACGGCAACACGGCGGCCGTGACCGTGCTGCCGCTGATCGAAGCGCATGATCGCGGCGCGGTCGAGATCGTGATCTATTCCGACCTGCCCGACTGGCGCGAAGACGCCTACACCGCGCGCTACCGCGCCGCCGCGGAGCTGTGGCGCAATACCCGCGAGCTCGACGATGCCGCGCTCGTCGCCCAGATCCGCAACGATCGCATCGACGTGCTCGTCGATGTCTTCGGCCATATGAGCGGTGGTCGCTTTGCCATGTGGGGCGCGCGCGCCGCGCCGATCCAGGTGGCCGCCATCGTGACGGGTACGACGGGGCAGGCACAGTTCGACTATCTGATCGCCGATTCTATCCTGTTGCCGCCCGAGCTCGAGGCCGATGTCACCGAAACCGTCATACGCGTGCCGCTCGCCTATCTCTATCGGCCGTCCTTTGAATTGCCCGCGGTGGTCGGACCGCCTTCCGTGACGCAGGGCCACGTCACCTTCGGCAGCTTCAATCAGCTCGCCAAGCTGTCGCGGCCGTGCCTGGCGGCGTGGGCGCGCGTCCTGTCGGCCGTGCCGGGCGCGCGCTTGATGATCAAAGGACGCGGCTTTGCCGCGCCGGCCGCACGCCAGCGCTTTCACGCCTTCTTTGAGGCGCGCGGCGTTGCAGCCGACCGGCTCGATCTGCGCCCCTGGGCGGGCGATTTCGCCGCGCACCTCGCCGCTTTCAACGAGTGCGACATCGCGCTCGACAGCTTTCCCTATAACGGCGTCACGACGACCTGCGAGGCATTTGCCATGGGCGTGCCTGTGGTCACGCTGGCGGGCGACCGGATCGCCGGCCGCTACGGCGCGGACCTTCTGCATGCGGTCGGGCTCGACGAGGCGATCGCGGCGGACGAAGCCGGCTACATCGAGCGCGCCGTTGCGCTGGCCGGAGACCCGGCGCGACTGGAGCGCTTGCGGCACTCGTTGCGCGACCGGCTCATGACGTCGCCGCTCGCCGATCCGCAGGCTCTCGCCCGCGGACTCGAGGCCGCCTATCGAACCATGTGGCGGCGCTGGTGCCATGCCGACCGTCACTGAAGTCCTGGCCGCCGCTCTCGACCATCACCACGCCGGCCGGCTTGATCGGGCCGAGCAGATCTACCGTCAGGTCTTGCAGTTCGACAGCAACCAGGCCGACGCGCTTCACCTGCTCGGTCTGCTCACGCACCAGCGCGGGCGCGGTCCGGAAGCCCTGGCGCTCCTGGAGCGAGCGGTCGCGGCCAATGGGACCAACGCCGCCTATCACGTCACGGTCGGCGCCGTGCATGAAGCCGCCGGCCGGCTCGAGGATGCGGCAGCGGCTTTCGGACGCGCTGTGTCGCTCGGGAAGGACAGCGCCGAGCCGCACTTCCGGTTGGGCGCCGCGCTCGCGGCACTCGGCCGGCATGAGCGCGCCGCAGAGGAGCTTGCCGCGGCCTTGCGTCTCGAGCCCGACCTGGTCGAGGCGCGTGCGCAACTCGGCGTGACGCTGAGGCGGCTCGGCCGTCACCAGGCCGCGCGTGACGTGCTGGAAAGTGCCGCTTCGTCGCTCGACATGTCGCGCGGCGTCGATCGCAACTTGGCTCCCGTCATCTACTTCAACCTGGCCAAATCGCTCGAGCAGGTTGGCAGCCACGGAGACGTGGTGTCCTGCTTTCGCCGAGCGCTTGCGCTCGATCCGGCGAATGCCGACGCCCACAACGATCTGGGCCTGCAGCTTCTTCTGATGGGTGACAGCGACGCCGCTCTGGCGCACTACCGGGCGGCCATTGCGCTCCGGCCCGAAGATCCATTCATGCACAGCAATCTGCTCTACGCGTTCAACTTCGTTCCCACTGCCGACCCCGAGGCGGTTTTCGCTGAGCACCAACGCTGGGAGAGCCGCCATGCCAGACCGCACTATGCCCGCATTAGGCCGCACGGAAATGTGCGCGATCCTGAACGGCGCCTGCGGGTCGGCTATCTCTCGGCGGACCTCAACAACCATCCGATCACCTACAATGTCGAGGGCCTGATCCGGCATCACGACCGCGACCGCTTCGAGGTCTACTGTTTTTCCGACCTGGCCAGCGTCGCCAGCGATGCGACGACCCACCGCCTCGGCCGCATCTCCGACCATTGGCGCGTCATCGCCGGCGTGCCCGATGAGGCGGCGGCCGACATGATCCGCGCCGACAAGATCGATATCCTGGTCAGCCTTGCCGGGCACACGGCGTTCAATCGCCTGACCATCCTCGCCCACAAGCCGGCCCCGGTGCAGATCGGCTATGGTGTCGGCACCAGCGGCATGACGGCGGTCGACTATTGGCTGTCCGATCCGATCCTGCATCCGCCGGAGACGCGCGAGCGCTGCGCCGAGGAGCTGTGGCGCCTGCCGCATCTGGTCATTCACCAGCCGCCGCAGGAGGCACCCGACGTCGCGCCGCTGCCGGCTCGGCGCAACGGGTGGATCACCTTCGGCTGCTTCAACAATCCGGCCAAGCTGGCGCCCGAGCTGGTGGCCCTGTGGGCCCGCATCCTCCATGCCGTGCCGACGGCGCGCCTGCGGCTCAAATACATGAACTGGCTCGACCAGGCGGATCTCGTCGCGCGCGTGCGCGAGCGCTTTGCCGCGCATGGCATCGACGGAGCCCGGCTTCTGATCGGTGGCGGCCTGATGGCGCGGCCGGAACATCTGGCGCTCGTCGGCTCGTGCGACGTCATCCTCGATTCGGCGCCGTTCAACGGCTGGACGACGACCTTCGAGGCTCTCTACATGGGCGTCCCGGTCGTGACCCTGACGGGGGACCGTTTCCTCGGCCGGGTCGGCGCGAGCTTCCTGTCCGCGGCGGGCCTTCCCGAGCTGATCGCCGACAATGCCGACGCCTATGTCGGGATCGCCGTCGGACTTGCCAAAGACGTCGCGCGTCTCGATGCCCTGCGCCGCGATCTGCGCGCGCGTGTGCTGGCCTCGCCTCTGTGCGACGCTTCCGTTTATGCGCGCACGGTCGAGGCAGCCTATCGCGAGATGTGGCGCCGCTGGTGCGCAAAGACGTGACGACAAGCTTCGACGAGGCGCTTCGTCTGCATCAGGCCGGGCGCTCGGCCGAGGCCGAGCCGATCTATCGTCGCATCATTGCCGCTGAGCCCGCTCATGCCGATGCCCTGCATCTGCTCGGTGTCGTGCTGCTCCAGCAGGGCGATGCCGCCGGCGCGGTCGACCTGATCGAACGAGCGGTCGACGCGCTGCCATCCTATGCCGAGGCCTACAACAATCGCGGCATCGCGCTTCAGGCGCTGGGAGCGTTCGATCGCGCCGGAGACTCGTTCCTGCGCAGCCTTGCGCTCGAGCCCGCCAATGCCGAGGCGCTGAACAATTATGGCGTCCTGTGCCTGCGCCAGAGATTTCGCGCGATTGCCCGGGCAATGCTCGAGAAGGCCGTGATGCTCGCTCCCGGCTTCGCGCAGGCGCAGAACAATTTGGGCAAGGCCCTCGAAGCGACCGACGCCTTGCCGGAAGCCGTGCACGCATATCGACGTGCTGCCGAGCTTGCGCCCGACCACGCGGAAGCGTGGAACAATCTGGGCAATCTGCTGCAGCTCATCGGCCGGCCCGACCAGGCGGCGGCCTGCTATCTGAATGGTCTGGCGCGCGCGCCCCACTATGTCTCGATGTACGGCAATCTCGGCGCGGCCCTGCAGTCGCTCGGCCAGCTCGATCAGGCGATCGGCGTCTATCATCGCGGTCTTGCCATCGATCCGGCCCAGGTCGCCGCCCATGTGAACCTGGCGAATGTCCGGCATGTCGGCGGCGATCCGGCGGGTTCCGAGGCGAGTGCCCGGCTTGCGCTCGCGCTCGATCCCGCGATCGCCGAGGCGCACAACAATCTCGGCAATGCATTGCGCGACCAAGGCCGGCTCGAGGAGGCGATCGCCAGCTATGAGCGCGCCATTCAACGGAAGCCGTCTCTTGCCGAAGCACACAACAACATCGGCGCGGTCACCGCTTCATTGGGCGAGCACGAGGCTGCCATCGCTCACTACCGCCGGGCGCTGGCCACCAAGCCCGACTATGTCAGCGCGCACACCAATCTCGTTCAGGCGACGCTCTACGACGCCCGCGTTACCTGCGACGACATCTACAACGAGGTCAGGCGCTTCGAAGCTGTCCATGCGCTGCCGCGCTATGGCCGGGCGCGCCGTCCGGCCAACTCCCGCGATCCGGATCGGAGGCTGCGCATTGGCTATCTGTCGGCCAATCTGCGCAGCCACGTGGTCAGCCTCAGCCTCGAGCCGCTGTTCCGCGCCCATGATCGCGCGGCCTTCGAGCTGGCCTGCTATGCCCAGGTGGCGCGCCCCGATGCGGCCTCCGCCGTGTTCCGGCAGCACAGCAGGATCTGGCGCTCGATCGTCGCACTGAGCGACGAGCAGGTCGCCGATCAGATTGCCGCCGACGGCATCGACATCCTGGTTTCGGTCGCCGGCTGGTTCGACGGCAATCGTCCGCTGATCTGCGCCTATCGTCCGGCGCCGGTGCAAGTCACCTTGTTCGACGCCGCGACCAGCGGCATCGCGGCGATGGACTACTGGCTGACCGACGGCTTCCTGCACCCGGAGCATACGCGCGACCGCTTTACCGAGCGGCTCGAGCGGGTTGACCATCTCATCACCTACCCGCCGCCGCTCGATGCGCCGCCGGTGGCTCAGCCCTCCTCGACCATGACCGGGCAGGTCACGTTCGGCTCGTGCAACAATCCGGCCAAGATCACTGCGGCGACGATCGCGCTGTGGGCGCGCGTGCTGGCCGGCGTTTCCGGCGCGATCCTCGTGTTCAAATACCTCAATTGGTTCGCGAACGAGCGGCTGCGCGGCCGCATCGTCGGGCAGTTCGCGCAGCATGGAATCGGCGCCGAGCGGCTCGTCTTCGAAACCGGAGCGCGCGAGCGCGCCCAGCACTTTGCCCGCGTCTCGAGTTTCGATGTCTCGCTCGACACCCATCCGTTCACCGGCTGCACCACCACCTTCGAGTCGCTGTGCATGGGTGTGCCGGTGGTGACGCTGGCCGGCGATCGCCTGGTCAGCCGGTTGAGCGGCTCGCTGCTGACGACGCTTGGCCTCGACGATCTCATCGCCAACGACGGCGATGACTTCGTCCGACGCGCTGTCGCAATCGCCGGCAACATCGAACGCCGGCGGATGCTGCGCGACAGCCTGCGGCAGCGCATCATGGCATCGCCGCTGTGCGACGCCGCCGCCTATGCCCAGTCGGTGGGGGCCGCCTACCGCCGGATGTGGCGGCGCTGGTGCGCTGAGCGCCCGGCCAGATCGTGACCGCTTCAGATTGAATCGCCCGCGGCGATCCAATCTGAAGCGTGAGTCACGGTCTACCTCAACAAGTGAGGGGGCGATTCACGTTTCTCATTGAAGCCTTTGCTTCGATGAGAAACGATCGCACCCTAGACTGAACTTTGCCCCATTTTCGAGCTAAGCAATTGAAA
>VGDO01000144.1 GCA_016869645.1 Alphaproteobacteria bacterium
ATCGCTGCTCGCCGATCTCGCCACGCTCACCCGCAACACCGTCCGCTTCGGCCGCGCAGCCTCCTTCCCGGTGCTCGCCACCCCGACCGAAATCCAGCGCCGCGCACTCGATCTGCTCGCCGTCAAGCCCAGCCTGTAGTCAGGACCCGCAGACAAACGCGAGTCACATCAGTGGCTTGGTCAAAATTCGGGCAAAGTTCAGTCTAGGAGCTAAGCTACCAGATCAGCTTGGCAGCGGCCGCGCGCGGCGCGAGCCCCGCCTCGGCGCACAGCGCAGTCACGCGAGCGGCATCAGGCTCGTCGCCCGGGCGAATGCCGAGCGCCTCGGCATGGATGCCGCCGGCGATCAGCAGGGAATCGATACCCGCGCCGGCCGCTCCCTTGATGTCCGTCGGCAGCCCGTCGCCGATGGCGAGGATGCGCCGGCGGTCGTGGATACCGAGAAGGTCGAAGACGGCCTCGTAGGTCGGCGCATGGGGCTTGCCGTGGTAGCGCACATTGCCGCCCAGCTTCTCGTAGGCCTCGGCCAGCGCGCCGGCACACACCATGCGATGGCCCGCGTGTACGACGACGAGGTCCGGATTGGCGCACACCATCGGCAGCCTGCGCCTGGCCGCATCGGCCAGGATGTCCGCGTAGTCGGCGACCTGGTCCGGCTCGTTGACCGTCCCGGCGTTGAAGATGAAATCGGCGGCCGAAACGCTGTCGACCGATTCGAGATCGAGGCCGTTGAGCACGTTGCTGAAGCGGCCCTTGCCGGTCTCGAAGCAGCGCCTGCCGAGCCTTGCGTACCACGGATCGGAACGCTCGAGCAGATGCCTGTAGGCATCTTCGCCCGAGGTCAGCACATGGTCGTAGTGGCGCGGACCGATGCCGATCTCGGCCAGGCGTCCGGCGACGACATAGGATCGACGCGGCGAGTTGGAAAGCACGACGACCTGCTTGCCCGCCGCCTTCAGCTGATTGAGGCAATCGGCCGCGCCCGGAAACGCGGCGCCGCCGTCATAGAGCACGCCCCAGACGTCGATGACGAAGCCGTGATAGTCGTTGGCGAGCTCGCGCAAGCCCGCGATGACCGGAATTGTCATGCCCCCGCCGGTTTCTATCCTAGGCGTCCGCGCTCAGCTTCGGCTCGCCGAACAGATAGCCCTGACCGAAATCGATGCCATAGTCGAGCAGATCGCGCAGCTGATCCTCGGTCTCGATCTTCTCCACGATCAGATCCATGGCCACGCGATCGAGGCGCCGCTTGAAGTCGACCATGTCGAGGCTCCCCACCCTGCGCTGCAGCGTGTCGAGCAGCAGCGTCGCATCGAGCTTGACGAATTTGAAGCCGCGCTTCGCCAGCCCATCGAGATCGAGGTCGACGTCGTAGGCTTGGTCGAGCGAAAAGCGGAACCCCAGATGCGAGAGCTGGGCCAGCGCGTGGCCGGTCTTGGCGTCGCCGCGCTTGATGTCGGCCTGGGCGAACTCGAACATGAGATTGTTCGCCAGGGAGCGATGCTCGCTGAGAAATTCGATGAACTGGTTGAAGAAGTCGACGTCGGTCAGGCTGTGGTTCGAGATGTTGCAGAAGAAGCCGAACTCGCCGCGTCCCGGACGGCGTTGGCGCAGCACCTGAACCGCGCGGAACAGCAGCATGTTGTCGATCGCAGCGACGAGGCCTTCCTGCTCGGCGATGCCGATGTAGCGCTCCGGCGTGATCATCGAGCCGTCCGCGGCGCGGATGCGCGTGAAGCACTCGTAGAAGCGCGGGCGCCGCTGCGGCAGGCTGACGATCGGCTGCAGGAACAGGTCCACGCGGCTTTCGCGCAGCGCATCCTGCACGATGTCGAGCACCTCGGCGTCATCATACTCGATGCGCGGGGCCGCCGTCGGCTTGACGGGCGACCGCGTCGTCTGCGCCGGCCCCGGCCCGGCGAGCGCGGCGGCAGCCGCGTTGGCGGTGGCCGAGCGCTTGCTGGCGAACTGCCCGAGCAGAGTCTGCAGCACGCGCATCTCGGCCACCATGCCGGCGCCGGCCTTGGCCTGCTCGGTGCGCAGCGTGCGGATCTCGCCGTCCAGATAGGTCAGACGTTCGCGCAGTCCGGCGACCTCGCCTTCGAGCCAGCGCAGGCGACGGCCGCGCGCGACCGCGAGATGCACGATGGCCGAAATCAGGATCAGGACGCCGCCGACGATCTGCGGCGGCACCTGGTTCAGCACCGTCGTCTGACGCTGCAGGATCACACCGGCGGCCAGGCTGACGAGGATGTAGCCGGCCGCAATCAGAAAATGAACAAGAATGCGCAGTGCTCCATGACGGCCCGTGCGGACCGGGGGGATCGTTCATATATTACCATGATCGGCGCCGACCGCGCCCTGGATTGAGGCAAAGCCGTCGGCTTTCAGACGGGCGACGAGATCCCGGGCGATCGACAGCACCAGGCCCGGCCCCTGAAAGATGAGGGCCGTATAGAGCTGCACGAGGCTGGCCCCGGCACGGATCTTGGCATAGGCGTCGGCGCCGCTGGCAATGCCGCCGACGCCGACGATGGGCAGGCGTCCGCGCGTCAGCCGGTACATGTCGGCCAGCACGATATTGGCGAGCGGCAGGAGTGGCCGACCGCTCAACCCGCCTGCCTCGGTCCGCTGAGGACCGGTGAGCCGGTCCGGCCGGCTGAGAGTGGTGTTGCCGACGACGAGCCCGTCGATGCCGGCCGCGAGCGCCACCTCCGCCACATCGGCGCGCTCGTCGGGCGTCAGGTCGGGCGCGACCTTGAGCAGGAGCGGCGGCACGGGCTGCAGCACCAGCCCGTCGCGCGCGGTCTTTGCCGCGTCGATCAACGCCATGAGCGGCTCGCGCATCTGAAGCTGACGGAGACCGGGGGTGTTGGGCGACGAGACGTTGATGACGAGATAGTCCGACAGCGGTGCCAGCCGCCGAACGCCCGCGACGTAGTCGGCCGCGGCATCCTGCTGATCCTTGTTCTTGCCGACATTGGCGCCGACCACGCCGGCCATGCGGTCGCGACCCTCGAGCCGTCGGGCAGCGGCCTCGAGGCCACTGTTGTTGAAACCCATTCGATTGATCACGGCCTCGTCCTCCATGAGGCGGAACAGCCGCGGCCGTGGATTGCCCGCCTGCGGCAACGGCGTCACGGTGCCGATCTCGGTGAAGCCGAAGCCGAGCCGAAGGACCGCCCGGTAGGCGCGCGCGTCCTTGTCGAAGCCTGCGGCAAGCCCGATTGGATTGGGGAAATCGAGACCCCACAGGCGCTGACGAAGCATCGGCTCGTCGAGGCGGGCGACCGGCGGAACCAAGCCTCGCTCGAGCGCGGCGACGGTCAAATTGTGCGCCGTCTCGGGGTCGAGACGACGCAGCCATGGCCCGACCAGACGATAGAGATCGATCACGACAGGGCCGGGAAAACGTGCAGCCCATCGGGCCCGAGCGGCAGCTCGTGGATCGTCGACACGGCGGCGACGGGCAGCGAGCCATAGAGGTGGGGGAAGAGCTCGCCGCCGCGCGAGGGCTCCCAGCGCAGCGCGGAATCCAGGCCCCCGGCATCGACCACAAGCAGCAGCAGGTCGCTGACGCCTGCGCGGTGCCGGCGCGCGCTCTCGGCAACCTGACTTGCCGTCGAGAAATGGATGAAACCGTCGCGCCGGTCGTCGGACGAGCCGTCGTAACGCCCGAGTCGTTCGGCCGCCTCCCAATCCGGGCGGCGGCAGAGGTTATAGATCAACTGCGGGTGAACCGATGGCTGAGCAGGCATGGCCCGCACGCTAACGTGCAGCCGAACCGCCGACAAGACGTGCGGCGCCGTGCGCTCGGATCAGAGCTCGATGAGTCGATCCGGCAGCTCGTTGGCTTGACCGGGCGCGGCTGGAAAATGCGTGGCGAGGATGTCGCCGATTCCGGAGATCGCCGCGGCCAGGCCGCTGCCCACGCCGCCGCCGGCCACGCCTTGGCGCATCCGGGCGACGAAGGCGGCGACCACGCCATCCCACGCACCCGGCGCCACGCGCGAATCGATGCCGACATCGGCGACGAGCTCGACCTGATGCTCGGCGAGCGACACATAGAGCAGGATGCCCGAGCGCGACGGCGCGGCGTGAACGCCCTGGCTGAAGAAAAGATCGAGAGCCGCGCGCCGCACGCGGCGCGCACGCGTCGCTGCCGGGGTCAAACGCAAGCGGATGGGCGGCCAAGAGCACAGGGCAAAGACCGTCGCGAACAGCGCAAGCTGCGCCACGACATGGCTGGACGCGTCGAGCGGTGCGGCGAGCAGCAAGGCGTTGGGGATGATCAGCGCGGCAATGCCGGCGGCAAGCAAGGGGCCGGATTGGTAGCTGTCCGATTCGCGCGCGATGGCCACGATGAATTCGCCGGCCGTTCTGGCCTCCGCGGCGCGGATCGCCTCCAGGGCGCGGGCTCGATCCGCCGGCGACAGCAGCGCCATGCCTACCACCTGCCCGACGCGCCGCCGCCGCCGAACGAGCCGCCGCCGCCGCTCCAGGACCGGCCCGAGCCACCGAAGGACCCGGAACGCCCGCCGCTTCCGGTGCTCCAGCCCGGCCAGCCGCCGTCGCGCCGCCGTCCCCACGGATCATGCCAGCCGCGGCTCGCGCGCCGTGCATTGCGCCAGAACTGTCCGACGATGACGGCCAGGATCATCAGGAAGATCAAGAGGTGGACATAATCCTGCGCCGCCCACTCGGGCGCCGCTTGTGCCGGCGCCGGGGTTGCCGTGCCCTCGAGAGCGCGCAGGATTGCCGTCACACCGCGGTCCACCCCTTCTTCGAGGTTGCCGCGCCGGAACGCCGGCAGGATCTCCTCGCGAATGATCGCCGAGGCCAGCGCATCGGTGATGCGGCCCTCATGGCCGTACCCGACCTCGATGCGCACTTGCCGCTCGTTGGGTGCCACGATCAACAGAATGCCGTTGTTCTCCTTCGTGCCGATCCGCCACGCGCGGCCAAGCCCGACGCCGTACTCGGCGATTTCGTAGCCCTGGAGAGATTTGACGACAGCCACCACGACCTGATTGGTGGTGCTTTGCTCATGCGCCTCGAGCTGGGCCGTCAGGCGTGCGCGCGTCGCCGCGGAAAGGGACCCCGTCTCGTCGACCACGCGTCCCGACAGCGCCGGGTACTGCGGCCCGGCGCGCGCAAGCGACACGAACAACGCGGCGGCCAGCGCCAGGACCACACCCGTGCGCATGCCATCAAAGGCCCGCCGCATGTCAGGGCCTGGTGCCGAAATTGACGCGCGGCGCCTGCGCCGTGCTCGGTTCGCTGGTGAAGGTCTGCATCGGTCGCGCATCGGCGTAGAGGATCTGCGCCCAGATGCGGCCGGGAAAGGTGCGTAGCTCGGTGTTGTAGCGCTGGACGGCCTGGATGAAGTCGCGGCGCGCCACCGAGATGCGGTTTTCCGTGCCTTCGAGCTGCGCCTGCAGAGTGGCGAAATTCTGGTTCGCCTTGAGGTCGGGGTACTGCTCGACGACGACCAGCAGCCGGCTGAGCGCGCCCGTCAGTCCGCGCTGCATCTCCTCGAAGCGCTTGAAGGCTTCGGGATCGCTGAGCTGATCGGGCGATAGTTGAACCTGTCCGACGCGCGAGCGCGCATCGACGACCGCCTGGAGCGTTTCGCGCTCATGGGCTGCGTAGGCGCGCACGGTCTCGACCAGGTTGGGCACGAGATCGGCGCGGCGCTGATACTGGTTCTCGACCTGCGCCCAGGCGGCCTTGGCGGCCTCCTCATAGGCGGGGATGTCGTTGACGCCGCAGCCGGCGAGCCACGCCGACAGCGCCGCGACAAGGACGCCGCGCGCCAGCGTCTTGAACGTGAAGGACATCGTCGGCCTCCGTGCACCGCGCCGCGTCCGGAATGTGGTCGCGAGACGGTTCAAGGTCAATAAGCAGCACTCGTCAATACTGTTCGCCGGGACGGCGCTGCCAGAGCGTGTTGTGCGGCGTCTGCGATCCGCGCGGCGGCGGCGCGGCGGTGTAGTAGTACATGGCGATCGACTTGCGGCTCGTGCCCGGCGGGCAGGTCAGCGGATCGGGATGCCCGTGGTAGGAGTCGTCGTCGGTGTTGAAGATGATGCAGCGTCCGGCGATCGGCTCGAAGGATTTCTCCCGCCGCGTCATGTCGCGCGACCACAGCTCGATGTTGCCGCCATATTCCGGCTTCCAGTCCCGGTTCAGGTAGATCAGAACGTTGATGCGCCGGTAGAGCCCGATGATCTCGTGGATGTTGAAGTCGGCGTGAATCTTGAGCAGGCCGCCCGGCAGGATCTGGTGGATGCCGCCGCCGAAGAGATAGGGATCGGGCACCAGCCCGGCGATACCGGTCAGGTGGCGCAGGAAGATCAGGAATGCGCTCGAGTTGAGCTGCCACATCATCTCGCGGATCGCCGGCGGCATCTTGAGCTCGGTGCCGAGCCCGGGCGTGGTGTCCTGCTTGATCGTGTCCGGGCGGTTCTTGGTCGACCAGTAGCCGGAATCGGGCGCGGGAAATTCGGCGAGGATCCGGTCGATCACCTCGTCCGTCAGGAAATTGTCGAAGCAGGCATGCGGAAACGGCGCGGCCCTTCGGTAGCTCTCGGCATTGGCCATGCCGAGCTTGAGCAGGTCTTCGACGCGCCAGACATACGTCATATTGTCTCAGTACAAGATGGGCGACGCCTTTGCAAACCTGCCATGCGTTGCGCCGTAACTGCGCGAACCAGCTTGGCCCGTCACCGCGGGCGAGGTTATGCTCGAAGCCAATGGTGCGGCCCGATGGCCGCAGGAGGAACCGATGGTGCAGGCCTGGACCTATGTCGAGGGCCGTTGGCTGGAAGGCAATCCGCCGCTGATGGGGCCGATGACCCATGCGCTCTGGCTGTCGACCCTGGTGTTCGACGGCGCCCGCGCCTTCGAAGGCGTGGCGCCCGACCTCGATCTGCATTGCGCGCGCGCCGTGCGCTCGGCGAGTTCGGCGGGGCTCAAGGCGCCCGTGACGGAGGGTGAAATCTTGGAGCTGTGCCGCGACGGCATCAGCAAATTCTCGAAGCAGACGGCTCTCTACATCCGCCCGATGTTCTTTGCCGAAGACGGTGAGATCCAGCCCAACCCGGCCTCGACCCGCTTCGCGCTCAGCGTTTACGAGGCGCCGCTGCCGCCGCCGACCGGTTTCACCGTCTGCCTGTCGCCGTTTCGGCGGCCGTCGCCCGAGAGCGCCATGACCGACGCCAAGGCGGCGTGCCTCTATCCCAATGTCGGCCGCTGCCTGAAGGACGCGACGTCGCGCGGCTTCGACAATTGCGTCGTGCTCGACCCGATCGGCAACGTCGCGGAGTTCGCGACCTCGAACCTGTTCTTCGTCAAGGACGGCGTCGTGCACACGCCGGCGCCCAACGGCACGTTTCTGGCGGGCATTACGCGGTCGCGCGTGATCGGGCTGCTGCGCAATGCCGGCCTCCAGGTCCACGAGCGCACCATCAAGTTCGCCGACGTGCAGGACGCCGACGAGGTGTTCTCGACCGGCAACTACTCGAAGGTGGTGCCGATCACGCGCGTCGAGCAGCGCAACCTCCAGCCCGGCCCCGTATTCAAGCGGGCGCGCGAGCTCTACTGGGAATTCGCGCACAAGAGCTGAACGACGATGCAAGCGGGACCGTTGACCCTGAGACACCATGCGACTTGTCAGCCGCGGCTTGTCGTCGCCACACCGGAGACGCTCGAGGGTTATGGCCGTCTCGTGCCCGACTACGAGCGTTGCAAGGTCGAGATCGTGCGCTGGCCCGCCCAGGGCTGGCGTCATGTCGATACCGACACCGGAGACGAGGGCGGCACGACTGAAGGCATATTCGAGTTCTGGTGGCAGGGCGACATGCTCTACGGCCGTAATGGCGCGGTCGGCGACACCTATCTGTTCGGCTGGAACCGCGACCCGGCCGCGGCGCTCGAAACGCGCAATAATGCGCCACGCGACCGCGTGCTGATCTGGCACGCCAACTACCATCCCGATGGCGGCCAAGTGTTCTTCCCGCGCGAAGGCAAACCCTTCGTCGTGCCCCTGGCGCTGCCTGGCGACGATGTGACGCCCGACAAGTTCGTCGCTTTCTGGTTCGACGGATCGGCCGGCCTCTACATCCATCCGAACGTCTGGCACGAGGCGGTCTTTCCGCTCGCCGAGCGCGCCAGCTTCCACGACAAGCAGGGCAAGGTGCACGCGCGCGTCAGCGTCGATTTCGCGCGCGAGTTCGGCGTCTATCTCGAGGTGCCGCTGCGACGGCCGTGACGACCGGAACGAGATGTCGGATTGACCGGTCGCTGACCGGCAAAACTCGGAAAATCTAGATCGCGATCGTCCGGCTCTTGTCCAGCATGATCGGGACCATCACACCGACCGGCGGCGGCAGCTCGCTTACCACCGGAGACCTTGCCTGCGTCTGATCGGACTTGGGCGGCGTTCCGCAGGCGTTGAGGGCAAGTGCAACCAGAACGATCCCGGCCATTCGCTCCGTCAAGGCGACCTCCTCGCATTTTCCACGCTGTGCAACGCAGGGATATGGGTCCGGTGTCGGGTGGTCGGCGTGACGATTTCGGGACAATTTCGAGTCGCCCGACCGGCCTTTGCAATCAATCGCTTACGGGCGTACCGAATGCATCGTTCTATTGCAGCGCCACAGCCAGCCCGGGCCTCGCCATCGGCGACGAGACGGTTGCGAGCCGTACGTCGGGCTCCGCGGCCGCCGCCGACAGCAGCTCCCCATCCAAGCCGATGCGTTCCAAATAGTCGCGCACGGCATCGGCGCGCCGCTGCGCCAGGGCGACGTTCGCGGTTCGCGACCGCAGATCGTCGGCGTGGCCGGCGATGACGATCCAGCGTCGCGGAAACTCGCCCTGCTGCGCCGCCAGGTAGGCCGCATGCTCGCGCAGTACGCTCTCGCCGGAGCTCGGCAGGGCATGGGAACTCTGCTCGAAGAAGACCCAGACGCGCCGCGCGTCGACGGCGTCGCCGTCGACAGCCGAGGCGACGCTGAGCTCGACCGAACGCCCCATCGGGTCCGCGGCGCCGGCATCGCGCAGCAGCTCGTTCGCGGGTTCGCATGCGGCGATCAAACCCGCAACCAACCCTGCTGCCATCAAGGTACGCCAGATCATGTGATACATCCTCGTCGCAATCAGTCGACCACGGAAACGGCGCGCCGGTTCTGTGACCAGGCTGCCTCGTTCGCACCCAGCACCGCCGGGCGTTCCTTGCCGAAGCTCACGGTCCGGATGCGTTGCGGTGCCACGCCGAGGGCCACCAGGTAGGAGCGCACCGTCTCGGCGCGCCGCTGGCCGAGCGCCAAATTGTATTCGCGCGTGCCGCGCTCATCGGCATGGCCTTCGATGGCAAGCGTCGAGTTCGGATGGGACTTCAGCCACGCCGCCTGCCGCTGCAGGACGCTCTCGCCGGTCGGCGTCACCGACCAATTGTCGTAGTCGAAGAAGACGCGGTCACCGATCTTGGCGAGGTCCGGCACGCCGGACTCGCCGATCGTCGGAGGCGGTACGCGCGTCTGCGCGTCCGCCATGGCTTCCACGTCGTTTGTCTGTGTCGGCTCCGTGGCGCAACCACCGAGCACCAGGAGCACTGCGAAACAGCTGATCGGCCGATTCATCTTCCACTCCCCGCCGCCGAATGCGAGCGCGACGATGACCGGGAGTTACGGAAGCTCCAGGGCCGGACTGGGGCAATTCCGCGAAAGATTGGGGCGGAACTGGGGCGTCAGCCGAATGCGGGCGAAATGGGGCCGGAGTCCATTTGCGAAGGATGAGCCAAATCGTAAATGCGCCTCGACCCCAATTAAGGGGGCTAGGCGGCGAGGTCCTCGCCGGCCAGCGCGCGGCGGATGAGGCGCACGGTCTCGTCGCGGCCGTAAAGCTTGATGAAGGAGCCCATGCGCGGGCCCTGGTCCTGGCCGAGCAGGATCTCGTAGAGCGACTTGAACCAGCTCCGGAGGTCGGGGAAGGCGTGGCGCTTGCCGACCTCGAAGACCTGGGTCTGGATCGCCTCGGCGTCGGCGTCCGCCGGCAAGGCCGTCAGAACCCTTGCCAGATCGTCGAGCGCCGCGCGCTCCATGTCGGTCGGCGCGCGATACTTCTTCGCCGGCCGGACGAAGTCGCGGTAGTAGGCGACGGCATGGCCGGCGAGGCGGTCGAGGATCGGCGCCGTGGCGGGCGAGGCGTTGGGCGCATAGCGCGCGATGAAGCCCCACAGCACCGACTTGTCCTCGGCATGGCACACGCTCGCCAGATTCAAGAGAATGCCGAAGGTGAGGTGCGCCTCGGCACGCGGCGGCTTGCCGTCATGGATGTGCCAGACCGGGTTATCGAGCGGATTGGGCGCCGGCATGTTGGGCTTGGCGGCCGCCGTCGCGGGCGACGCATCCGCCTCGTACTTCTCCAGCAATCCCAGGTACTCGTCGACCGCCCTGGGTATGACGTCGAAGAACAGGCGCTTGGCGCGGCGCGGCTGCTGATGCATGTAGAGCGCCAGGCTTTCCGGCGGCGCGTAGGTCAGCCATTCCTCGACTGTCAGGCCGTTGCCCTTGGACTTCGAGATCTTCTCGCCCTTCTCGTCGAGAAAGAGCTCGTAGTTGAAGCCCTCGGGCGGCTTGGCGCCGAGCACGCGCGTGATCTGGCCCGACAGCTTGACCGAGTCGATCAGATCCTTGCCGGCCATCTCGTAGTCGACGCCGAGCGCCACCCAGCGCATGGCCCAGTCGGCCTTCCACTGCATCTTGCAGTGGCCGCCGGTGACCGGCACCTCGACCGTCTTGCCGGTCACCTCGTCCTTGTAGCCGACCGTGCCGGCGCCGATGTCGCGGTGGATGACCGGCACCTGCAGCACGACACCGGTGCGCGGACAGACCGGCAGGAACGGCGAATATGTCGCGCGGCGCTCCGGCCCCAGCGTCGGCAGGATCACCTGGGTGACCGCGTCGTAGTGCTCGAGCATGCGCAGCAGCGTCGCATCGAAGCGGCCCGACTTGTACCACTCGGTCGAGCTCTGGAATTCGTACTCGAAGCCGAAGCTGTCGAGGAAGGCGCGCAGACGCGCGTTGTTGTGATGGCCGAAGCTCTCGTGGGTCCCGAACGGATCAGGGATCACGGTCAGCGGACGGCCGAGGTGCTGGCGCAGCATGTCCGGATTGGGCACGTTGTCCGGCACCTTGCGCAGCCCGTCCATGTCGTCGGAAAAGCAGAACAGGCGAGTCGGTACGTCCGACAGGCGCTGGAATGCCTGACGCACTTGGGTGGTGCGCACGACCTCGCCGAACGTGCCGATATGCGGCAGGCCCGAGGGGCCATAGCCCGTCTCGAGCAGCACGTAGCCTTTTTCCGGCGTGTGTTCCTGGCCGGCGCCGCCGATGCGCGCCACCAGCTTGCCCGCCTCCTCGAACGGCCAGGAGCGCGCCTGCGCGGCGAGCGCGCGTTCCTCGGGCGAAACAGGGGCGGAAACGGTCATCGGGCGGCGACCCTAGGCGCTCGGCCGATTCGCGTCAACGGTTGAACATGCGAATGCCGAGCAGGCCCGATGCAAGGTAAACGGCGCCATTGAGGCCGATCGTGCCGAGCGGACCGAAATGGTCGAGCGCGATCACGGCAAGCAGCATGCCCGCGAGAATGCCTGCGCTATCGACGGCGGTGCGCAGGCCATAGAGACGGCCGACCATGGCGGTGCCGAAATCGCGTCGGACCACCGCCAGATAGGGTAGATCGTTCATCGGTCCACCCGCGGCAGAGAACGCCGCGGCGACCATCATGAGCGGAAGATCGGGCGCGAGCGCCATGGCCAGGAATCCGGAGCCCATCATCAGCCGGCCGATGAGCAGCACGCGGCCCGGGTACGTCATCTTCAGGCTGCCGACCAGCATGTTGGCCGCGAGATTGCCGATGCCATAGGCCGACACGACAAGGCCGAAGGCGCCGATGTCCCCCTTCGCATGCTCCTGAAAGTAGAGAGGCAGGCACAGCATGAAGATCGCGCCCCAGGCGCCCGAGCCGATGAACATGTTGACGAAGGCGAAGCGCATGATCGGGTGGCGGAAGGCGCCGGAAAATCCCGCCTTCAGCTCGTCCAGCATGCTGTCCGGCAAGCGCGCGGGCCCGAGCGGCGGCGGCCTTGCCTTGAGGTGGCGTCCCAACGCGACGACGATCAAAGCCGACAGCACGAGTGCCAGTCCGTTGAGGGTGAAGAAGTGGGGGATCGGCACGATCAGGATCAGGAAGCCGACGATGGCCGGCCCCAGAATGCGCGCGAGCCGCCGCGTGCCGTCCATCAACCCGTTGACGGCGTGCATCATCTCCGCACCCTCGGCGAGGCGCGATAGGCTCGCCAGCACCGTCGGACGATAGAGCGCCATCAGTGCGGCGGTCGAGACCATGGCGCCGAGGATGAGCTCGACGCTGAGCGCATCGACAACGGCGGCATAGGCCAGCGCAAAGACGATCGCGGCGCGCAGCAGGTCGACGGCGATCATGGTGCGGCGCTGGTCCCAGCGGTCGGCATAGACGCCGACGAACAGGCTGAAGACCATGACGGTCAGGGACTGGAGCGCGGTCAGGTAGGCCGAGCCCTTGCCGATCAGATCGACCGCGATCCAGACCAGCGCCACGCTGCGCAGCTCGTCACCGATGCCGGAGACGACCTGGCCGGTCCAAAGCCATGCGATCGGAGGCCGCTTGAGCGGCGCGAGGACGAACATCGACAGCGCACTGTGCCACGGGCGGACGCAATTCAGCTAGGTGCTGCGGCGCGGCCGAAAGCGCCATAACCCGTAGCTTCCGGCGAGAGTCAGCAGACCGGCCCACAAAGCCATCGTGCCCGACAATCCGACAATGCCGATCAGCGCCGGCGCGGCCAGCATGCCGACGAGCATGCCGACGCCGTCGGCCGTGCTGCGCAGGCCGACGATCTTGCCGACCACGTCCGCCGCAAAGTCGCTCCGCAGGACGCCGAGCGACGGCAGATCGCCGAGCGGGCCGCCGACCGCGCCCAGCACGCCGAAGGCGAGCAGCAGGGACCAATCCTGGGTCGTCGCCATGCCGAGAAAGCCGAGGCCCATCAGAGTGCGGCCGAGCGCGCTCGTGATGCCGGGCGGCCAGGCGCGCATCGTCACGGCGATCGCGCTGCCGGCGAGATTCCCGATGCCGAACAGCGCGATCACCAGGCCGAGCGCGCCGACGCCACCGCCGAAAGCCTGCTCGATGCGCAGCGGTAGGCAAACATAGAACGTGACCACCCAGCACGCGGTCCGCATGGCAATGGTGACGACGACGTAGGACATGAGCGGATGGCGCGCCGTCATGGCGATCGCCGCCTTGAGATCGCCGATCATGCTGCGATCCGGCTGCGAACTGGATTGCTCCGACAAGCCCTGAGCAAGAACGGGCCATGCCGCAACAATCGCGACGGCGGAGACAAGGTGCGCTCCGGCGCTGATCGACAGCAGATGGTGGACTGGCAGCACGGCCGCGATCGCCGCAATCACCCCCGGTGCAGCGATGCGGGCGATGCGTCGCGCGCCGTCCATCAGACCGTTGAGGGCCTGCAGCGCATCGTTCGACGACGCGGCGCGCGTGACGCACACCTGGAGTGCGGGCTCGTAGATCATGCTGAACGTCGACAGCGTGGCGGCGGCCGCAAAGAGGTGCCAGGGATCGAGCAGGCCAGCCAGCATGACCGCCAGCAACAGCAGCGTCACGGCGCTGCGCCCGGTGTCGGACAGAACCAGCGCGCGGCGCGCGTCCCAGCGGTCGACGATGGCGCCGCCCCAGACCGAGAAAGCGAGCACCGTCACCGCTTGCACGGCGGCAACATAGGCCGCCGCCTCGCCGATCAGGCCGACGGCGATCCAGACCAGCGCCAGCCGCCGCACCTCCATGCCGACCGAGGCGCCGGCGCAGCTCGCCCAGAGCATGCCGGTCGCGCGCCGGGCGAGCAGGCGGAACACCATCATCAAGGGGCAATCTGCCATGGCGTCCCCTCGCCCGGCCACTGCCCGCGCGTCGGCCTTTCTTGTGGGCCATACCACTTAGTGGTATATTCGATAGCGGCGTCAGGACCAGCACGATCGATGGACACCTTCATGACCAGGGCTTTCGCGCGCTGGCGGGCCAAGGAAGGTTTGCCCGTGGAGCTTCTATGCCGCGCGGTGAGCGAAAAAGAGCGCGGCCTCGTGGACGCCAATCTAGGAGGCAATGTCTATAAGAAAAGAGGCTCATCAGGA
>VGDO01000145.1 GCA_016869645.1 Alphaproteobacteria bacterium
GCTGATCGCGCTGCGCCACCAGAATGCGAGGCGCGCCGCGACCGCCAATCCCACCCTCGGAACGTCGGGGCGACGTCGGAAGATCACCAAACAATGCCGTGCGCGGCGGCTCGGATGCGGAGGGTTCGATGCTCATGAATCATCGTACCCGCTCCCGCGTCGATTTCTTCACAAGTTCTGAGCCGATCAGCCTGCGCCGGTTCGGCAGATGGTGGCGATGCGGGGTCGGCGCCTAGGCTGTTGCCTGGCGCTCGGCCGGCCCGACGTCGCCGGCCAGGTCCAGGAAGGTGTAGCGGTCGCGCAGGAAGCGCGCATGGCCGACCGCTTCCGCAAAGAACTGCGGCGATATGCCGATATGCTCCGGCGCGGTCGGCGCCCCGGCATGCCGAAGGATCGCTTCGAGGCGCGCTGCCGGGACGAAGATGGGGCCGATCTTCGCGCAAATCGCATCCCACCCTTCGTCCAAGCGACGCTGCTGAGCGGTGAGCGATGCCGCCGTGACGCGCTTCGCCTCGAACTCTTCCCAGCACGATCGGCCGATGTCGACGCCGAAGCGCTGCTCGAGCGCGGCTTGCGTCATCGTGGTGGGCCTCAACCGGGGCGGACCCCCGCCGATCACCGCCTCCTGGATGCGCGCCATGGCAAGGGTCGCCACTGCGACCTGCTCGCCGTGGAGAAATTCGCCGCGGTCGCCGGGCGCGAACATGTCGATGTAGTGGCTGATCAGGTGCTCGCCCTGGCTCGCCGGATAACTGCCGCCGCAGATCGTCATGCCCAGCCCCGAGAGCACGAGCGTGCGGGCGAGCGCGCGCATAGCCGCGAGGTCGCCACGCATCAGCGCCTCCGGAGCGCCGAACAGACTCGCCTCGTCGGTCTCCAGCAGCGCGAAGGGCGCCCGGCGGTAAGTCGTTCCCCGGAGATGATGGGACAGGAGCCAGTCGGCCTGAGCCGTGGGACGGCAGAGCGAATCGCCGAGTCCGGCGCGGATCATCCGCGCGGGTGCCCGTGCCAGGATGCCCAAATCCATGAACACACCGCGCGGTGCGACCGCCGGCAGGGTCTTCTTGTGGCCGTCGACCGTGATCGCGGCATTGACGGAGGTATAGCCGTTCATCGACGGCGCAGTCGCGAACACGGCGTAGGGCTTGCGATCGCGGGCTGCTGCGTACTTGCAGAGATCGTTGATCGTGCCCGAGCCGACGGCAATCAGGCCGTCGGCCTCCGCCGTGGCGCGCCGCACGCGTTCCGCCGTCTCCGCGTCGGCATGGGGCCGGTCGCCCAAGGTGACGGCGAGAAGAGATGCGCGGCCGTCAAGCGCGCGCTCGACCCGCTCGCCAAGCACCGCGCGCGTCGCAATGTCGCTCACCACGGCGAGCCGGCGGCCAAAACCCAGTTGCGCGACAAGGTCGGCCTCCATGCCGCGCAGATCAGGTTCGATCACCACGCTCAGCGCGGGCAGCCGGATCGCCTGGCCGCTGTCGGGGTCCGGCCAGTCGCCACGCAGAAGGCCGGTGAGCGGATCGGCGGTGGTTACCGGGAGAATCGCGTCGTCGCTCATATTGTCAACAAATGGCGACCTACGCCGCCATGTCGGGTGCGCTGTCGCAGGCTTCGAGGATGTCCAGGATCTGGCCGCGCAAGCCGCCCTTGGCCGGCGAGAACGAGCCGTCGAAGACCGCCGAGCCGATCGTGAAGGCATCGGCGCCGGCTTTCGCGAGATCGTGAATCTGTCGTTTCGTGTTGACGCTGCCGGCGACGATCAGCCGGCTGTCGACGAGCGCGCGGCGCGCGGCGCGCACGAGGTCGTGCGGATCGGCCTGGGTGGCGCGGTAGGCGAGGAGGTCGACGCCGCCGCAACCGCGCGCACGCGCGGCGCGGCAGTGCTCGGCAACCAGCTCGGCCGAGCCCTCGAGCTTGGTCGGGTGGCCGATCGGCCGGCCGGGAAAGGGGAAGTAGCAGGACAGCGCGCCCAGGATGCGCTGTGCCGCGCCGAGGTCCGTGCCGCCGAGAATGCAGTCGACACCGAGTTGGCGCCCCGCCTCGAGCGAGCCGATCACGGCGTCGGGCGTCGTGCTCACGACCTCGAGATAGGTGGTTCCGCCGCGCCGCCGGATCTTGCCGACGAGTTCGCGCATGATGGCCGGCTCGACGCCGACATCCTTGAAGCCGATGTGCTTGACGCCGAGATCGGCAACCGCGTCGACGATCTCCGAGGCGTCTTCGACGGTGCGATCGTTGCGGGTCAGCATGAAGATGAAGTCCATGGCGCGGCCCCGGATCCCCGCCAAGCCGGTTGCGGCATGGCGATGTTGGTAGAACAACATTATAGTTTGCAAGTGCAAGATTGCAAACGCACGCCGACCGCCGCTTGCCACGCCGGCGCCGCCGCGCACAGGGTGGGGAATGTACGTCGGCATCGACATCGGCACGCAAAGCCTGAAGGCGGTCGTCACCGGCGAAGACCTGTTGCCGCGCGCGAGCGTCTCGCAACCGTACCAGCCAAGCTTTCCGCGGCCGGGCTGGGCCGAGCAGGATCCGCTGCTCTGGGAGCGCGCGCTCGGACCCGCCATCGCGGCCTGTCTCGTCGAGGCGAATGTCGCGCCGCATGACGTGCGCGGCGTCGGGATCGGCGGTCAGCTCGATGGCTGCGTCGCCGTCGATGCCACCGGCGCCGCCCTGGGTCCGTGTCTCATCTGGATGGATCGCCGCGCGATTGACCAGATGACGGACATTCCCGCCGGGCTGGTTCGTCGACGTACCGGCATCGTGCCCGATGCGGGGCACATGGCGGCAAAAGCGCGCTGGCTCAAGCGTCACCGGCCGACATGGAGGGTCACGACGTTCCATCAGCCGGTCAGCTACATGGTGGCGCGGCTGACCGGCGCCGCCGTCATGGATCGCGCGCTGGCCTCCACGACCATGGTGGCCGCGTTGGGCGCACCCGGCTATGACGGGCAGCTTCTGAACCTGTTTGGCATCGAGGCTGGCGAGTTGCCGCGCATCGACGAGGCGGCCTCATGTGCTGGCCTGCTGCACGCCGATGGGGCGGCGCTGACCGGCCTGCCGATCGGCACGCCGGTCGCCGTCGGCACCGGCGACGATTTCACGACGCCGCTCGGCGCGGGCCTCGTGGCGCCCGGACGGGTCGCGGCCGTGCTTGGCACGGCTGAGGTGGTCGGCGCCATCCACGATCGGCCGATCGTCGATGACCTGGACCTGGTCGAGACGCATGCCTATCCGGGCGGCGCCTACTTCATCGAAAATCCAGGCTGGCTGTCGGGCGGCGCCGTGGCTTGGCTCTGCGCGACGCTCGGCCTCGACGGACCCGATGAGCTCGACCGCCTCGCCGCCGCGACCCCGATCGGCGCGGACGGCCTCGTCTTCCTGCCGGCGCTCAGCGGCGCCATGGCCCCGCGCTGGCGCCCGGCGGCACGCGGCTGCTTCTATGGCCTCACCGCGGCTCATGGGCGCGGCCATCTCGCGCGGGCCGTGCTAGAGGGCTGCGCCTTTGCGATGCGCGACGTGGTCGATCGCCTGTCGGCCATGGGCGTCCCGACCGACGCGATCCTGCTGCTCGGCGGTGGTGCACGAAGCCGGATCTGGGCGCAGTTGCGCGCCGACATCGCTGCGCGTCACGTGACAGTGCCGTCGCGCATCGACACGGCGCCGATCGGCGGCGCCATGCTGGCTGCTGTCGCCTCAGGTGGGGTCGACAACCTGGCCACGGCGGCTGCAATGGTAGGACGGGACGAGGCGAGGAGCTTCGCGCCCGAGCGCGCGAACTGCAGCGCCAGCGACGACGCCTACCACGCCTATCGGCAGTTGTTCGATGCGCTCGAGTCGATCTTCGTGGCGAACGCGCCGCGACGGTCGGACTGACCGGCCATGCCAGCGCCGGTCAGCGGCCGGCGTTGCGCGCCGCCAGCGCCAGCTGGCGATCGGCCTGCTTGCGCTCGACTGCGCTGCGGATGGCGCGCTGCAGCTTTTCGAAAGCGCGCACTTCGATCTGCCGCACGCGCTCGCGGCTGATGTTGTACTTCTGGCTCAGATCCTCGAGCGTCGTCGGTTCGTCGCGCAGGCGGCGCTCGGTCAGGATGTGCCGCTCGCGCGAGTTCAGCCCCTTCATGGCATCGACCAGCATGGCGCGCCGTTCGGTCATTTCCTGCTGCTGTCCGAGCTCGGTCTCCTGGTCATCGCGGTCATCGACCAGCCAATCCTGCCATTCGCCGTCGCCGTCGATGCGCAGCGGCGCGTTGAGCGAATGATCGGGCGCCGACAGACGCCGGTTCATCTGGATCACGTCGTCCTCGGAGACATCGAGCTGCTTGGCGATCTTCTTGACCTGCTCGGGCTTGAGATCGCCGTCCTCGATCGCCTGCATCTGGCCCTTGAGCTTGCGCAGGTTGAAGAACAGCTTCTTCTGCGCCGCCGTGGTGCCCATTTTGACCAGCGACCAGGAATGCAGGATGTACTCCTGGATCGCCGCGCGGATCCACCACATGGCGTAGGTCGCGAGTCGGAATCCCTTGTCCGGTTCGAAGCGCTTGACCGCTTGCATCATGCCGACATTGCCCTCCGAAATGAGCTCGGAGAGCGGCAGGCCATAGCCGCGATAGCCCATGGCGATCTTGGCGACCAGGCGCAGGTGGCTGGTGACCAGGCGATGCGCGGCTTCCGTGTCGCCATGCTCGCGCCAGCGCTTGGCGAGCATGAACTCCTCATCCGGCTCCAGCATCGGAAACTTCCGAATCTCCTGGAGGTAGCGGGTGAGATTGCTCTCGGCTCCGACGCTGGGAAGGCTGCGAACAACTGCGGTGGACATGCTCAAGGCTCCGTTCCGCCCCCGCTGGGGGCCTTTTTTGGCACTCGCGGGTAGCAAGTGCTAAGGATACCGCTGTGGGCTAGCCAAGTCAATAATAGCCGACTGAAATGATCGGTTATTGCGCTGGAGCGGCCAAATCCAGTTGTTTTATTAAAGATTTTATGTCGACGGGTAATTCCAAGTCGAATTCTTGGTTTTGGCCGGTGCGGGGGTGAACAAAACCCAGCCGGCATGCATGAAGCGCTTGTCGGGGAAACGCCAGGGGGACGGTGCGGTTCCCCGGTCCGGCAGCCGCACCGTGCCGACCGCTGCGGCGGCCATAAACCGGGTCGCCGATCAGGGGGTGGCCCAGGCTGGCGAGATGGACCCGGATCTGGTGGGTGCGCCCGGTGGCCAGCCGGCACTCGAGCAGGCTGGCGAGTCCGCCCCAGCGGCGCAACACGCGATAGCGCGTCAGCGCGGCTTTGCCGCCCTGGCGAAGCACCGCCATCTTCTTGCGGTCCGACTTGCTCCGCCCGATGTTGCCCTCGATTTGCCCCGTGCTGGCACGCGGCGCGCCCCAGACAACCGCGCGATAGGCGCGGTCGATCGTATGCAGAGCGAACTGGCGCGCGAGCCCGGCATGGGCAGCATCGTTCTTGGCGACCACGATCAAGCCGCTCGTGTCCTTGTCGAGGCGATGCACGATGCCCGGTCGGCGCACGCCGCCGATGCCCGACAAGCTGGTGCCGCAATGGGCGATCAGCGCATTGACCAGCGTTGCGTCGGGGTTGCCCGGGGCCGGGTGGACGACCATGCCGGCCGGCTTGTCGATCACGATCAAATCATCGTCCTCGTAGACAACGTCGAGCGAAATGGCCTGCGCCCGCGGCGCGGCAGGTTCAGGGTCGGGAAGGAAGATGGCGAAAATTTGGCCAGGTTTGACCCTCGCCGACGGGTCCGATATGGTCTGGCGCGCGCCGTTCGCGCTGCACTGCGTGACCTGACCGTCCTCGATCAAGGCCTTGATCCGGCTTCGTGAAACGCCTTGAAGCGTGCGTGCGATCAGGCGGTCGAGCCGTTCGCCCGCGTCATCGGGGGCAACGGTCACGATGGCACTCGAACCGGCTCGGGCGGGGTCGGACGGTGCCTCGGGGCGGACGATGTCTGCCATCGTCGGGGAGAGTGAACCCAACCATGCGGACGCTCAAGGTTCTGGTCGTCGTCATGGGGCTGCTGCTTATTGCTGGCGTCGCGATCTTCATCACCGAGATCGTCCGCCGGCTGGTGGCGATGCGCCCGCCGGTCACCGCGACCACCACCGCCATCGGCCCGGGTTTCGACGAGAAGACCGTCGAGCTGCCCAAGAACGGTCGTCTGACCGGCGTCCACACCGAAAGCGGCCGCGTGATCCTGCGCGTGTTGCTGCCCGGCAACCGCGAGACTCTCATCGTCCTCGATCTTGCGACCGGCGAGCGGCTCGGTACGATCAACGTCAATCCGGCACCCTGACAAGGACCAGCAGATGAATTTCAAGAGCGACAACGTGACCGGCGCCGCGCCCGCCATACTCGCCGCACTCGGCCGCGCCAATGCCGGCACGTTGCCGTCCTATGGCGAGGACGAGATCACGCGCCGCGTCGAGACGCGGCTAGGCGAGATCTTCGAGACCGAGGTCGCCGCTTTCCCGGTGGCGACCGGCTCGGCGGCCAATTCGCTGGCGCTGGCCGAGCTCGCCCCGCCTTGGGGCGCCATCTACTGCCATCCCGTCTCACACATCATCACCGACGAATGCGGTGCGCCGGAATTCTTCACCGCCGGCGCCAAGCTGGTGCCGGTCAACGGGCCGGATGGAAAATTCACGGCGGCGGCACTCAAGGCGGCAATCATGGGCGCTGGCGTCGTGCACCACGTCCAGCCCGCCGCAGTCAGTATCAGCCAGGTGACCGAGGCGGGAACGATCTACAGCATCGACGACATCAAGGCGATCAGCGCGGTGGCGCGTGACGCCGGCCTGGGCGTGCACATGGATGGCGCGCGCTTCGCCAACGCGCTGGTGGCGCTCGGCTGCCGGCCCGCGGACATGACCTGGCGCGCGGGCGTCGACGTGCTGTCGTTCGGCGCGACCAAGAACGGTGCGCTGGCCGCCGAGGCGGTCGTGTTCTTCGATCGCGCCAAGGCCGGTAATTTCACCTACCGGCGCAAGCGCGGCGGCCACCTCTTCTCCAAGATGCGTTTCCTGTCGGCGCAGCTCGATGCCTATCTCGCCGACGATCTGTGGCTCGCTAACGCGCGCCACGCCAACCGCATGGCATCCATCCTGGCCGAGGGCCTCGCGCGCGTACCGGGCGCGACCATGACCCATCCGGCCCAGGCGAACGAGGTGTTTCCCTGCCTGCCAGAACCGGTGATCACCGGTCTCGAAGCCGCGGGATTCCAGTTCTATCGCTGGAGCGGCCGCACCGTTCGCCTGGTCACGGCCTTCGACACCAAGGAGGCCGACGCACGCGCGCTGGTCGCCAAGGCGACGGAATTGGCGCGCGCCGCCGCGGCGGACTGAGCCGCGGCGGCGCGCGTCGGGTCGGCCTTAGAGGCGAGTCCTGTCCGCGCATGAACCTCAGGGCCTGCTCGTTGATTTGCTTCGGCGCAATCTTTTCGCGCAGCACGTCCTGTCAACAGGGCGGCATCTGGTCCCGGAAGTTCGCCCAGTTCTTGTGCCTGGCTTGAGGTGATGTACTGCATGAATTCCCGGGCCGCGTCCTTCTCCTTGCAGCCGGTCGTCATCATCGGGCCTTCGGGGTTGGCCAGCATGTACTGGTTCGGCCCGACACGCGGATTGGCCATCGGCTGGATGGCCTCGCCAACCGCCTTCATCACGGCCGGGCTGGTGTGCGGCTCGGCGGCGATTTCCTGTTCGCCGCGACCCGCGGCTTTCTTGCGGCGTGCAAGATTCCGATGCTGCTGATGCCGGGCGACGACCTTGTTCATCCGAAAGTCACATCGGACGAAATGGTTCGTCTGGCGCCGCACACCAAGGTGGTGGCGCCGTGGAAGGGCGACCAATACAAGGACATGGCCATGCGCCGGGCGACGGAATTCTTCGTCGCGCACGCACCGCGCAACTGACGATCGGCACATCCGAAATGTGGGGGGCAACATATGTCTGACACGCTGGGCGACGGCCAATACCGATATCGCATCGTCGAGGACTGGGCGAAGCTGCCGCAGGGCTGGGAGTTCATGGACGTGGCCGCGGTGGCCGTCGACAGGCAGGACCGGGTCTACGTGTTCAATCGCGGTCAGCATCCGATGATCGTGTTCGACCGCGAGGGCAAGTTCTTGCGCTCGTGGGGCGAGGGCCTGTTCAAGCGCGCGCACGGCCTGCACATCGGTCCGGACGAATGCCTCTACTGCACGGATGACGGCGATCACACCGTGCGCAAATGCACGCTCGAGGGGAAAGTGCTGCTGGAGATCGGCGTGCCCGACAAGCCGGCGCCCTACATGAGCGGCAAACCGTTCAACCGCTGCACGCACACAGCCCTGTCGCCGGCAGGCGACATCTATGTCACCGACGGCTACGGCAATTCCTGCATCCACAAATATGCGCCGAACGGCAAGCTGCTGAAGACGTGGGGCCAGCCCGGCACCGATCCGGGCGAGTTCAACATCGTCCATAATATCTGCTGCGACTGCGAGGGCTGGCTCTATGTCGCCGATCGCGAGAACCACCGGGTGCAGGTGTTCAACGGCAATGGAAACTACGAGACGCAATGGAACAACATGCACCGGCCGTGCGGCCTGTTCATGGATTCGAGCCCCAATGCGCTGTGCTACATCGGTGAGCTGGGTCCGCGCGCGCCGGTGAACCGCGACATGCCGCGCATCGGTCCGCGCATCACCATCGCGACGGCGGAGGGCAGGGTGGTGGCGCGCTTCGGCGACAACGGCACCGGCCTCAAGCCGATCCAGTTCATCGCGCCGCACGGGCTGGCGGTCGACAGCCGCGGCGACATTTACGTCGGCGAGGTGTCGTACACCGCCTGGGCCGAGGTGTTCCCGTCCCAGCCCCGGCCTCAACCGCTGCGCAGCTTGCGCAAGCTGGTGAAGGAACCGGTTTGAGGAACCGTCAGTCGACCACGACGGCGACGCGCTGGATCGCATTGTTGCCCATGCCGCCCGCGTCGAAGGGCGGATCGAGCGGTTGAGAAACGCCCAGCGCATCCGTCGCGCGACAGCAGAGCTCGTAGGTGCCGGGCGCGGCCTGCCAGTCGAACGTCCAGCCGCGCCACGCGTAGGGCCCGACTGACGCGCCGAGCGCCGCGTCGCGCCAGCTGCCATCGGCCCCGCCCGCAGCGCTGACCAGAACGCGCGTGACCGCTATGCCGCTGCCCGACCAGGCGCGGCCCTGGAGGCGCACGCGCCCGGCGGCGACATGCCGCCGCCGCGAAAAGAAGTCGGGATGGCCCGGCGGCACCATCAGCGCGCGCGGCCGCATGTGCCGGATCGGGATTGCGGTCTGGCTCCCCGGCGCACGGAAGTGATAACCGATGCGTTGATGATAGGCCTGCACCGGCTGGTCGAGCGCGCGGATGCGCATCAGCCATTTGACGCTCGCCATGCCGTACCAGCCCGGCACGATCAGGCGCAGCGGCGCACCGTGCTGTGGCGGCAAAGACTGGCCATTCATGGCGTAGACGAGCAGCACCTCGGGACGCAGGGCGTCCTGCGGCGTCAGCGCGCGGATGAACGCGGTCGCATAGCCGCGCTCGATGCCGTAGTCGGCGCCCGTGAACGACAGCTCGGCAATGCCGGGGCGCAATCCTGCTTGCGCGAGCACGTCGCGGAGCTGCGCGCCGGTCCATTCAGCCGTACCGACGGCGTCGCCGAGCCATGGAATGCCGAGCGGGCGGGGCGTCATGCCCGCGCGTCCGTTGCCCGAGCATTCCATGGTGACGGTGAGCGTGGTCGCCGGCAGGCGCCGTATGTCGTCGAGCGAAAGCGCGAGCGGCCGATCGACCAGGCCGTCGACTGTCAGGCGCCAGGTCGCTGGATCGATCAGCGGAATGTCGAAGCGGGTGAGCACATAGTGCAGGCCGACCGGCGTGATATCGAGGGCGAGCGCCTCGCCGGGCGTGCCGGGATTGCGCGCAGCCAGCCGCAACTCGTCATAGGTGATGAGGCCGTCGCTGGTCGGCGGTGCACGCCAGGGCGCGGGCGGGGCTGACATGGACTCTGGTCTCCGGCGTGGGCAGAAGTGCCTGCGCCGAGTATAGGGCCGCGCCGACCGATGGGCGACCACGCTCCCATGACCACGCCCCCACGCGCATGTCAGCTGCCTTGCGCGACCGCTTCGCCGAAGGACTTGAGGTACTTCATCCCCGTGTCGCACATGAGCGTGACGATGGTTGCTGCCGGTCCCAATTGCTCGGCGAGCCTGAGGGCGACGACGACGTTGGCGCCGGTCGAGGTCCCGGCAAACAACCCCTCCTCGCGCGCAAGGCGCAGCGCCATGGCCCTGGCCTCATCCGTCGCGACGCGCTCGATCTGGTCGACGAGCTCGGGCCGCCAGAGCGGCACGACGAAGCCCGCGCCGACGCCGTCGATCTTGTGCGCCCCCGGCGGTCCCCCCGAGAGCACGGCGGATTCGGCTGGCTCGACTGCTACGATGCGGATTCGCTGGTCATGCATCCGCAGACCTTCCGCGGTGCCGCGCAGCGACGCGGCGCTGCCCACGCTCTGCACGAAGCCGTCGATCCGGCCACCGGTCTGCTCGGTGATCTCCTCGGCCAGCTCGTGGTAGGCCGCAACCTGATCGGCGTTGTTCAGCTGGTCCGACCAGAATGCGCCCGTGTCGGCTGCGATCACGCGCGCCGCCTCGATCATGTCGCGCGTCAGCTTAGCGGTCATGCGCCCGCCGTCGCTCTCGACGACATGAAGCCGGGCGCCGAGGATTTGCATGTGATCGAGCTTCTCGCGCGCGAAGGCATCCGACGAGACGATGTGCAGCCTGTAGCCTTTGACCGCGCAGACGAGGGCCAGCGAAACGCCGGTGCTGCCGCCGGTGTATTCGACGACGGATCCGCCGGGCGCCAGCCGGCCGTCGGCCTCGGCCGCGTCGATCATGGCGAGCGCCATGCGGTCCTTCATGCTGCCGGTCGGGTTTTCGCTCTCCAACTTCAGCAGGATGCGTGCGCCGTTGCCGGGCACAACATTGCGCAGCGCCACCAGCGACGTGTTGCCGATGCATCCCAGAATGCTGTCCGCCGTTCCATTCATGTCGATCGCCCGTCCTTCGATTGGCCGGTCGGATTGATAGGTCAGCGCGCGCGGCAAGTCAGGTACGGAATCCGTACCGAAAGACCGCATCGGCCATGGTAGTGTTTCGCCATGTCGGAATACGGGCAATTCTGTGCCATTGCGCGCGCTCATGAGGCGCTGGGCGGCCGCTGGACGCTGCTTGTCGTGCGCGAGCTGTTGTGCGGCAGCCGACGCTTCAACGACATCCGGCGCGGCATACCCAGGATCTCCCGAACCATGCTGTCGGAGCGCCTCCAGGTACTGATCGCGGCCGGAGCCATCGAGCGAAGCGACGGAGAGCGCGGACCCGAGTATGCGCTGACCGAAGCAGGCCGGGAACTGATGGCGCTGGTGAGCGCCATGGGAACTTGGGGTCAAAGATGGTTGCCGCGCGATGCCCGCGAAGAGGACGTCGATGTGGAACCCTTGCTCGTCGATATGCAGAGACGCGTCCGCGCCGCGGCGCTGCCCAAGGACCCGATCGTCATTCGCTTCGAGATCGAGCGCCGCCCGCCCCCGCGCTTTCTGCTGCTCAAGTCCGGCGAGGTGGCGCTGTGCACGCAGAACCCCGGCTTTCCGGAGCCCGTTCGCGTCCGCTCGCCGCTCGCCGCGTTGATCGCGTGGTGGCGCGGTGATGTCGACTTTGCCACGGCGCGTCGCATGGGCCTCGCAATCGACGGTCCGCGGCTGCTCGTGCGCGCTTTTCCCGGCTGGTTTGATCGCTATCTGTTCGCCCATGTCGACCCGGCCGTGTCGGGCAGGCGGCGACCTGCCGGAGATGCGGCTGCGAAAGTGAACAGGCACGTGAGCAGGTGATCTGTCGTTCAGCCCCGCCGATATTCTGCCTGCGGATTGGGCAATTTCTGTAGGTCGGGGCATCCGCACGACGCCCACCTTTTGACTTGTGCGCGAAAAGGGCAGGGTGGCCGGCGTCAACAAGCGTGCCGGCAATGTCCGGTGGCTCCGAGACAGGCGGAGCCCACGTACTGGGAGGGAAACGGGGACAGGGGCGGACACGCCGTCCAGTCTCTGGCGTCCGGAACTCGCGCCGGCGCCGCCTCCAGCTATTCATCCTTCCCACTGCATCGAGGCATCACAACGGGAGGGCAATATGTGACTTCGTTCGAGACTCATCGCACTGACAGTCCCGATCACGGCCTGGCCCGGCGCCGATGCGTCTTCGCAGGACAAGCGCATCCGCGGTCAGATGCAATCCGATTTCGCTTCGACCCTGGCCGTGCTGGGGCCGAACGCGCAATACACGGTCGAGACCATCAAGAACGTCACGGGCGGCACGGTCGACATCCGCTTCTTCGAGCCGGGCACGCTCGTGCCGGCGAGCCAGACGTTCGACGCGGTCGCGTCGGGCGCGCTTGACTCGGCCTGGATCAAGGCCAAGTGGGACACGCTGTCGGCGACGCAGAAGGCGCAGGTCACGGCGGCTTGTGACAGTGCCACGCTCCGGGGCTTCGCCAGCTCGGAGTATCTGCAGGTCGGGGCTCTCCAGGAGCTCAAGGCCAAGGGCGTCAACTTCATGACCTGGGACAAGACCTTCCTGGAGGCCTATCGCAAGGCACGGGAAGAGGTCGCCGTCGAACAGTCGGCCAAGAGCCCGGAATTCAAGAAGGCCCGGGACTCGCTCAGCAAGTTCCGCGGTCGGGCGCCGACGAAGCGAGATAGCGCCGGACCGCACGCGCCAGGCGCCGGATGCCCTCGTCCAGCATGTCGGGCGTGCTGCGCGTGAAGTTGAGCCGCATGGCGTCGCGCAGCTCGCCCGCGGGATCGAACACGCTGCTCGGCACGAACGCCACCTTCTCTTCGAGCGCAAATGTATAAAGCTGGTTCGTATCGATGGCGGGATTCGTCGCACGCAACCAGACGAACATGCCGCCGGGTGGCACGTCCCAGGAGAACCACTCGGAGAGATGCCGCGCGGCGCTGGCGCACAGCGCGTCGCGCCGCTCGCGGTAGTGCCGGACCATCATCGGCACGTGCGTCGCCTCGATGTCGCTCTCGATCAGCTCGAGGGCGACCGCCTGGGCGAACATGCTGCTGCTGAGATCGGTCGATTGCTTGGCGAGCGCCAGCGTCTCGATGAGCCGCGGCTCGGCCACGACCCATCCGACGCGAAATCCCGGCGCGATGCTTTTGGATAGCGTGCCGAGATAGACGACCGGCCCGTCGTAGACATTGCCGAGTCGCGACGCGGCATCGAGGGCGAGGATGCTGGGGCCGGCCGAACCGTCGATCTGGAGCGGCAGATAGGGATCGTCCTCGACGAGCCAAGTGCCGGCCGCGTGCACCTTGGAGAGCAAGGCTTTTCTGTGCTCGGTCGGCACCAGGACCCCGGTCGGGTTTGAGAAGTTCGGCACGGCGTAGACGAACTTGGCATCGGACAAGACGTCATCGAGGCCCGGCCGATCGAGCTGCCAGTCGAGCTTGGCGTAGCTCGGGTTGCGCGGCCGCCAGGCGTCGAGCGCGCCGAGATAGGTCGGGAACTGTGCGACGATGAGATCGCCGGGATCGATGAGCGTCTTGCCGAGCAGATCGAGGCCCTGCATGGCGCCGGCCGTGAGCAGGACATTGTCGATGCCGACCGGGGCATCGTTGGCGGCAGCAATGCGTTTGGCGATCGAGGCGCGCAGCGCCGGAAAGCCTTCGACCGGCCCATATTCCAGCGCCTGGGCACCCCAGCGGTCGAGCGCACGCCCCGTGGCGCTGCGCACGGCATCGACCGGATAGAACTCTGAGCCGGGCAGCCCGCCGGCCAGGCTCACGACATCAGGTCGGCCTCCGAGGGAGAGAAACTGTTGGGTGACGTTGTTGCTGGAGCGGACCCATCCAGCCAGGTTCGGTCGCGTCGGATTCATGTCCAGCGAGTATAGGGCCGCGTGGTGCGGCGAGCGACGATGGGAGCAAAGCAAAAACCCCGGTACAGGCGAGCCTTGCCTCGACCACCCGATTTGGCTATGAGAGAGCTATCCGGCCTTCAGTCCCCTTCGTCTAGAGGCCCAGGACGGCGCCCTCTCACGGCGCAAACAGGGGTTCGAATCCCCTAGGGGACGCCAATAATTTCAATATGTTAGTGTTGTGCGGTCGT
>VGDO01000146.1 GCA_016869645.1 Alphaproteobacteria bacterium
GCGTCGCGGCGAAGCCGGCGAGCCCGCTCCCGCGCCCGCCCCGGCGCAACCGGCGGTCGAAGCGAAGGCGGTCGAGACCAAGCCTGCGGCTCCCAAGGTGACGCCGACGGCCAAGCCGACGACACTTCCGGTGGCGCCGCCCAAGGGTCGCGCGGCGATCGAGGAGGAGGAGGAAGAAGACAGCGCGGGCCGGGCCAAACGCCCCGGTCATGTCCCGGCCAAACGTCCGGCGCCCACCAGCGCGCGTCGCGGCGAGCCGCGCAGGCGTGCCGGCAAGCTGACGATTTCTCAGGCGTTGACGGACGAGGAGCGCGTGCGCAGCCTCGCCTCGGTGCGCCGGGCGCGTGAGAAGGAAAAGCAGCGCCTGCAGAGCGCGCGCGCGGAGGCGACGAAGGTGATCCGCGAGGTCGTCATCCCGGAAAACATCACCGTCCAAGAGCTGGCCAACCGCATGGCAGAGCGCGGCGCCGATGTCATCAAGTCGCTGATGCGCATGGGCGTGATGGCGACCATCAACCAGGTGATCGACGCCGACACGGCCGAGCTGATCGTTACCGAGTTCGGCCATAAGCTGCGCCGGGTCTCGGAAGCCGATGTCGAGCTCGGACTGCGCGGCGATGCCGATGACCCGAACGCGACCGCGACGCGGCCTCCGGTCGTGACCATCATGGGCCATGTCGATCATGGCAAGACCTCGCTGCTCGACGCGCTGCGGGAAACCGATGTCGCCGCCCATGAGGCGGGCGGCATCACGCAGCATATCGGCGCCTATCAGGTGATGCTGAAGACCGGGCAGCGCATCACCTTCATCGACACGCCGGGCCACGAGGCCTTCACGCAGATGCGCGCGCGCGGTGCCACGGTCACCGATATCGTCGTCCTTGTTGTAGCCGGCGATGACGGCATCATGCCGCAGACCATCGAAGCGATCGCCCATGCCAAGGCGGCCGAGGTGCCGATCGTCGTCGCGATCAACAAGATGGACAAGCCTGGAGCCAACGCTCAGCGCGTGCGGACGGACCTGCTGAACCACGGGCTGGTCGTCGAGGAAATGGGCGGCGAAATCCTGGCGATCGAGGTTTCTGCCAAGACCAAGGCGGGCCTCGACAAGCTCGAGGAAGCCATCCTGCTGCAGGCCGAAATCCTCGACCTGCGCGCCAATGCGGAGCGGCCGGCCGAAGGCGTCGTCATCGAGGCAAAGCTGGAGCGTGGTCGCGGCGCGGTCGCAACCGTGCTGGTGCAGCGGGGAACCCTGAAAGTGGGCGACATCTTCGTCGCGGGTTCGGAGTGGGGCCGGGTGCGGGCCCTGGTGGACGACCGCGGCAATGCGATCGAAAGCGCCGGACCGGCCTCGCCGGTCGAGGTGCTCGGCCTCAATGGCACGCCGATGGCGGGCGACGAGTTCGCCGTCGTCGACAGCGAAGGTCGTGCGCGCGATGTCACGGCTTTCCGGCAGCGTCGCACGCGCGACGCCCAGGCGGCCGCCGGTGCGCGCGGCACGCTGGAACAGATGTTCTCCAAGATCCAGGCGGGCGAAGCACGCGAACTCGCCGTGGTGATCAAGTCGGACGTACAAGGCTCGCTAGAGGCCATCCGCGGCAGTCTCGAGAAGCTTTCGACCGACGAGGTCGCCGTGCGCGTGCTGTTCGCGGCGGTCGGCGGCATCAACGAGTCCGATATCACGCTGGCCAAGGCTTCGAATGCGATGATCATCGGCTTCAACGTCCGTGCCAATCCGCAGGCACGCGACATGGCGAAGCGCGACAACGTCGAGATCCGCTACTACTCGATCATCTACAACGTCATCGACGACATCAAAGCCGCCCTGGGCGGCATGCTGTCGCCGACGCGGCGCGAGCGTCAGATCGGCGTGGCGGAGATCCGCGAGATCTTCACGATCAGCAAGGTCGGCAAAGTGGCCGGCTGCCGCGTCACCGAGGGCGTGATCAAGCGCGGCGCGAAGATCCGTATCCTGCGCGACAACGTCGTCGTGCACGAGGGCACGCTCAAGAGCCTGCGCCACCACAAGGACGAGGCGCGCGAGATCAAGGAAGGCTTCGAGTGCGGCATGGTGTTCGAGTACCAGGACATCCAGCAGGGCGACCAGGTCGAGTGCTTCGAGGTCGACGAGGTCGCCCGCACCTTGTGATCGCGGCATAGTCCGCGGTTCCGCCGTCCCGGAGCACGCGCTCGGGCCGGATCCTTCATCGTGTGCGGGCATGCCGGATGGTCGGCGGCTCGCGGATAAAGTTGCCAGCATGTCCAACCGTTCGCGCAAGAACCGTTCGTCGCGCTCGCGCGGCAGCGAACCGAGCCAGCGGCAGCTCCGCGTCGGTGAGGCGATTCGTCACACGCTGGCTCAGGCTTTTCAGCGCGGCGAGTTCTACGATCCCGATCTGGCCGGCGTGTCGATCACGGTCACCGAGGTGCGCGTCAGTCCGGACTTGACCAACGCGGTGGCCTTCGTGACGCCGCTTGGCGGCGGCCAGCACACCCGCGAGATCGTCCGTGCACTCGGCCGCGCGGCGCCCGTGTTGCGAGCGGCAATCGCACGCGAGGTGCCGCTGCGCGTGGTGCCGCGTCTCAGCTTCCAAGCGGACACGTCCTTCGAGCACGCCCAGCGAATCCAGGCGCTGCTGCGCGATCCGGCCGTCAGCCGCGATCTGGACGACGAGCCCGATGGCGGAAACGACAGTCATGGCACGTAGCCGCAAGGGCCGGCCGATCCACGGCTGGCTGGTGATCGACAAGCCGTCCGGCCTGACCTCGAGCCGCGTCGTCGGCATCGTCAAGCGCATCACCGGTGCGGCCAAGGCCGGCCATGCCGGCACGCTCGATCCGATTGCGACCGGGATTCTGCCGCTTGCCCTTGGCGAGGCGACCAAGACGGTTCCCTACTTGTTCGAGGCCGGCAAGCGCTACCGTTTTACGCTGCGCTGGGGCGAGGCGCGGACGACCGACGATTGCGAGGGCGATGTCAGCGCGACGAGCGCGGTGCGACCAACGGTCGCACAGATCGAGGCAGCCCTGCCGCGCTTCATCGGATCGATCGAGCAGGTTCCGCCCAGGTATTCGGCGATCAAGGTCGAAGGCGCGCGCGCCTACGACCTGGCTCGGGCCGATGTCGCGGTCGACTTGGCGCCCCGGGTCATTCGCATCGACGCCTTTCGCTTGATCGAGCGGGCCGATGGCGACCATGCCGTCTTCGAGGTCGCCTGCGGCAAGGGCGCCTACATGCGCAGCCTGGCCCGCGACCTCGCCGAGGCGCTCGGCACCGTCGGCCATGTCGCGGCCCTGCGCCGGCTGCAGGTCGGCCCCTTCACGGAAGCCGACGCGATTTCCCTCGATTTTTCTGGCGCTCAGGGGCATAGTCCCGCGCCGTTGTTGGAGCACCTCCTTCCGGTCGAGACCGCGCTGGACGACATCCCGGCGCTGGCCGTGACCGGACACGAGGCCAGCCTGCTGCGTCAGGGTCAGCCCGTTCCCGTCTTCCGCAAGGTCGATCTGGAACGGCTTGGGCGGGCGCAGGACGGGGATACGGTCTGTGCCACCTCGGCCGGAAAGCCGGTGGCGCTGACCCGCCTCGACCAGGGCCGGCTGTGTCCCGTGCGTGTGCTCAATCTCTAGCCATAAGGAGCAACCGATGTCGGTCACTGCGGAGCGCCGCCGCGCGCTTGTCAAAGAGCACGCCGTCAAAGAGGGTGATACGGGCTCACCCGAGGTGCAGGTCGCGCTTCTGACCGAGCGCATCAACAATCTGACCGAGCATCTCAAAGGCCACGAGAAGGACTTCCATTCGCGCCGCGGCCTGCTCGTCATGGTCGGCCAGCGCCGGCGTCTGCTCGATTATCTCAGGCGCAAGAGCAAGCCGCGCTACGAGGCGCTCGTCGGCAAGCTTGGCCTGCGCCGCTAGAAGCCAACGGTCGGCTGCCCCGACGCAAGTCCTTGGTTTCGCTTTAATTTACGTGCGCCTCGGCGCGCGCATGGCAGGTTTGCGGGCGCGCCGGCCGCGGTGGTGGGATTTGACCAGGGCAGCATTCCGTGTCATGGAAGTGCCGCCACGAAGAGTGAAACAGTAGGGACTGTGGCCCGCTGGAGGCTCCCGTAGACGGGGGCGCGCGGGTCAGGGATCGGCGCCAGAGGAATCCGCGAGTGGACGCGCGATTCCAGCCGATCGACGGACGAAGCCTGACTTCCCATCGATCGGCCAGTGGCAGCGGTCAGTCCCAAGGAGAGGACAGACAGCGATGTTCAACGTTTTCCGTAAAGAAATCCTATGGGGCAATCGCCGGCTCGTGCTCGAGACTGGCAAGATTGCGCGCCAGGCCGACGGCGCCGTGCTCGCCACCTACGGCAAGACCGCGGTGCTTTGCACGGTGGTGGCGGCACGCGAGCCGCGGCCAGGGGTCGACTTCTTCCCCCTCACGGTGAACTACCAGGAGAAGACCTTCGCGGCAGGCAAGATCCCCGGCGGCTTCTTCAAGCGCGAAGGGCGGCCAAGCGAAAAGGAAGTGCTGACCTCGCGCCTGATCGACCGGCCGATCCGTCCGTTGTTCGCCGACGGCTTCCGCAACGAGACGCAGGTCGTTTGCACCGTGCTCAGCCACGATATGGAGAACGACCCGGACATCGTGGCGCTGGTCGGCACATCGGCGGCCCTGACGATCTCGGGCATCCCGTTCCTCGGCCCGATCGGCGCGGCCCGCGTCGGCTACATCAACGGCGAATACGTGCTCAATCCACAGCTCGACGAGCTGTCGTCCTCGCAACTCGACCTCGTCGTCGCCGGCACGCAGGAAGGCGTCCTGATGGTCGAATCCGAGGCGAAGGAGCTGGCCGAAGACATCATGCTTGGCGCCGTCATGTTCGGCCACAAGCAGTTCCAGGCGGTGATCGACGGCATCATCGCGCTCGCAGAGGCGTGCGCGAAAGAGCCGTGGCCGATGCCGGTCGAACCCGAAGCCGCGACGGTCGTCCGCAAGCGCCTCAAGGACATCGCCGAGTCCGAGGTGCGCGAGGCCTATCGCGAGGTCGTCAAGCAGACGCGCTACGAGAAGGTCGGTACTGCCAAGAAGAAGGCGGCCGAAGCCCTGATCGCCGAAGGCCAGGAAGCCGGCATCGTGTCGGAGATGTTCAAGGAGCTCGAGAGCAATCTCGTGCGCGGCAGCATCCTCGACACCGGCAAGCGCATCGACGGCCGCGACACCAAGTCGATCCGGCCGATCGTCGCCGAGGTCGGCGTGCTCCCGCGTGCGCACGGCTCGGCCCTGTTTACACGGGGCGAGACGCAGGCGCTCGTGGTCGCTACGCTGGGAACCGGCCAGGACGAGCAGATCATCGACGCTCTCGAGGGCGAATATCGCGAGCACTTCCTGCTGCACTACAACTTCCCGCCCTACTCGGTGGGTGAGGTCGGGCGCATGGGCTCGCCGGGCCGCCGCGAGGTCGGTCATGGCAAGCTCGCTTGGCGCGCCGTCCGGCCGCTGTTGCCGACCAAAGAGACCTTCCCGTACACGATCCGCGTCGTATCCGAGATCACGGAGTCGAACGGCTCGTCCTCGATGGCGACGGTGTGCGGCACCTCGCTCTCGTTGATGGACGCCGGCGTGCCGCTGCCGCGCCCGGTGGCCGGCATCGCCATGGGGTTGATCAAGGAAGGCGATCGCTTCGCTGTACTGTCCGATATTCTCGGCGACGAGGATCATCTCGGCGACATGGACTTCAAGGTGGCTGGAACGCAGTCCGGCGTCACTGCGCTGCAGATGGACATCAAGATCACCTCGATCACCGAGGAGATCATGAGGATTGCGCTCGGACAGGCGCGCGACGGTCGCATGCACATCCTGGAGGAGATGTCCAAGGCGCTGACCAATGCGCGCGAGGCGGTCAGTCAGAATGCGCCGCGCATTACGCAGATCACGGTGCCCAAGGACAAGATCCGCGAGATCATCGGCCCGGGCGGCAAGATCATCCGCGAGATCTGCGAAGTGACGGGGGCCAAGATCGACATCGAAGACGACGGCACGGTCAAGATCGCCGCCGTCGATCAGGCGGCGAGCAAAGCGGCGATCGATTGGATCCGCAACATCGTCGCCGAACCTGAAGTCGGCGTGATCTACAACGGCAAGGTCGTCAAGGTCGTCGACTTCGGCGCCTTCGTGAACTTCCTCGGCGCGCGCGACGGGCTCGTGCACATCAGCGAGCTGGCGCCGCGCCGCGTCGGCAAGGTCGGCGACGTCGTCAAGGTGGGCGACGAGGTCAAGGTCAAGGTGCTCGGCGTCGATGACCGCGGCAAGGTCAAGCTCAGCATGAAGGCGGTCGACCAGGCGACCGGCGCCGATCTCGCGGCCGAGCCGCGCGAGGCGGCGCAGTCCTAGCTCGGCGGCACGCGCTTCGCGGCGGAACCCGTCAGCACCGGCGTTCAGCTTGACCTTCCGCTTCCCTCGTGTCGTCGGGCACCGCGGCGCGTCCGCCGACGCGCCCGAGAATACGCTGGCGGCCTTCCGTCTCGCGGCCTTGCAGGGCGCGGGGGCCATCGAGCTCGATGCCAAGCTGTCGCGCGACGGCGTGCCCGTCGTCATTCACGACGCGACGCTGGAGCGCACGACGAACGGCTATGGTGCGGTTGCCGCCCAGGACTTTGTTGCGCTCGATCGGCTTGATGCCGGCACTTGGTTCGACCATCGCTTCGCGCGCGAGAAGCTGCCGACCCTGCGTGCCGTGCTCGAGCTCTGCGCCGAGGTCGGCCTCGAGCTCAATATCGAGATCAAGCCGTGCCCGGGCCGGGCCGTCGAGACCGCCCAGCGCGTGGTCGAGGATGTCCGGAGATTCTGGCCGGGCGCTCGGCCACCGCCAATCCTGTCATGCTTCCAAGCCGAAGGTCTCGAGGCCGCGCGACGCATCGCGCCCGAATTGCCGCGCGGGTTCCTCGTCGACGATCTCGATGGCGATTGGCGCAGCACGGCGAGGCAGCTCGATTGCGTGGCGCTCCACGTCGGCCATCGCGCGCTCGGCGAACGCGCCATCGCCACGGTTCGCGCCGCCGGCTTGCAGGTTCTGGCCTGGACGGTCAACGATCCAGCGCGCGCGCGCGCTCTGCTCGAATGGGGTGCGTCCGCCATCATCACCGACCGGCCGGCCGCAATCCATGCCGCGCTCGCCTGACTGACGGTCCGGCGTTCCGCTGATGCGCCCGCCACGCCTCCGCGTTTTCAAGCTCCGCCGGATTGCGATATACTCGAAATCTGGATCGCGGAGCTGCGGCAACAGCCAGCCGTTCCGGGGAATGGCTGCACCGGACCGATCGCCGCATCGCCAAGGGGAAGCTCGTGAGGGCGCTTAACCCGGTTGTCATTTCCGGCTTCGAGGTGCTGCCGCTCGTCGAGGGCGGCAAGGGGATTTCTGTTTCCAATGGCGAAAGCTCGGGCGCCTGGGCCGCGTCCGGCGGGGTCGGAACCTTCTCGGGCGTCAACGCCGACTCCTATGACGCGAGCGGCGAGGCGATCGATATGGTCTATCACGGCCGCACCCGCCGCGAGCGGCACGAGGAGCTGATCGCCTATTCGATCAAGGGTGGCATCACCCAGGCCCGCATCGCCCACGAACGCTCGGGCGGGCGCGGCCCAATCCACATGAACGTGCTGTGGGAGATGGCCGCCTCCGAGCGCATTCTGCACGGTGTGCTGGAAGGGGCAAAGGGACTGATCCACGGCGTCACGTGCGGCGCCGGCATGCCCTACCGCATCGCCGAGATCTGCGCGCGCTACGGCGTCTTCTACTATCCGATCGTGTCCTCCGCGCGCGCTTTTCGCGCGCTCTGGAAGCGTGCCTATCACAAGTTCAAGGATTGGCTGGGCGGCGTGGTCTACGAGGATCCCTGGCTCGCCGGCGGTCACAATGGCCTATCAAACAGCGAGAACCCCCAGAAACCCGAGGATCCCTATCCGCGCGTCTGCGAGCTGCGCACGCTGATGAACGAGTGCGGCCTCGACAACACCGTCATCTTCATGGCGGGCGGCGTGTGGTATGTGCGCGACTGGGAGCACTGGCTGGACAATCCGGAGATTGGCAAGCTGGCGTTCCAGTTCGGCACGCGGCCGCTGCTGACCCAGGAAAGCCCGATCTCCGACGCCTGGAAGCGCAAGCTCCTGACACTGAAGGAAGGCGACGTCTACCTCAACCACTTCAGCCCGACCGGGTTTTACTCCTCGGCGGTCGAGAACGCGTTTCTAGACGAATTGAAGGGCCGCGCTGATCGGCAGGTCGCCTATCAGACCAGCCCGGTTGGCGAGCACGACACGTCGCTGCGGATCGGGGCGCGCGGCCGCGAGGTCTTCCTCACCGCCGCCGACAAGGATCATGCCTTGCGCTGGATCGCCGAAGGCTACACCGAGGCCTTGCGCACGCCGGACTCGACGCTGATTTTCGTGACACCTGCGAAAGCCAACGAAATTCTCACCGACCAGATCAACTGCATGGGCTGCCTGAGCGCTTGCCAGTTCAGCAACTGGGCACAGAATGAGAAGGGCACGACCGGTCGCAAGGCCGACCCACGTTCCTATTGCATTCAGAAGACGCTGCAGGCGATCAGCCACTCCGATGACTGCGAACACCAGTTGATGTTTGCCGGTCACAACGCCTATAAATTCGCGTCCGATCCGTTTTATGCCAATGGCTTCATTCCGACGGTCCGCCAACTGGTCGAACGGTTGCGGACTGGTGATTGATGGTCCGGCTGGTCGATCAGCACGCAGGGCCGGGTCGTGACATTGATGAGCGCGGGGCTGGGTGGGCCTTGTCGAGGAAAGAAAAGTGACCATGTCAAGAGCGGGTGAGCACTTCCGGCCGACGCGCTCCCATGGTGATGGTGCATGAGCCTCGCGACGATGCCACAGCGGCCCTATAGCCGCGCGCTGGAGCGCCTGAAGTCTGTTGGATTGCGGCCGACGCGCCAACGTCTGGCGCTGGCTAAGCTCCTGTTCGAGGGGCCGGATCGGCACATCACGGCGGAGGCCCTGCATTCTGAAGCGCTTTCGGCCAAGGTGCGGGTCTCGCTGGCAACCGTGTACAATACGTTGCATCAATTCACGGCCGCTGGCCTTTTGCGCGAGGTCGTGATCGAAGCCGGGCGCTGCTATTTCGACACCAACACGAGCGATCACCACCATTTCTTCTTCGTCGAATCGGCGGAACTGTGCGACATCTCAGGTGACGCCATTGGCTTCACGCGCTTGCCCGAGGCCCCGTCGGGCCATGCCGTCGAGCGCGTCGACGTCATCATCCGGGTCCAGAAGCAACCTCGATAATCTCCCTTTTATCGGCGCTTGACATGTAGTCTAGAACGGTTCTAGGCTGCTTTCGCGTGTTTGTTGCAGCCGGACGACGACGCCGCGCGGCGCCCGACAGTGGCGCCATGGCCGGGCGTGTCCGTGATGCAATGAGTGGGACCAACAGGAGGACGTGATCATGCCCGCGCTCAAGGGAAGCAAGACTGAAGGCAATCTGAAGGCTGCGTTCGCCGGCGAGAGCCAGGCCAACCGCCGCTATCTCTACTTCGCTCAAAAGGCGGACGTCGAAGGCTACAACGACGTTGCAACGGTGTTCCGCTCGACCGCCGAGGGCGAGACCGGCCACGCGCACGGCCATCTCGAATTTCTCGAGGAAACCGGCGATCCGGCGACCGGTCAGCCGATCGGCTCGACTCAGCAGAACCTGAAGGCTGCCATCGCAGGCGAGACCCACGAGTACACCGACATGTACCCGGGCATGGCGCGCACGGCGCGTCAGGAAGGTTTCGAGGAGATCGCAGACTGGTTCGAGACCCTGGCCAAGGCCGAGCGCTCGCATGCCGGACGCTTCACCAAGGCGCTCGAAACCCTGTCGTAAGTCGCGACGTCGTCGAATCGAGGGACGGGGACCCGCCACCGGGTCCCCGGCCTCGACCTAGAGGGATTGGTTGGGGGCGCGGGAACGCCGCGCCTCGATTTGGAGTGCGCTGAAATGCGCGAGGGTAGCCTCGAGGCCCCGATCCGTCACAACTTGGCGTGGAACGATCCGGACTTCTTCGACCCGGAGAAGCTGGAAGCCGAGCTGCGCCGCGTGTTCGACATCTGCCACGGCTGTCGGCGCTGCTTCAACTTGTGCGACAGCTTTCCGCGCCTATTCGATCTGGTCGACGCCTCGCCGACCCAGGAGCTCGACGGCGTCGCAAGCGCGGACTTCAAGCAGGTCGTCGACGCATGCACGCTGTGCGACATGTGCTTCATGACCAAGTGCCCGTATGTACCGCCCCATGAGTTCAACCTCGACTTTCCCCATCTGATGCTGCGCTACCGCGCGGTCGAGGCGCGGCAGGGCAAGGTCGGTCTCGCCCAGCGCGAACTGACCAAGACCGACCGCAATGGCAAGCTCGCGGGTGCGCTGGCGCCGGTCGCCAACTGGGCGAGCGATCGCAACAACAAGGTCACGCGCACCGTGCTGGAGGCAGTGGCCGGTGTCGACCGGCGCGCGGCACTGCCGAAGTTCCACGGCAAGACGTTTGCCATGCGTGCCCGCCAGGCGCCGCCGCCGGTCGATGCGACGGCGCCCGCCCACGGGCGTAAGGCCGTGCTCTATGCGACGTGCTTCGTCAACTACAACAACCCGGATATCGGCGTCGCCGCGCAGGCCGTGCTGGCGCGCAACGGCGTTGCCACCGAGGTGGTCTACCCGCAGTGCTGCGGCATGCCGCAACTCGAGAATGGCAACATCGCCAAGGTCGCCGACGCAGCGCAAAAGGTCTCGGCGGCACTCAAGCCCTACATAGAGCGCGGCTACGACGTGATTGCGCTGGTTCCCTCCTGCGCGCTCATGCTCAAGTTCGAATGGCCGCTCATCGTGCCCGACGATCCGAACGTAACGGCACTCGCGCAGGCTACATTCGACATCAGCGAGTACATCGTGGATATCGCGCGCAAGGAAGGCTTGGCGGCCGGTCTGGATGGACTCGATGCGCCGGTCAGCCTGCATATCGCCTGCCATGCCCGTGCGCAGAACATGGGACAGAAGGCAGCGGAACTGCTGCGCCTGATCCCCAAGGCCGAGGTGTCCGTGATCGAGCGTTGCTCCGGACATGGCGGATCATGGGGCGTCATGAAGGAGAATTTCAGCACCGCGATCAAGACCGGCCGGCCGGTTGCGCGCCAGGCCGCCGCGGCAGTGGCCGCGAAGAACGGCCAGACTCATGTTGCATCGGAGTGCCCCCTGGCGGGCGAGCACATCGTGCAGGGTATGGCGCTGCTCGCCGAGGGCGGGCCTGCCGTGGCGCATTCGGTGCACCCGATACAGCTTTTCGCCCGCGCCTACGGAATTTCCGTCTGACTTGACGGTTACCCCAGACATGACCAGGCGCGAGATCACCCGATCCGACATCCTGCCGACGGCCGAATACGCCAGCCGGCGCGCCGAGCTGCGCCGGGGCGTGGTTGCGCTGAAGAAGCTACGGCGCATCGACGTCGGACCGTTCGCAACCTTCTATTTCGAGAACCGGGCCACGATGTGGCATCAGATCCACGAGATGCTCTACATCGAGAAGGGCGGCGAGGCACAGATCGCCGATGAGCTCGCCGCCTACAATCCGCTGGTTCCCGACGGCAGCGAGCTGGTCTCGACCGTCATGTTCGAGATCGACGATCCGGTGCGGCGCGCCCGGGTTCTGGCGCGGCTCGGCGGCGTCGAGAACCATGCCTTTCTCAGTTTCGCCGGCGAGAAAATCAAAGGCAGGGCCGAGACCGATACCGAGCGCACCAGCGAAGAGGGCAAGGCCTCGTCCGTCCAGTTCATCCATTTTCCGTTCACGCCGACACAGATCGCAGCCTTCCGCCAGCCGGCGACCCAGATCATCATCGGCTTCGATCATCCGGAATACGGCCACATGGCCGTCATGCCCGAAGCCGTCCGGGGCGCGCTGAGCGAGGACTTCGACGCAGGCTGAGCGCCGATGCGCGCCGGCTATTTGACGACTTCTCCGGGATAGGCGCCCCAGAACTCACCGCGCCGTAACCAACCTCTCAGACCGCCGGCTTCGACGCGGCACCAATCGCTGCGACACTGCTGGAGCGCGCCGATGACGCCCGGCTCCAGACGGGCCACCGCCGGCGACTCGCCATTGTCCGATCGGCGCAGGGTGCGCACCTCGCCCAGGATCAGCATGGTGCGGCGGCCCGACAGCATGGAGGAATGCACCCATCCCTCCGTACCCTGGTAGTCGCGGATCTTTCGCCAGGTGTCGAATTCGGCGACGATTTCCACCGGCATGTTCCTGCGCACGAACACCCATTCGACAGGGTAGCGGACGCCGGGACCGGTCCGCACATTGACCTCGCCGGAACGCAGCGAGGCGAAGCGCGGCAGCTTGAGCTGCTGCTCGGCGGCATCGGCGGCCAGCGCCACCACCGTCAGCGCCGTCGCCATCGCCAAGAGATGGATGAGGGAGAATTGTCGCAGCAGCCGTGCCGCGCGCACCGCTATCGTCATGCGGGGCGCATTATAGCGACCGGCCATCGCCCAGGGTCAAGAATGGCGCGCTCAGGACGGCGGCGGCAGCAACGCGAGTCGTGCCGAACTTGGCCTGTTCTCTGGTGGACAAGCACGATGGGGGCTGATATGGGGGCGCCGGGACAGGAGGCTCAATCATGACGACCAAGCGACCGCTTGTCATCGTTACGCGCAAGCTGCCGGATGCGATCGAGACGCGGATGATGGAGCTGTTCAGCTGTCGTCTCAACCACGACGACGTCGCCCTGTCGCAGGCCCAGCTGACCGAGGCGGTCAAGACGGCGGACATCCTCGTGCCGACCGTGACCGATCGGATCGACGCCCGCATCTTGAGCCAGGCCGGTCCGCAGCTGCGCCTGATCGCTTCGTTCGGTACCGGCGTTGACCACATCGATCTCGCGACTGCCCGCCAGCGGGGCATCACCGTGACCAACACGCCGGGCGTGCTGACCGAGGATACCGCCGACATGACGATGGCGCTCATCCTGGCGGTGCCGCGCCGGCTGTCCGAGGGCGAGCGCCTGGTGCGCAGCGGATCGTGGAAGGGCTGGAGCCCGACCTCGATGCTCGGGCACCGCATCTGGGGCAAGCGCTTGGGCATCGTCGGCATGGGCCGCATCGGACAGGCCGTGGCGCGGCGCGCCCGCGGCTTCGGCCTGTCGGTCCACTACCACAACCGGCGCCGGGTCCACGAGGATGTCGAGCGCGAGCTCGAGGCGACCTATTGGGAGAGCCTCGACCAGATGCTGTCGCGCATGGACATCATCTCGATCAATTGTCCGCACACGCCCGCGACATACCATCTTCTCTCGGCGCGCCGGCTCAAGCTGATCAGGCCGCACTGCTACATCGTCAACACGTCGCGCGGCGAGGTGATCGACGAGAACGCGCTCGCGCGCGCGCTCGCCGAAGGCGAGATCGCCGGCGCCGGGCTTGACGTGTTCGAGCACGAGCCGGCGGTCAATCCGAAGCTGCTCGAGCTCGATAACGTCGTGCTGCTGCCCCATATGGGATCGGCAACCATCGAAGGCCGGCAGAACATGGGCGAGAAGGTCATCATCAATATCAAGACCTTCATCGACGGGCACGCGCCGCCTGATCGCGTGCTGGAGGCGATGTTCTGATGAAAATCGAGGGAGTTCCGTTCCAGGTGACCGACTGGTCGCGCGTGGCGGAGACGCGCCATACCGGCGAAACCGGCTTTGCGCTGTGGCGCACGCTGGAAATCGGCAACATCCGCGTCCGCCTCGTCGAATACAGCCCGGGCTATCGGGCCGACCATTGGTGCAGCAAGGGCCACGTTCTCTATGTGCTCGACGGCGAGCTCACCACCGAGCTCGCCGACGGCCGCGTCATGACATTGATTCCCGGCACCAGCTACGAGGTCGCCGACGGGGCCGAGCCGCATCGCTCGCGCACCGAGAAGGGCGCGCGACTGTTCATCGTCGACTGAGCCGGGGCCGGCCGGGTCTGTGTCGCCAGCCTCTGGCTCCAGCGATTGGCCCGAACTGGCTCTAATCTGAACTTTGCCCCATTTTCGAGCTAATACCAACCGGCAATGATCGCGACTCGCTGAGCGTCACGCGGGGGATTCCCAAGAAGGCGAAAGTCTGAATCAATGGGGCGAACCCAGGAGGT
>VGDO01000147.1 GCA_016869645.1 Alphaproteobacteria bacterium
TTGAGATCCTTGTGCGACAGGTCGGGCACCTGCGCGCCCGGCGCATCCTGGACGACGCCCGCAAGTTGGCTCAGGGTCTGCGCGATGATCGCGCTAAGTCTTGCCATAGAGCCCGCCAAGCCGGAGTAGTGCAATTTCTACCACGCTCATACAATAAGATAAGTATCGCGCCAGCCGCTGTCGAGAAATTCCCGACGCGATACTTTCTGTGCAACAGGTGTGCCGGGTGACTTGATTTAGCCGCAATCTCTGGCCGCGGGCAGCTCGGGGGGTGCATGGTCAGTGCGGGGCATGACGAATGGGGTGACGACCACGAGCGGACGATGACGTCCTTGCGCGCGGCGCTGCTGAGCCTGTGGCGCCTGGGCGCCAACGCGGTGGTCGGCTGGCGGCCGAGCCGCATCGGCATCGAGGTGATCACGGTTCCCACCGTGCGCCTGTTCGGCCTGGGCGACCGGCATCATCGCGTCCTCGAGGGCGATCGCTTGATGGGGCCGGCCACCTTTGCCGAGGTCGCCGCGGCGCTCGACGTGCAGCCGATCGAGTTCAGGCTACCGGTCTTCTTGGGCGACGGCGCGCGCCGGCTGCCGCTCGACGTTGTCGATGCCGTGGTCACTCCTTTCTCGATCATGAAGACCAAGCAGCGTGCGGCGTTCCTGGTCGATATCGTGGGCTTCTCGCTGGCCGCGCCCGAGCAGCAGGCCAGCCGGCTGGCGACGCTCGAATTCGCGCTCAACCTTGCGTCCGAACTGGTCCGCAGGCGCGTCGGCGCGCTCGAGATGCTGCGATCGACCACGGGCGACGGATTCTACGTCTGGAATCGAGTCAAGGGCATCGACGCCGACATTGCATTGTTCGCCGGGTTCATTGCCTTTCTCACCCTGCTCTCCTTCCTCCAACGCTCAGTCGCGACGCGCGACACCGTGCCGCCTGTGCGGACCTGCATCGGCATTGGCAGCCACTACACCTACTATCAGATCGACGGAGCCGGACGAGTGACCAACGAGTTCATTGTCGGCGAGGTGACGATTGCGCTGGCGCGCCTGATGGCGGTGACGCGTCCACGTCAGATCCTGATCCGCGACTTCCTTCGCTCGACAGCAGCCGACAAGCAGCCGATCCAAGTCGGCGAGTTCCTCAAGATCGTCGGCGAACGTCTCGCCTGGATGAGCGAGCTCAATCTCGACAACACCAGCGTCGAGCGCATCGCCCTGTATCTGACGGGAGCGCTTGATGCCGATCAGGCGCACGAAGGCGAACTCCTGCACTTCACCGACAAGCACGGCGTCGAGCACAAGTGCTACAACATGAAGCTCAACGTGTTTCCGCTCGACGGCGAGCCGTTCTACTGCGGGCTGAGGCACGCGGAGCTGCGCACCGGGAAAGGGTATCCGTGGTAGGACAGGGCCGGCGGTCCAGAAGCGGCTACGGCCGAGGACGCGCGACGTCCGCCCGTCCCGCGCACGCCGATTCCGAGAAGCGCGCGACGCGAGCGGAACGGACGGCCGTCAGCGCTCCGAGGCGATGACGATGTCGACGCGGCGTGCCAGCTCGAAGCGCCGGTTGGGCGGTATGGCCGGATCGAGATCGAGGAAGCGCGCCTCGCCGAAGCCCTGGGCGACCAGCGCGCGGTCATAACCGGCCATTCTCAGGGCATCGGCCACCGACTGGGCGCGCGCGATCGACAGCTCCCAATTCGAGGCGAATGGTCCGCTGCGGATCGGGTTGGGATCGGTATGGCCCTGCACGGCGACCCGGTTGCTGAGGTTGATCAGCAAGGTCGTCAGATGGCGCACGGAACCCTGCGCCGCCGCGGTGAGGGTCGCGCTGTTGGGCGTGAAGATCACGTCGCCGGGCAGCGAGATCACCAGCCGGTCCTGCAGCCGATGCGTGACCGCCCGGCGCAGCGTTTCGTCGGCGGCCATGCGGCCCTCGACGAGGTTGGCGACGTAATCGAGGTCGAGCGCCGCGCGCTTCAGCTCGTTGAGCACATTGGTGTCGGTGCCGGCCACCACGTCGCCCGGCTTGCGCTCGCCGCCGAAGGTCTTGCCCAGGCCGATGGCGAAATCGTGATAGCGGCCACCTTCGGGTGTCGACATGGCTGCCATCAGGACGAAGAAGGTCAGCATCACCGTCACCAGATCGATGAAGGTGATGACCCAGACATAGCGGGCCGTGTTCTGTTCGGCCTGTGCGGCCTCGGTGCCCGGCTTGTCCGCCTGCTTTTCCACGGCGACGTCAGCGCACCTTGCCGCGGAAATCGACACGCGGGGCATCGTTCGCCACCGCAGTGAAGACGATGCGCACCGCCGCCGGATCGTCCTCGGCAAGACCGACCGACAGCGCATGAGCTGGCATGCCGAGGCCGATCATGGCGCGCGCCATGCTGCCCAGGCGCTGGATCGCCAGCTCCGGCCGGGCACGCGACGACAACAGCACCTCGACCTCGAGCCGGCCGGAAGGCGGCCGCGCCTGGACCAGGCCGGCAAGCCGCCGGAACAGCGCGTCGCGCTCGGGCCGCGGTTCGGCCGAGTTGCCGGCAAACAGAGCATCGAGCGCCACCGTGAAAGCGACGTAGTCGCCGCGCCGGTCGATCAGAGCATGGGGCAGAGGCAGTTCGTCGGAGAAGAGCTGGCCGACGCCGTTGACGAAGGTATCGTCGATCGCGCGTCCACGCCGGTCGGGCGGATCATCGCGCAGGTCGAGGGGTATCGCCGCGTGGAAGGCGTCGCGCACGCCCTTGAGCACAGGGTCGAATTTGCCGGTCTCGTAGTGCGACATCGAGACGATCATGATGAAAAAGATCATCAACAGAATGACCAGGTCGAGATAGGTGATCGACCAGAGCGGACGACCCGGGAGCGTCGTCGTGTGCTCGGTCACCTCGTCGTCCTGGGATTCGTCTCGGATCTGGACTTCGGCCAAGGGCCCGCCCGTACTCATGCCGCGTGGGACCTGATTCTATCACGATCGGCGGCGTTTTCCCACGCCGCCCGCGCGGGTTATGGCTTGACCACCGTCACGCCGCGATCGCCGAAGGTGATATAGACGGTGCGCCCGCGCGGCTGCTGGCGTCCGGTCGCCTGGTCGATGACGAACATCTCGCCGAGCGGGGTCGACACCTCGTACTCCATGTGGCTGCCGATATAGGCCGCCTTGGAGATCGTGCCTTCGAGATGGGTGCGCCCGGGCCGGGTCGTCGCCAGGATGACGGCCTGGGGCCGGATCGCCACGTCGACCGGTCCGTCCGGAACATCGCGGTGCGGCAACAACAGCTCCAGATTGCCCAGCCGCACCATGGCGATGGCGGGCCCGGCATCGTGGTCGCGCGCGCCGCTCCGGCTGAGCTCGCCCTTGACCACATTGGCGTCGCCGATGAAGTCGGCGACGAAGAGGTTGTCGGGCGCCTCGTAGAGGTCGAGCGGCCCCCCCTGCTGGGCGATCCGCCCCTGATGCATGACGATGACCTTGTCGGAAACCGCCAGCGCCTCGGCCTGGTCGTGCGTGACGTAGACCGCGGTCAAGCCGAGCTTCTGCTGCAGCTCGCGGATATCCTCGCGCATGCGCCGGCGCAGCTTGGCGTCGAGATTGGACAGAGGCTCGTCGAACAGCAGGACTTGCGGCTCCAGCACCAGCGCACGCGCGACGGCGACCCGCTGCTGCTGTCCGCCCGACAACTCGCTGGGCATGCGGCTGTCGTAGCCCTCGAGGCTGACCAGCTTGAGCCCTTCGCGCGCCCGGTCCTTGACCTCCTTGGCGTTGGCGCCGCGCACCTCCAGGCCATAGCAGACATTTTCCAACACCGTCATGTGCGGGAACAGCGCGTAGGACTGGAACACCATCGATACGTCGCGCTCGGTCGCGTGGATCCGGCTGACGTCGCGCTCGCCGATCAGGATACGGCCCGAGGTCGGCAGTTCGAGACCGGCGATCATGCGCAACGTCGTCGTCTTGCCGCAACCCGATGGTCCGAGGAGCGTCGCCAGCGTGCCGGGCTCGACGACGAAGGAGACGGTGTCGACTGCCCGCACGGTGCCGAACGCTTTGGTGACCCCCTCGAACTTGACCGAGGCCGCCTTGGTCCCGACCGTCATGCCGCCGCACTCCCCTGAATTTCACTGCTGATCGGCGCCGCCGCCGAACGCCGCCCCAGCTTGCGCTCGCCCACCAACACCTGGATCAGCAGGATCGCAACGATCATGACGACGATCAATGCCGAGCAATAGGCGATGGCCAGGCCGTAGTCGCCCGCCTCGACGCGGCCGACGATGTAGGCAGTCGCCATTTCGTACTGGGCGGTCACCAGGAAGATCACGGCGCTCACCGCCGTCATGGCGCGCACGAAGGCGTAGACGAGCGAGGCGACCACAGCCGGGCGCAACAACGGCATGATGATGCGGCGCATGGTCGTGAAGCTGCGCGCGCCGAGCGTGAGCGATGCTTCGTCCAGGCTCTTGTCGATCTGGCTCATGGCGGCGATGCCGGCGCGCACGCCGACCGGCATGTTGCGGAAGATGAAGCAGATCACGAGGATGACGCCGGTGCCGGTCAGCTCGATCGGCGGCGTATTGAACGCCAGGATGTAGCTGATGCCGATCACCGTGCCGGGAATGGCGAAGCTCAGCATGGTGCCGAACTCGAACGCGTCCTTGCCGGCGAACTTCTGGCGCACCAGCACATAGGCGGTGAGCAGGCCGAGAGCGGCGGTCAGCGGCGCCGCCAGCAGCGAAATCTCCAGCGTCGTCCAGAACGAGTTCCACGCCGCGCCGCTGAAATGGATGCCGTGCTCGGTCCAGCCGACTTGGAACGCGGCGACATAGTGCCGCAGCGTGAAATCGTGGTTGCGCCCCATCGATTGGACGAAGCCGCCGAGCAGGATCATCACATAGACGACGGCCGTGAACAGCGCCCAGGGCACGGCTAGACCGTAGGCGAACAGGTGGGCCCGCGCCGGCAGCGGCACCGGCAGGCCGGCGTCGCCCTTGCCGGTGACCGTGGCGTAGGACTTCTTGCCGAGCCATTGGCGCTGCGCGTAGAAGGCCGACAGCGTGAACACGAGCAGGATGATCGACAGCACCGCGGCGCGGCCTTGATCGTGCTGCGCACCGACCACGGCGAAGAAAATCTTGGTCGACAGCACGTCGTAGTTGCCGCCAAGCACCAGCGGGTTGCCAAAGTCGGCCAGGCTCTCGATGAAACCGAGCAGGAATGCATTGGCCAGACCGGGGCGCATCAGCGGCAGCGACACGGTTTTGAAGGTGCGCCACCGGTCGGCGCGCAACGTCAGTGCCGCTTCCTCGAGCGACGGGCTGATACCCTGCACGACGCCGATCATCACGAGGAAGGCGATCGGCGTGAAGGCGAGCATCTGCGCCATGAACACGCCGGGCAGACCATAGATCCAGCGCGATGGCGCGATGCCGAAATGCTCGGACAGCAGCATTGTGACGGCCCCGGACCGGCCGAACATCAGGATCACGGCCAGGCCGATGACGAAGGGCGGCGTGATGATCGGCAGCACGGTGAGGACGCGCAGAATGCGCTTGAAGCGGAAGCCCGAGCGCACGGCGACGAGCGCGAAGGCAAGCCCCAGCACCGTCGTGCCCACGCCGACCAAGACCGCGAGGAACAGGCTGTTCCACGCGACGCCGCAGCGTAGGGACGAGTAGACGCAGTCGAGACCCCAGATCTCCTGGTCGAGAATCTTGGACACGAACAAGGCCGGCGCGAAATTGCCCTGATTGTCCTGCGCCGCGCTGACCAGCACGATGAAGACCGGATAGAAGACGAAGGCGGCGATCGTCGCGATGATCACGCCGATCGACCCGGCCGTGAACCCGTCGCCCTGGAAATAGCCGAGCCCGGCCAAGCCCTGTGTCAACAGGACGATGAAACACCCGGCGACGAGCAAGGCGCCGTAGCCCATGCCGAATTGCCGGTTGCCGAGCGGGCCGAACAGGCTCTCCATCCAGCCGAAGGACCAACCCTTGAGCCCAACGGCGAAGCCTTGCAGAACCAGCCAGGCAAGGCCGGCCGTGCCGACCACGATCAGAAGCCGGGCGACGCCTGGCTCGTCCTTGCTCCAGCCCAGAAGCGCCAGTGGCGCCAGCAATGCCAGCGCCACTGGTAGCAACCACCAACGTCCGTAAGCGAAGCTCTGGACCAGCGCCGGTGCGTTGTTGGCGTCGAACCAGCCCGGCAGCCAACTGAAGCCCCAGAAGCCGGCCTCGATAGCGTACCATGGCAGGATCGCATAGCCGATCCAGCCGACCGCAAGCCACCAGGCAACAGGACGCGACACAGGCCGCCCCCGCCGCGGCCGCCGGGTGCGCTGCCGTTAGTTCGGCAACGCCTTGACGTCCTTGCCCCACTTCGACAGCAGGCGCTGACGCTCCGCCGAGGAGCCGTACTTCTTGAAGTCGTAGTTGATCAGCTTGATCTCGCCGAGCTTGGGCGCAAGCGGATGGGTCGGCGCGTTCTTGTTCGACTGAACCTGGAAGCTGCCGGCCTTGACCAGCTCGGTCTGCGCCTCGACGCTGATGACCCAGTCATACCACTTCTTGGCGTTGTCCATGTTGCGCGCGCCCTTGATCAGGCTCATGCCGCCGATCTCGTAGCCGGTGCCCTCGCAGGGAGCGATCACCTTGATCGGCGCGCCGCGCGAAATTTCCGTCACCATGTCGTGCATGAAGGTGATGCCGACCGTGGTCTCGCCGAGTGCCGTGGCCTTCGCCGGCGCCGCGCCCGACTTGGTGTACTGATTGACGTTCTTGTGCATCGACTTGAGGTAGTCGAAGCCCTTGTCCTCGCCCATGAGCTGAACCATGGTCGCGAGCATGGTGTAGGACGTACCCGAGGCGTTCGGGTCGGCGACCTGGACCTCGCCCTTGAGCTTCGGGTCGAGCAGGTCGCTCCAGCACTTGAGTTCGGTCAGACCCTTCTTCTTGAGCTGGTCGGTGTTGTAGCCGAAGCCGAGCGCGCCGGCGTAGACGCCGACGGTCTTGTAACCTGACTGCTCGGCTTGACGAACCGCCCAGTCCTGCAACTCCGCGAGCATCGGCGACTTGTAGGGCTCAAGCAGGCCTTCCTCGCCCGCCTGCAAGTGCGGATCGCCCGTGCCGGCCCACCAGACGTCACCCTTCGGATTGGACGCCTCGGCCTTGACCTGGGCGTACCACTCGCCCGAGCTCTTGCGCGTCATGTTGACCTTGATGCCGGTCTTCTTCTCAAAGGCGGCGACCACCGCGCGGCACCATTCTTCCTGGTTGGCGCAGTACAAGTTCAGGCTGCCTTGGGCGCTCGCCCCCGCCGACATGCCCATCAGCACTGCCAATGACCCCACGGCAGCAACGATCTTGCCGAACTGCATCGTGAATCCTCCCTGGCTCTCCGCTGCCTAACGCGCGGAACTGCAACAAATCTGTCATATTCTCCCGCCCAAGGGGAGTCTCTTCCATGCTCGGCGCGGCTCGGTCGATCCTGCCATGAGCATTCAGCGTTCGCCATCATAGTCCGGTCGCCCTAGCTTCGCGCCGGTTCCCAACACAGTGCCACATGGCCCAATTCGCCTCCGCTCAACCTGACATTCTGCGCGCCTTCCTTGGACAGGCTTGGTCGATCCTCCGGCTGGCCATTCCGGTGACCTGCACGCGCGCCGGCCTCGTCATCATGATGACGGTCGACACCGCCATCGTCGGTCGGGCCGGTACCGTCGAACTGGCCAATTTCGGCATTTCTCTTCCGCCGCAGACCGTCGCGTTCGTGATCATGGTCGTGTTGCTGTCCAGCGCCGGCGTGCTGATCTCGCAGGCCAAGGGCGCAGGCGAGTTGCGTCAATGCGGCCGGATCTGGCGCATCGGTCTGGCCGTCGGGTTTCTCGCCGCATCGCTGGTCGGCGCCATGCTATTGCCGAGCGAGCGGCTTCTGCTGGCGCTCGGCCAGACGCCCGAGCTCGCGACCGCCGGTGGCGTTGCCGTACGCATCTGGGCCGCAAGCCTGCCCGGCATGGCGCTCTATGCCGGCACGACCATCTTTCTCGAGGCGATCGGCCGGCCGATCGTCGGTCTCGTCATCGTGATCCTTGGCAATCTGGTCAATGCCGCGTTGTGCTGGATCCTTGTCTATGGTCACGCCGGCGCGCCAGAACTCGGCGCGATGGGCGCCGCGCTGGCGACCGCCGCCGCGCGCTGGCTCATGGCTGCTACGGCAATCGGCTACGCCATCACGATGGCCGATGCGCGACAGTTGGGGGTGTTTGATCGGATCGGGCGGCCCTGGCCGGTCGTCGCCAAGATCCTGCGGCTGGGCCTGCCACTATCGATCGCCGGCGGCGTCGAGACGCTCAGCTTCTTCGCTCTCGCGACCTATGCCGGCTGGCTCGGTCCGGCGATCCTTGCCGCCTATCAGATCTCGCTCAACATCATGACCACGGTCTACATGGTTTCGATCGGCGTCAGCGTGGCGACCTCCGTTCACGTCGGTCTTGCCGTCGGGCGGGGCGATCGGCGCGGCATTGCCATCGCCGGTTGGTCAGGGACGGCAGTCATCGTTGCGCTGACCGGCCTGGCCGGCCTCGTCTTCGGCCTGCTGGCCGGCCCGATCGTCACGACCTACACGGACGATGCGGTGGTCGTCGCAATGGTCCTGGCGGCCGTCGGCATCATCTGCTGCAATTTCGTCGTCGACGGCTTGCAGGCAGTGCTGCTCAACGCCGCGCGCGGCGTGGCCGATGTCATCGTGCCCACGATCATGTTCGTTCTGTCCTTCCCATTCGTGATGGCGCCCCTTGGCTATTGGCTCGGCCCACAGGGCGGCATGCACGCGCTGGTCGGCGGCGACCCGACCGCCGCAGCGGTAGCGGGCCTGCTGTGGTCGGCTTTCGCCGGCCTGTCGCTTGCCTCGCTGCTCGTCGCTCTGCGCTTCGCCGTCCTGACGGGTCGGCCGCCGAAGCGGATTTGATGCCAGGTCAAACCATGGACAACTGGTTCGGCTGCGCCCTTATTATGGCGCGGCTGCCACAACACATCGATCAGGCATTTCTTGAATGCGCGGTTCGGCTGGTTGCGTCGCGCCGGAGCTCCAGCCGCCGCTCCAGATAGGCCTGGTGGCTCACCAGTTGGTCGGCGCTCCCGCGGCAGTCATAGCGAGCCTTGATCGGATTACCGGCGTACTGGCAGGGCGCCAATCGAGCGCATGGTTCATTCGCCACGCACAATAAAATACGGATTCTCAAATCCTGGCTTGCCGTAGCGCAGGGGACTGCCATCGAGCAGCGTCACGCTGCCACCGGCGGCCTCGACGATGGCATGTCCGGCCGCCGTGTCCCACTCCATCGTGCGCCCAAGGCGCGGGTAGATGTCCGCCTCGCCGGAGGCCACCAGGCAGAATTTGTGCGAGCTACCGGCAACTCGTGACGCGCCCGGCTTGAGGCCGGCGATGTATTCTTCGAGCTCGGCTGAGCGATGCGACCGGCTGGCGACCACGATCGGCCGCTCGGCCGGCAACGGTCGGGCGCGGATGGCGCGGTCGGGCCCCGCGCCGTCGGCGGCAATCGCCACGCGTGCGCCGGCGTGGCACCAACCGGCGTAGACACGATCGAGAGTCGGCACGAGCACCACGCCCAGAACCGGTGCTCCCGCATCGACCAGCGCGATATTGACGGTGAACTCGCCGTTGCGCTTGACGAACTCGCGCGTGCCGTCGAGCGGATCGACCAGCCAGAACCGCCCCGACGAGATGTCGGCGACCCGGCCGGCCGCGACCGCCTCCTCGGCGATCACCGGTATGTCCGGCTTGAGCCGGGCAAGCGCGGCAACGATGATCTGCTCCGCGGCATGATCGGCGCCAGTGACCGGCGATCCATCGGCCTTGGCATCGACCGCGAACTGCTCGCGGTAGATCGCCATGATGGCGCGGCCTGCTTCCGCGGCCGCTGCGCGCACCGATGGCGACAGACTGGCCGGGTCGAGTGCGGCGCGATGCCCGGCCACGCCCGCCGCTCCCGCCCGGCTATTCAGCCGCCCGCGCCCCGCCACGCTTGATGATCTGCCAGATCTTCTGCGGCGTCGCGGGCATGTCGATGTGCGTCACGCCATAGTCGGCCAGCGCATCGATCACCGCATTGATCACGGCGGGCGGCGCGCCGATCGCACCCGCTTCGCCGCACCCCTTGATGCCCAGCGGATTGGTCGCGCACGGAACGTTGTGGGTGTCGAACTTGATGTTCGGCAGCACATCCGCGCGCGGCATGCAGTAGTCCATGAAGGAGCCGGACAACAGCTGACCCGATTTGTTGTCGTAGACGGCGTTCTCGAACAGTGCCTGGCCGTAGCCCTGCGCCACGCCGCCGTGAATCTGGCCTTCGAGGAGCAGAGGATTGATCAGCCGGCCGAAGTCGTCGACGATCGTGTGCCGGACCGGCGAGACGACGCCGGTGTCCATGTCGATCTCGACCTCGCTGATGTGGCAGCCATGCGGGAAGGTCGGCGCCTTCGACATGTAGCTGTCGGCGCCATCGAGGCCGGTGTCGAGCCCGGCCGGGATCTTCTTCGGATCGGCCGCCAGCTTCGCGACCTGGACGATGCTCATCGACCGGTCGGTGCCGGCGATGGTGAAGCGGCCGTTGGCGAACTCGATGTCGGCGACAGCCGTCTCGAGCGCATGAGCCGCGATCTGTTTGCCCTTCTCGATCAGCTTGACCGTCGCCTTGTCGAGCGCCACGCCTCCCTCGGGCAGCGAGCGCGAGCCGCCGGTGCCGTTGCCGACCGCGATCAGATCCGTGTCGCCCTGCATGACCTTGATCGATTCCGCTGGGACGCCGAGGCGCTCGGACAGGATCTGCGTGTAGGAGGTTTCGTGCCCCTGACCGTTCGACTGCGTGCCGATCAGCAGCGTCACCTGGCCGTCGGCACCCATCTTGATCGTCGCCGTGTCGCCCGGCCCCATGCCGCAGGTCTCGATGTAGTAGCCCATGCCAAGTCCGCGCAGCTTGCCGCGCTTCCTCGCCTCGGCCCTGCGCTTGGCGAAGGCGTTCCAGTCGGCATGCGCCATCGCCTTTGTCATGTTCTGCTCGAACTCGCCGCTGTCATAGGTCCAAGCCATGGCGGTCTTGTAGGGCATCGACTTCGCCGGGATGAAATTGCGCCGGCGGATCTCGTCGGGCGACATCTTGAGCTGACGCGCCGCGGCGTCGACCATGCGCTCGACGACATAGGCGGCCTCGGGCCGGCCTGCGCCGCGATAGGCGTCGACCGGCGTGGTGTTGGTGAACACGCCGAAGACGCGGACATAGCACGCCTCGAGCGTGTAAACGCCGACCAGCATGTCCGTGCCGCAGCCGGTCGGGATGAATGGCGCATAGTCCGACAGATAGGCGCCCATGTTGGCCCAGGTGGTGCAGCGCATCGCCAGGAACTTGCCTTGCTGGTCGAGCGCCAGTTCGGCATCGGTCACGTTGTCGCGGCCATGGGTGTCGCTGAGGAAGGCGTCGGAGCGCTCGGCCGTCCATTTGACCGGCCGGCCGGCACGCTTGGCGGCCCAGGCGGTCAGCGCATATTCGGGATAGCAGAACAGCTTCATGCCGAAGCCGCCGCCGACATCGGGGGTCACGACACGGACGCGGTCGGGCTCGACCTTGAACAGGTCGGCCGCGAGCAGCCCGCGCACGGAATGCGAGCCCTGGGTCGAGCTGTAAAGCGTGTAGCGCTGGCTCGCCTTGTCGTAGGACGCGAGCGCACCGCGCATCTCCATCGAATTGGCGATCACCCGGTTGTTGACCAGGCGCAGCCTGACGACATGGGCGGCGCGCTTGAATGTCGCGGCGGTCTTGACCTCGTCGCCATTCTGCCAGTCGAAGCTGATGTTGTTCTTGAAGTCGGGCCACACCAGCGGCGCGCCCTTTTCGGTCGCGGCCACGGTGTCGACCGCGGCCGGCTTCTCGCGCCAATCGATGTCGATCAGTTCGGCGGCATCGCGCGCCTGCGCCGCGGTCTCCGCCACGACCATGGCGACGGCGTCGCCGACATGGTGGACCGTCTTGATCGCGAGCGGCCAGCGCGGCGGCACGACCTGCTCGGAGCCATTGCGATTCTTGACCGGCGCCTTGCACGGCAGCGGCGCATGCCCGTCGGCTTTGTAGTCGTCGCCCGTGAGGACGGCGATGACGCCCGGCGCTTTGCGCGCCGCCTTCACGTCCTTGAGAGTGAAATCGGCATGGGCGTGCGGCGAGCGGAGGATATAGGCGTGGGCCTGCCCCGGCAGATTGACGTCATCGGTGTAGCGTCCTCGCCCGGTCAGGAAGCGTACATCCTCAATGCGGCGAATGGGTTGCCCGATGCCGAACTTCACCATGACAGGACTGCCTCGTGCTGGAGTAAGAGTTGCGGGATGCCGATCATAGGCGAGACCTCCGATCGGGCCAACCCCGCCCACGGAGCCTCACGTATACGTCTTGTCGACAAGCTTGACCGCTGTTCCGGCCGCCCAAAGGCTCGGGATGCGTCCGCCTACACAAGGCGGCGCACAAGGGAGGCAACGCCATGACCCGCAGCCTGTACCCAGAGTGGCCGTCATCAGAATGACGGAGACGGCCGCGCCGAACGGCCGATTGGCCCTGGCGGCAAACTGCACGTAGACCAGCGGACCCGTCATCATGAATTCAGGGCCGCCCAGCAAAACCGGCGTTGCATAGGCTTTCATCGCCAGGATGAAGCAGAAGATGCAGCGACGAAGCAGAGCGGCAGCAGGATGAACGCCAGCGTGGCGTCGGCCACGCCTTTGAGCGCCCACCGGCCGAGCGCAAGATCGGCAGGTTGAAGTTGCGCCCGAGGATGCGGTGGAACGACACGCCGTGCAGGTTTTCGATCGGCTCCTTGAGCAGATGCCTTCCGTGCTCATAGGCGATGGTGAACTGGCTGAAGGCCGGCGAATCCCCCTCGACCCAGACGAGCCGCTCGACACGCACGCAGCGCTCGACGCCGAGATATTTCCGCCATGGTCCGGCCGAGCAGTCCTCGAGGACGGACAGCACGCGCGTGAAGGGGACCGGCACTTCGCCGGTCTCGGGGTTGCGGAAGCGGAAGACGAGGACATCCTCGGCGCGCCGACCGGCGAAGAAGGTGCGGCACTGGTCAAGTGCACCCCTTACACCTAGTGCAATCATCTGAATACTCTAGAGTATTTCTTGTCGATGGCGGTTCGGCGCCGATCCTGGTATCGACGCCGTCCCACTGCCCTCGCGGAACGATCTCATGTGCGGCCGCTACAACCTGACCCTGCCCGTCGAAGCGCTCATCGAGCTCTTCGAATTCTCCGAGCGGCCCAATCTCATGCCGCGCTACAACATCGCGCCGACCCAGGAGATTCCCGTGGTGCGGCCGAAGCCCGAGGGCGGGCGCCAGCTCACGCTGATGCGCTGGGGCCTCGTGCCGTCCTGGTCGAAAGAGGTCGCCAAGAGTGCGCCGATGATCAATGCGCGCTCGGAAACCGTGGCGACCAAGCCATCCTTCCGCACGGCCTTCCGCGACCGGCGCTGCCTGGTGCCGGCGACCGGCTACTACGAGTGGCGCACCGATCCGAGCGGCAAGCAGCCCTTCCACATCACGAGCGCCGCCGGCGGCGTGCTGGCCTTTGCCGGCATCTGGGAGACCTGGCGCAACCCGGCCGAGCCCGAGGCACCGCTTCTCCTGTCCTGCGCGTTGATGACGACGACACCGACCGCGGAGCTGAGCGCCATCCACGACCGGATGCCGGTGATCCTTCCTCGCTTCCAATGGGATGTCTGGCTCGATCCGGCGACAGCCCCAGAGGACCTCACGGCGCTGCTCAAGCCCTACACGGCCGAGAAGCTCAGCGCCTATCCGATCTCGTCGCGGGTCAACGCCGTGCGCAACGAGGACGCCGACATCATCAAGCCGCTCGCCGATCCGGCGCCGCGGCTGATCTGACCCATTCGCACAGTTTCCCGCCGCGTCGTGGCGCGTCGGGGTTATCCGTTCAATCGTTTCAAACCTGCAGCGGCGATATAGTCGCGGCGCCCCGGAGGGATTGCTGGCGTGAACCTTCAAACTGAGGGCAGGCACCCACCGGTTCGCAAAAAGGAGCATGGCCGTTCGCACAAGG
>VGDO01000148.1 GCA_016869645.1 Alphaproteobacteria bacterium
TGCTGCTGCCGGTGTGGGTGGCGGCGCCTGCGGCGGGGCGGCCGCTGCCGGCGGCGGACTCGCAGGCCGCGCCGGCTGTGGCTGGCGCGCCTGTTGCGGCGGGGCGGGTGGCGGGGCCAGTACCGCAGTCGGAGCTGGCGGAGGCGTGGTCACATCAGGCAAGGCGCGCGCCGGCGTCGATGCTCTCTGCGGTGTCGCCGGCGGAGGCGTGAGCTTCGGTGCATCAGCCTTGGAGACGGCCGGCTTCGGTTCTGTCACTTTGGGCGCCGATGTCCGGGGTGCCGCTGGCGGCGTCGCCGGTCGCGCGGCGACCGACGGCCTCGTCACATCGCGTGTGGCGGCTGCTGGCGGCCGCATGGTCGCCGGCCGCGCGACCGAGCCCGGCGGACGCAGCACCGAGGTCCGTCCACCGGAAGCCGCCGTACTGCCGGGCAGGCTGCCCCGCAGCGCGTTCGGCAGGTTCTGCGGCGGGCCGAGCGCATCGAGCACGCTCTGGTCGATGCGCACGCTCGGACTTCCCGAGCCGCCCACGTAGACGGTGCTCTGCGCCAGCGCGGTGCTGGACATCAGGGCGAGCGCGGCGGCGAGATAGGCGGCGCGGCTCTCGGAACGGCGGTTCGGCACGGAGTCGGTTCCCCACGACAAGGGCGTGGCGGCCAAATGCACGCCACGGAATCGGCGCCAAGGATAGCGCAAAGCCCGGTGCAGCGACAACTGAATTGACCGCAGGCCCACTAGATCAAGTGGGCGATTCGCAGCTGGGCAGCAATGGATTGGCCGTGCGCCGCCACGGCGCTTGGTCAGGATCGACCCGCGCGCGCCTTGCGCAGCAGCTTGCCGAGCGGCAGATGGAGCTGGTCATTGGCGGCCAGGATGCTGCCGCCATCGAGGAGCTTCTGGCCGCCCTCGATCTCGCTGACATACCCGCCTGCCTCGCGCACCAGGAGGGCGCCCGCCGCGACGTCCCACGGCTCGAGCCCGCGCTCCCAGAAGCCGTCATAGCGGCCGGCCGCGACATAGGCGAGGTCGAGCGCCGCCGCGCCGAGCCGGCGGATGCCCGCCACCTCCTTCATGATCGCCTCCATCTCGGCCGTGAATTGCGGATGGTCGCCGTGGCCGAGAAACGGTGCCCCGGTGCCGATCAAGGCGTCGGCGAGCGCGCGCCGGCCGGACACGCGCAGCCGGCGATCGTTGAGAAAGGTGCCGACACCCTTCTCGGCCCAGAACAGCTCGTCCTTGCACGGGTCGTAGACGACGCCGGAAACGATCTCGCCCGCACGCTCGAGCGCAATCGAAACGGCGAAGTGCGGAATGCCGTGCAGGAAGTTTGTCGTGCCATCGAGCGGATCGACGATCCAGCGGTGCTCACCGTCGGCCGCGGGCGTGCTGCCGCTTTCCTCCATGAGGAAGCCGTAGGCGGGTCGAGCCTTGGACAGCTCGCGCTTGATGAGGCGTTCGGCCTGATGGTCGGCCTCGGAAACGAAGTCGGCAGCTCCCTTGCGGCTGACCTGCAGGTTCTCGACCTCGCCGAAATTGCCGATCAGTCCGCGCGCGCGCCGTTCGCCGCGCGCCGCCAGATAGGCGGCGTGCACCATGACATTGATATTGGGCGAGCGTAGTGCCTTCGACACGTTCGGTTCCTTGTCATTGCGCGCAGAGCGGATCCGAACGCCCCGACGGGCGCCGCTCAGTCCTTGGCGCGCTCGACGTAGCTGCCGTCGCTCGTGTTGACCACGATACGGGTGCCGGCCTCGATGTGCGGCGGCACCATGACCCGCTCGCCATTCTCCAGCTTGCCTGGCTTGAACGAGGAGGAGGCGGTCTGGCCCTTCACGACCGGATCGGCCTCGACGACTGTCATGATCACGGTCTGTGGCAGTTCGATCGAGACGGGCGAGCCTTCGTGGGTCTGCACGGTCACGCGCATGCCGTCCTGCAGGAACACGGCGCTGTCGCCGATCAGGTCCCGTTGCAGCGTCATCTGCTCGTAGGATTCGGTATCCATGAAGGTATACGCATCGCCGTCATGGAAGAGGTATTGCATCTCGTGCTCGTCGAGGCGCGACCGCTCGACGGACTCGCCTGAGCGGAACCGTTCGTTGAGCTTGGTCCCGTCGCGCACGTCCTTCAGCTCCATCTGGACGAAGGCGCCGCCCTTGCCGGGGTTGATGTGCTGCACCTTGACCGCCACCCACAGGCGGTTCTTGTGCTCCACCACGTTGCCGCGGCTGATCTGGTTCGCGTTGACTTTCATGACGGAATTCTCGGCAGGTCCGGATGAAAAAGCGGCGCACCCTATCAGCTTGCCCCCCATGCTGGCAACGGCACCCGCCAATTCAATCCGGGGCGTGCGATCGGGCTCCCCTCGGCGGGAAATTGCCTTGCCCGCGGCGCGCGATCCGTCGTAATCGGACCCCGACAGAATGAGTGTCTCACGGGATCTTCGGTAGCATCATGACCGTCACGACGCCGTGGTGGCGGCCCGACCGCTTCGCGCCGAAACGCGACTTTCTCGCCGCGCGCCAGCGCGTCGTCGCTGCGATCCGGGGCTTCTTCGGGCAGCGCGACTTCGCCGAGGTGGAAACCCCGGCACTTCAGGTGTCGCCGGGGCTCGAGCCCCATCTCAAGGCGTTCGCGACGGAGCTGGAGGCGCCCGACGGCAGGCGCCGTCCGCTCATGCTGCACACCTCGCCCGAATTCACCATGAAGAAGCTGCTGGTCGCTGGCGTGCCGCGGCTCTATCAGCTCGCCCGGGTGTTCCGCAACGGTGAGCGGTCGGCCACCCATCATCCCGAGTTCACCATGCTGGAGTGGTACCGCGCGGATGCCGGCTACCGGGCGGTCATGGGCGACTGCGAAGAGCTGCTGCGTGCTGCGTTGACGGCTGCCGCGGCCGGAGAGCTCCGTTGGCAGGGCCGCCGTGCCGATCCCTTTGCGACCTGGGAATACATCAGCGTGGCCGCCGCATTCGAGCGCCATGCCGGGATCGACCTGATGGCGGCCATCGACGACCCGGCGTCGCCCACGCCCGCGCCGCTTGCCGAAAGCGCGCGGCGCATCGGCATCGAGCCGCGCGCGGGCGACAGCTGGGAAGACATCTTCTTCCGCATCTTCCTCCACCGCATCGAGCCCAAGCTCGGCATCGGTCAGCCGACCATTCTGTTCGACTACCCGGTCTCGATGGCGGCATTGGCGCGTCCGAAGCCTGGCGACGCGCGCCTCGCCGAACGCTTCGAGCTCTATGTCTGCGGCTTCGAGCTCGCCAACGCCTTTGGCGAGCTGACCGATGCCGCGGTCCAGCGCCGCCGCTTCGAGGCCGACATGGACACCAAGCAGCGCCTCTACGGGCAGCGCTATCCGATCGACGAGGACTTCCTGGCTGCGCTGACCTTCGGCATGCCCGAAAGCGCCGGCATTGCGCTCGGCGTCGATCGATTGGTCATGTTGTGCACCGGCGCGGATCACATCGAACAGGTCATCTGGGCGCCGGTCGCCGCCGCATCGGACGCCGGCACGCAACTCTGAACGGTTGGGGAGGGGTCATGACTCAGCGCATGGACTACAAGGCCATCGCGCCCGACGGCTACGCCGCGATGCTTCAGCTCCGGAAATATGTCTATGCCAGCGGCTTGCCGCACGCGCTCATCTACATGATCGAGCTGCGCGTGTCGCAGATCAATGGCTGCGCCTACTGCGTCGATCTGCACACGCGCCAGCTGCGCGAGCTGGGCGAGAACGAGCGGCGCATTGCCTGCATCGTCACGTGGCGTGAGGCACCGTTTTACAGCCCGCGTGAGCGCGCGGCGCTCGCCTGGACCGAGGCCATCACGCTGATCGCCGAGGATCACGCGCCTGACGATGTCTACGAGGAGGTGCGTCGCAACTTCACCGAGGCCGAACTGGCCGCAATCACCTACGCTGCGATCCTGATGAACGGTTTCAACCGGCTCGGCATCGGTTTTCGGCTCGCGCCGGCGCCGCTGGAATGACTCAGGCCTGTCGAGTCATGGCCCGCAAGAAGGCGCGGACAGCTGCGCCCGGCCCATCGGGGTGGTTCCACAAGCTTGATGACACGGCGATGAAGTCGGCGCCGGCCTCGACCAGGGCGTGACAATTCTCCGGCGTGATCCCGCCCGTCGCGACCACCGGTATTTCCATCAGGTCGCCCCACCACTCGATCAGGTCGGATGTCGCGCAGCGGGATGGATCGCCGAAAAAGGGGCCGAAGACCACGTAATCGGCGCCGGCCTCGGCGGCTACCATGCCCTCGTGACGCGAAGTGTGACAGGCGACACCCACGATTGCCTTGGCGCCGAGGATGCGTCGCGCCTCGGCGTAGCCTCGCTGCTCGTTGAGGTGAATGCCGTCGCAGCCGGTCGCGCGTGCGAGATCTGGAGGTCCGTTCAATATGACGGCGACGTCGCGCTCGTGCGCGATGGGCCGCAGCGCGTCGATGATGCGCCGTGCGTCCTCGGGCGAGGCGTCGTTCACCTTGACCTGCAGGCATGCGACATCGCCCGCATCGAGCGCAACGGCCAACTCTCGTGAAAACGCCGCCGGCTCGAAGGCCGGCGGCGTCACGAGGTAGAGGCGGCAGCGCGGCGGGCGCGCCATGCGCCGTTCGGCTCGCGCCTAGAGCTTGCCTTGGTAGATCTGGATGATCTTGTCGAGCATCTCCAGGGCCTCGGCACGCGGCCGCTGGAAGGTGTTGCGACCGATGATGGAGCCGGTGCCGCCGCCGTCGCGCACAGCGCGCGCTTCGTTGTAGACGCCCTCGAGGTCCTTGGCTTCGCCGCCGGAGAAAACGACGAGGCGCCGGCCGCTGAAACAGGACTGCACGACATGGGCGATACGCTCGGAAAGGGTGGCGCTCGCAATCTTCCTGGCCTCATAGACTTTCTTGGCGGCGTCGAGATAGAGGTGCGTCGACGGCGGCTTCACCTTGATGATGTGGGCGCCGATCAGCGCCGCCATGTGCGCTGCGTAGGCGCAGACGTCGTAGGCGGTCTCGCCTTCCTTGGTCAGGTCGCCGCCGCGCGGATAGGACCACACGACGACGGCGAGACCGTTCGCCTTCGCCTCCTCGGCCAGCGCGCGGATCTCCTCCATCATCTCGTATTGATCGTCGGACGCCGGATAGATGGTGAACCCGATCGCCGAGCAGCCGAGACGCAACGCATCCTTGACCGAGCCGTGAACGGCCTGATCCTTGTTGCGCGACAGGCTGTTCGCGCTGTTGACCTTGAGGATGGTCGGTATGGCGCCCGCGAAGCTGTCGGCTCCTGCCTCGATCATGCCGAGCGGCGCGGCATAGGCCGACAGGCCGGCGTCGATCGCGAGTTGAAAATGGTAGTGCGGGTCGTAGGCGTCGGGATTGGGCGCGAAACTGCGCGCCGGTCCGTGTTCGAAACCCTGATCGACCGGCAGGATGACGAGCTTCCCGCTGCCACCCAGCCGTCCGTTCATGAGGATGCGCGCCAGGTTCGCCTTGGTGCCGGGGCAATCGCTCTCATAGTTGTCGAGTATCTTCTTGACCTTCTGCGTGACTTTCATGGGGCGCTACCTCGCGGGGCCGATGCGGTCGCAGCATCAGTTTGGACCGCGCCCGTCAATAGCGCACGCCCCGGAGTTTGGCAACGGAAGCCGGGACGCGCGGACCCCGGCTGCTATGGCGCCGCAGCGCCTCGCGCCCGCGCGATCCACGCGGCGGTCGCCTGTTCCGGGTCGACCTGATCGAGGAGGTCGAGCGCAGCATCGGCTGCTTGCGTTACCCGCTGGCCGCGCGCGGCGGCGATCGCATGGAGTTTGGCCGCGACGTCGGCGCGACCGCAGAAGCGGATTGCCGGAACGCCCTGGCGGAGTGCTGCGAGCGCATCACCTGCGCGGTCCGCGCAATCGAGAATGATGTCGACATCGCGGGCGCCGGGGCATGCCGCGCGCGCGGCGGCAACAATCGCCAAAAACATGGACGGTCCCATGTAGGCGGCCGCGCCGGCGGGACTCCGCAGCGTGATGGGCGCACCCAGGCGTGCGGCCGCGCGCAATGCCGCTTCGGCATGCGCAAGACTATGAACAATGACTGCGATCGGCAATGGCACCGGGCAATACCATCCTCAGGTGTTCTCAGGCATTGATGCGACGTCTGACCTTGTGTTAGACATTTGTTAATTGATCGGACGCGTGATAATGGTCCTCAATATTATCTAAATCTTTAGCGAAACTCCACCTAGCCAGCCGACAGGTTTCCGATGTCGATCTTGGCCCGGCAACAGGAATACACCAAGGCGCCGCACCGGCGCAGCGGCGGCAGCGTTTGGCACGGCGCGCTCGCCGGCACCGCGATGCTCGGGGCAATTGCGGCGCTCGAACTCTTTGCCATCGGATCGGGTCGGACGGCCGGCGTCGTCGTGTCGGGTGACGCGCCGGCTGAAACCGTGATGGCGGATGTCGTGGCATCCGGCGGGCTGCCCTTGCGCATCGAGCGGTCGGCCATCGGCGATGCGCTGGTCTGGATCGTGCAGCCCGACGGCGGCGATTTCGTCGGGCGCATGCGTGCGCGAGGCTATTGGCTCGTCATCAATCCGTGGGCATTCGGCGGATGCTTGATCCAAGCGAGGAATTGAACGGTTCGGGTCGTCGACGCGTGCGGGTCGGAAGGGAGGCTGGTCAGATGTGGATCGAGCGATCGAAGGGCGACAGTCGGGCCGCGTCATCCGGTGCGGACGGCGAGTCCTATCGCGTCGCCAACTTCCGGCGGGTCGCCACCAAACTGCTGCTGATCGAGCAATGGCTTCTGCTGGTTCCGATCGCCATCACGGCAGCCTATGCCGGCAATTCATGGATCGGCCTGCTGGTCGTCGGCGGCGTATTCCATGCGGCCACGACCATTTCGCGCGTGCGCGACCCCATCGGCCTGACGACGCGCAGCTTCATCGCCGTCGGCCTGCTGCTCGATGTGCTCCTGCTGATCTACGCGCTGTCGGGCACCGGATCGCTCCAGATGGACGGCGGGCACATGTGGGTGTTCGCCATCTGGTCGCACTGCCTGGCGCTGCTGTGCTGGCGCTCCCTGGTGCTCAGCGGCGCCCTCGGCGTGCTGCATCACTTTGCATTGATCTACCTGTTCCCGCTCTGGGTGTTTCCGGATGGCGCCAACCTGTGGCGCGTGGCGCTGCACGGCGCGGTCGTGGTCATGCAGCTGGCAGTGCTGGCGGTTTTCGTCCACTTCATCATTCGCATGCTGCGCAGCGCAGAGGATCTCGAGCGGGCGCTGCACCACAGCATGCGCGAAACGTCGGAGGCCAACAACTCGAAGTCACTCGAAGTCGCGCTTCCTTGCCTATATGAGCCACGAGCTGCGCACGCCGCTCAACGCGATCATCGGTTTCTCCGACATCCTCAACAAGCAGATGTTCGGTGCTTTGCCGCCGCGCTATGCCGGCTATTCCAAGCACATCCATGACAGCGGCAACCTGTTGCTCGACGTCATCAACGACATTCTCGACCTGTCCAAGGTCGAATCCGGCAAGCTCGAGCTGAGCGAGGCCGACGTCGACGCTCACGAGCTGATGTCGAGCGCTGTCGCCATGATGCATGGCCGGGCTATTGCCGCGGAGGTCAAGCTGACGATGGCGCCGGAGGGGCCGCGCCCGGTGTTGCGTGCCGATCCACGTGCGGTCAAGCAGGTCATGATCAATCTGCTGTCAAACGCGATCAAATATACGCCCGAAGGCGGATCGATCGTCGCCGGCATCGACAGCGACGAGCGTGGCGTACGGCTGTGGGTGCGTGATACCGGCGTCGGCATCGCCAAGTCGGAGATCGACCGCGTTTTCGATCCATTCCATCGCGGCGACGTCGCGCGGTCGAAGCAGATCGAAGGGACCGGCCTCGGCCTGCCCATCGGCCGCCGCCTGATGGAGCTGCATGGTGGCGGTCTGGAGCTCCACAGCGAGCCCGGCGTCGGGACTCTGGCGAGCGCGATCTTCCCGCCCGTGCGCGTGATCGGTCAGGCGCCGGTGGCCGCCGACACCGCAGCGGCGGGACGGCCGGCGGGAGTTACGGCAGCGGCAGAGTGAGGCCGGCGATCATCCGAGCCGGCCGATCGCGAGCGCCGTGTCGACCATCCGATTCGAAAAGCCCCACTCGTTGTCGTACCAGGACATGACACGGCACAGCCGCTTGTCGATCACGGCCGTCTGCGTCAGGTCGAAGGTCGAGCTCGACGAGTTGTGATTGAAGTCGATCGACACCAGCGGCTCCTTGTTCGTGGTCAGGATGCCCTTGAAGCGATTGCTGGCCGCCGCGTCGGAAATCGCCTTGTTGATCTCCTCGGTCGAGGTGTCGCGCGCTGCGTTGAACTTGAGGTCGACGACCGAGACGTTGGCGGTCGGCACGCGGATCGCCGTGCCGTCGAGCTTGCCCTTGAGCTCGGGGAGCACGAGGCCGACGGCGCGCGCGGCGCCGGTCGAGGTCGGGATCATGGACATGGCGGCTGCGCGCGCGCGGCGCAGATCGGAGTGCAGGGTGTCGACCGTGCTCTGGTCGCCTGTATAGGCGTGGATCGTCGTCATGTAACCCTGCTGGATGCCGATCGCCTGATGCAGGACATAGGCGACGGGCGCCAGGCAGTTGGTCGTGCATGAGGCGTTCGACAGCACCTTGTGCTCAGCCTTGATCTGGTCGTGGTTGACTCCATAGACGACGGTGAGATCGACGCCGTCGGCCGGCGCGGACACGAGCACGCGCTTGGCGCCGGCCTCCAGGTGCTTCGCCGCGGCCTCGCGCTTGGTGAAGATGCCGGTGCACTCCAAAGCGACATCGACCTTGAGCTCTTTCCAGGGCAGCTTCGCGGGATCGCGCTCGGCGGTCACCTTGATCGGCCCGTAACCGATATCCATCGTCCCATCGGCGCTCCTGACCTCGCCTGGGAAGTGACCGTGGATCGAATCGTACTTGAGCAGGTGGGCATTGGTCACGACCGGGCCGAGGTCGTTGATGCCGACGACTTCGACGTCCCGACCTTTCCGCTCGAAGGCCGCGCGCAACACCAATCGGCCGATGCGGCCGAAACCATTGATCGCCACCCGGATTGCCATCAGCTTCTCCTCATCGTCTCGACCGCCGACCGTCAGGCTCCGCGCGCGATCTTCTGCGTCACGGCGGCGACCACGGCCTCGGCCGTCAGGCCGAAATGCTTGTAGAGATCGGCGTAGGGCGCGGACGCGCCGAAGCCGCTCAAGCCCACGAATAAACCGTCGGCGCCGATCATGCGTTCCCAGCCCATCGCCACGCCGGCCTCGATCGCTACGCGCAACATTCCGGGCGCGCCCAGCACCTGCTGGCGATAGGCGGCGGGCTGCTTGAGGAACAGCTCGTGGCTCGGCACGGACACGACGGCTGCGGCGATGCCGTGACTCTTGAGCTTGGCCTGGGCGTCGAGTGCGATGGCGACCTCTGAGCCGGTCGAGATCAGTGTCGCCTGGCGCTTGCCGTCGGCTTCGGCGAGCACGTAGCCGCCACGCGCGCACAGATTGTCGGCGGTATGCATGAGGCGCACCGCCGGCAGGCTCTGGCGGGTCAGTGCGATGACCGAAGGGCCGTCTGCGGTCGCCAAGGCGAGCGCCCAGCACTCGGCGGTCTCGACGGAATCGGCCGGACGGAATACCTGCAGGTTCGGTATGGCGCGCAGCGCGGCCAGGTGCTCGATCGGCTGATGCGTCGGCCCGTCCTCGCCCAGGCCGATCGAATCGTGGGTCATGACCAGGATCACGCGCTGGTGCATGAGTGCGGCCAGCCGGATCGACGGCCGGCAATAGTCGGTGAACACCAGGAAGGTGCCGCCATAGGGAACGACGCCGCCATGGAGCGCCATGCCGTTGAGTGCCGCCACCATGCCGTGCTCGCGCACGCCGAAATGCAGGTAGTGGCCGGCGAACTTGCCGCGTGCGACGACGGCCTGACCCTTGCCCTTGGTGTTGTTCGAGCCGGTCAGGTCGGCCGAGCCGCCGACCAGCTCGGGCATGACCGGCGCGATCGCCTCGATGGCGCGCTGCGACGATTGGCGCGTCGCGAGCTTGGGCTTTTCGGTGGCGAGCGCGCGCTTCAAGTCGTCGATCGCCTGCGCAAACCGGTCGGGCAGGCGCCCGGACATCACGCGGTCGAACTCGCCGCGTGCCGTGGCGTCAGCCTTGGCGTGGCGCTCGGACCAGGCGCGATAGGCCCCGGCGCCGCGCGCGCCGGCCTGGCGCCACATCGACAGAATGTCGTCGGGCACGACGAACGGCGCATGGCTCCATCCGATGCGCGTTCGCGTCTGCGCGATCTCGTCGGCACCCAGAGGAGCGCCGTGGCTGGCGGCGGTGCCGGCCTTCTTGGGTGCGCCGTAGCCGATCGTGGTGCGGCAGGCGATCAGGCTCGGGCGGTCGTTGCCCTGCGCCCATTCGAGCGCCGTCTCGATCGCAGCGGGATCATGCCCGTCGATCGCGCGCGTCGCCCAGCCGCAGGCGGCGAAGCGCGCGACCTGATCGTCGGACACGGAGAGATCGGTCGGGCCGTCGATCGAGATGCGGTTGTCATCCCACAGCACGATCAGGCGGTTGAGGCCGAGATGGCCTGCAAGCGAGATCGCCTCGTGGCTGATGCCTTCCATCAGGCAGCCGTCGCCGGCGATCACATAGGTGCGATGATCGACCAGCGCGCTGCCGAAGCGCTCCGCCAGCAGGCGCTCGGCGAGCGCCATGCCGACTGCATTGCCGAGGCCCTGGCCGAGCGGGCCGGTCGTCGTTTCGATGCCGCCCGCGGCCTCGCGCTCGGGGTGTCCGGCCGTGCGGCTGCCGAGCTGACGGAAGCGCTTGAGCTCCTCCATCGGCATGTCGGCATAGCCGGTCAGGTGGAGCAACGCATAAAGCAGCATCGAGCCGTGCCCGGCCGACAGCACGAAGCGGTCGCGGTCGGGCCAGTTCGGATGGTGCGGATCGTATTTGAGGAAGCGCGTGAACAGCACGGTTGCGACATCGGCCATGCCCATGGGCATGCCGGGATGGCCGGACTGCGCCTGCTCGACCGCGTCCATCGCAAGCGCGCGGATGGCGTTGGCCATGTGCTGGTGCGGCGTCGAGGCGGCGACGACCGGGGCTGCAGCGGGAAGGGGGGCGGAGGCGTGCGAAGCGGCGCTCATGTCATGGCTGGGCGTGAGCCCAAAAACGGGACGGCCGAGGCGCGCCGAACATGCCGGCCTGGGCTTGGCTCGTCAACCCTCGTGACGGCTCATGTCGCCGCTATCGTCGCCACCCGTTCGGATTCATGAATGCGGCTCGGGCGTTGCGCATTGTCGCGGCGGGGCTTATGTTCGCGGGCGACCGGGCGCGTCCCGTGCATCGATCGCGTCCGACATTCGGAATTACGGCGATATGACCGATCTTTCCGCTGCGCAAGCTCGCCTTGAGGCCGCCATCGAGCGACTCGAAGCCGCCGCCTTGAGCCGCGCCGGCGCCGAGCAGGCCAAGCTTTCCGATGCCCTCAGCGCGGCGCGCGCGGAGTATGCGCAACTCGCGATCACGACCGGCCAGGTCTCGGAGCGCGTCGACGCCGTGATCCGCCGGCTCAACGCATTGCTGGAAGGCTGAGCATGGCCCAGGTCGACGTCACGATCAACGGGCGCAGCTACCGCGTCGCGTGCGAGGACGGCCAGGAACAGCGTCTGACGGAGCTCGCGCAATATGTCGATGCAAAGGTCGGCGAGCTGGCGCGCTCGGTCGGACAGATCGGCGATACGCGGCTCTTGGTGATGGCGAGCCTGCTGGTTGCCGACGAGCTGTCCGATGCGCGCGATGCCCTCGTCGAGCTCCAGGGTCAGGGGAATGGCGCGACGATCGATAAGCTGGCGTCCGGCCTCGATTCCCTGGCGCAGCGAATCGAAAAGATTGCAGCACGCCTCGAAGCATCCTAAGTCTTAAGGGCGGAGCTGCCTGGTGCGTCAGGCTGCATTACTCCTGGGGCCAATATATCTCTCTAGGGAGCTGTTCCTGCCGGGGCCGTGGTCTCGGTATTACGGCGCCCACCTGCATATGCAGGCCACAGAGGGTACGCATATGCCAACGGCCGAGGCGGCTCCGCACTGCCTCCCCGACACATTGGACGTCGTTGCGTGTCCCTCGCCGATGCCGATCTGGTCGACGCCAAGCGGCGCATGCGCGTCGACGCCCAGGCCAGGCGCGAGGCCGCATACGCGGCGACCGGCGATAGCGGTGCGGCTGCGGCCCAGGCACTGCGCGATCACGCGCTTGCGGCGCTCGGTGCCGTGCTTGCCGTCCCCCGCCGCTTCACGGCATTCAGCCCGGTCGGCAGCGAAATCAACGTGATGCCGCTCTACGAGGCGCTCGTGGCCCAGGGCCACACGGGCGGCTTGCCCGTCGTCCCCGGGCGCGGCCGGCCGCTGCGCTTCCACGGCTGGCGCCCCGGCGATCCACTGGCCGCCGGCGTGATGGGCATCCCGATCCCGCTGGCGACCGCGCCGGAGCTCGATCCCGACCTGCTGCTTGTTCCGCTGCTGGCATTCGACCGCGCGGGATACCGCCTGGGTTATGGTGGCGGCTTCTACGATCGCACCTTGGCGGCGCTGCGCGCGCGGCGCGAGGTGCTCGCGGTCGGCGTCGCCTTCGCCGCCCAGGAGGTGCCGGAGGTGCCACACGGACCTGGCGATCAGCGCATCGATTGGGTCGTGACCGAACGCGCAGCGATTTCGGTCGGGCGCTAGAGAAGGGGGCCCCGTGCGCATCCTGTGCTTCGGCGATGTCGTGGGCCGTTCCGGACGGGATGCGGTGCTCGGCGCGTTGCCTCGCCTGCGTGCCGAGCTGGAACTCGACTTCGTGCTGCTCAACGGCGAAAACGCCGCGGCCGGATTCGGCATCACCGACAAGATCTGCAAGTCGTTCTACCAGTCGGGTGTCGACGTCATTACGACCGGGAACCACGTCTGGGACCAGCGCGAGCTGATCGGGACGATCGATGCCGACCCGCGTATCCTGCGCCCACACAACTTTCCGCCGGGCACGCCCGGTCGGGGAGCCGGTGTCTATGCCGCCGCCGATGGCCGCAAGGTGCTGGTGGTCAACGTCATGGGGCGCCTGTTCATGGATCCGCTCGACGATCCGTTCGCCGCGGTCGAGCGCGAGCTCGACCGCTACCCGCTGCGCGGTGCGGTCGCCGCCTCGATTGTCGACATGCATGCCGAGGCGACGTCGGAGAAGATGGCGATGGGACACTTCTGCGACGGGCGGGCCTCCGCCGTGGTCGGCACACACAGCCATGTGCCCACGGCCGACGGGCAGATCCTGTCCAAAGGCACGGCCTACCTGACCGACATCGGCATGTGCGGCGACTACGATTCCGTGATCGGAATGAAGAAAACCCAGCCGATCCTCCGCTTCACGCGCAAGCTGCCGACCGACCGGCTCGAGCCGGCCGACGGCGAAGCGACGGTGTGCGCCGTCTTCATCGAGACCGACGACGCAACGGGCCTGGCGCGACGGATCGCGCCGCTGCGCATGGGCGGGCGGCTGTCACCTGCGTGGCCGGCCTAGGGCGCGATCGTTTCTCATTGAACAAATGCTTCAACGAGCAACGCGAATCATGGTCTCGTTCCGTCGGATCGCGCCGATCGTCATTCGCCCTGTGTCTGGGCTGAATTCCTGGATGAGGGCTGAGCAATGACGTTCAGGCTTATACCAACTCGCGCTGATCAGAACCCATGAGCCCAATCGCGCATTCCGAGGGACATGATGCGCCAGGGCTGAGCGACGAGCTTATTCCAGGCGTC
>VGDO01000149.1 GCA_016869645.1 Alphaproteobacteria bacterium
TCCAGCGCCGCGCACTCGATCTGCTCGCCGTCAAGCCCAGCCTGTAGTCAGGACCCGCAGACAAACGCGAGTCACATCAGTGGCTTGGTCAAAATTCGGGCAAAGTTCAGACTAGTTGGCCACCGGGTTGCGGCGTCATGAGGCGCGGACCGTGTCAACGATCCAGCATCTCGTCTTCTGCCTTTTTCTATCGGCAGCCGGCCCGGTCGCGGCGGCCGAGCTTGCTGTCTTGATCTATGACGGCAAGGGCGTCGCCATCCCCGAAGCTGTCGTCACCTTGCTGCCCCAGAGGCTCGATGATGCCGCGGTCGCGCGGTCGCGCATGCCGTTGCGCCAGACCGTCGATCAGCGCAACGAAACCTTCATTCCGCACGTCACACTGCTCGCACGCGGCGGCCATGTGGTCTTCGCCAACAGCGACGCGACGCGCCACCACGTCTACTCGTTCTCTGCGGCCCGCGCTTTTGCCCTGGTCCTGGCGCCGGGGGAGTCATCAGAACCCGTCAGCTTCGAGCGCAACGGCGTGGTCGCAATCGGGTGCAACATCCACGACCGGATGGTGGCCTATGTCTATGTCAGCGACGTGCCATGGGGAGCGCTGAGCAACAAGGACGGGCGGGCGGTCTTTTCAGATCCGCCGAAAGGCACGTATTTGGCGCGGGTCTGGCACCCGCGCATGCGCCCCGGCCGTCCGGAGCCGTCGCAGACCGTCGCACTCGCCGATGGCGCGTCGAGCATCAGCTTTACGCTCGAACTTCTACCCGACCGCAGCCATCGTCACGATCGCGAGTGTGTCAGGTACTAGCGGTCGGCCATGAGGTTTCGAACCCGTCTCGCACTGTTCCTGGTCGCCACCTTGGCGGTGGTGCAGGTCTTGACCGCGCTCTCCGTCTATACCTTCACGCGGCGTGCCCTGATCGCGCAGGGCAAGAATCAACTCGCCGACGCGGCGGCCGTCTTCGTGCGGCAACTCGACGATATTTCCGACCATACGTCTGAGCGCGTGCGCATCCTGGCGCTGGACTATGCCCTTCGCGTCGCCATCGCTGAACGCGACCATGCGACGGTAATATCGGCTTTGCGCAACCACGGGCGCCGCATCAACGCGACGCGCATGCTGATCGTCGAGCTCGACGGCACAGTTGCGAGCGACACCGAGTCGGCGACGGCCGCGGAAAGAACCTTTGCCTTTCCCGAGCTCCTGGAGCGCGCAACAGAAGGCTCCGCGACCACCGTCGTCGGCCGCGCTGATTCCGGGGCGTGGATGGCCGCTGTGCCCGTGCTGGCGCCGGTGCCGATCGCATTCATCGTCGCGGAGATCCCGCTCGATGACGCCCTGCTGCGCCGGCTGCAGGAAATTTCCACCTTGCCCAAGGATATCGAGGTTGCCGTCGAGAATGGCGGCGCCTGGTCGGTGATCGCGCGCAGCTCGGGCACGATCTCGATGGCGGCTCATCTGCCGCGGCCCGGCCTACGTCTCGACGCTGAGGCGGCGCTCGTGACTGCCGGCGACTCCGAATTCCTGATGCTGGCGACGCCGATAGACCGCACGGCGCAGGGCGGGCCGATCGTGGCCGTGCTCGGTTACCCGCTCGATGCGGCGCTCCGGCCATATCAGCCGGTCGTCCTCGCGGTCGTTACGCTACTCGGGCTCGGCCTCGCCGGCGCCCTGATCGGCGCCGTTCTGATCGCACGCGGCGTGTCCCGGCCTGTCGAAGCGCTCGCCGAGCTGGCGCGCCGCTTCGGCGCCGGCGACTACACACCGCCGCCGCCGCTGCCGCAGCGCGGCGAGATCGGCGAGCTGTCCAGCGCGTTCGCCAGTATGACGCGCGCGATTGCCGAGCGCGAGGAGCGCATCCAGCACCAGGCCACGCACGACGCGACCACCGATCTGCTGAACCGGCCGGCGATCGAGACGCTGATGCGCAGCCGTCTCGTCGCGCGCCCGACCGAGCAGGGAGCCTTGCTGTGCGTCGGCCTCGCGCGCCTCCAGGAAATCATCGAGACCGTCGGTTACGAGTTGGGCGACCGGGTCCTGCGCAATGCCGGCCTGCGGTTGAAGCAGGCGATCGGCACCGAATTCGTCGCCCGCGTCAGCGACACCTCCTTCATCATTTGGCTGCCCGGGGACGACAGCGAGGCAGCGAGGTCGACAGCGTCGCGCATCGTGGGGCTCTTCGAGGAGCCCTATCAGGAGTCGGACGTGTCGATCGACACGGCGGCTGCCGTGGGCATCGCCGCCTACCCGCAGCACGGCACCGCGGCCGGCACGCTGACGCAGCATGCAGCCGTCGCATTGAATGTCGCCATGCGCACCGACAGATCGGTGCTCTTCTACGACCCGGCCGTCGATCCGCATCGGCCCGATCGCCTGTCACTCATGAGCGAGCTGCGGGAAGCGCTCGATCGCGACGAATTGTACCTCGCTTATCAGCCCAAGCTCGATCTCGGCATCGGGCGCATCGGCGGCGCCGAGGCGCTGGTCCGCTGGAACCATGTCAAGCGCGGCAACGTCCCGCCCGATGCGTTCATCAACCTGGCCGAGGAGACCGGCAACATCGGCCGCCTGACCCGATGGGCCATGGCGAAGGGCATCGACCAGGCGGCGAGCTGGGCTAAGCGGCGGTTGGCGCTGAGACTGTCGATCAATCTCTCCGTGCGCGACCTGGACGACACCAATCTGCCGAAGCGCCTTAGCGATCTTCTGTCGGCGCGCAGCCTGCCGCCCAAGCGCATCATGCTCGAGATCACGGAAAGCGCCATCATGGGCGAGCCCGACGCCGCGATCGCTGTACTGCGCCGCCTGGCCGATCTCGGCGTCGACCTGGCGGTCGACGATTTCGGCATCGGCCAGTCCTCCTTCGCCTATCTGCGCCGGCTGCCCGTTCGGGAGTTGAAGATCGACAAGACCTTCGTGCTCAATCTGGCCGAAAGCCAGCAGGACCGCGCCATCGTGCGGTCGATCGTCGAGCTCGGTCACCGCTTGAACTATCGCATCACGGCGGAGGGTGTGGAGGACGAGCCGACGCTCGATTTTCTGACCGAGGTCGGATGCGACCATGCGCAAGGCTATTTCCTGTCGCGGCCGCTCGCAGCGCCCGCATTCGACGCTTTCCTGGGAGAAGCGCGCTGGCCGGCGAAGGAAATGCGGGCTGTATCGTGAGCCATGGGTCGCGCCTGATGCTGCTCGCCGCGTTGGGCGCGGCGCTGCCGCCCGGGCTTGCCGCGCAGGAAGTGCGGCTGGACGGCTTCGTCGACGGCCGGCTCGTGCGCACGGCCAATGAACGCGGCTGGATGGAAGGCGGGCTCGGCAAGCTGCGCTACGACGGCGGCGGCGACATCGGGCCGCGCCTCGCGGAGGTCTCCGCCATCGGTTCGTTGCGTCTCACGCCGGACATCGGCGGCGTGGCGCATGTCCGCTACGAGCCGGAGCAGCGCCATCCGCTCGATCTGATCGAGGCCTATGTACACTATCGCCCGGTTTCGACGACGCCCTTTCGCTGGTCGATCAAGGGTGGCGCCTTCTTCCCGCCGGTCTCGCTCGAGAACGAAGGCATCGGCTGGACCACGATCTGGACGCTGACGCCTTCAGCCATCAACAGCTGGGTCGGCGACGAATTGCGGACGATTGGCGGCGAGGCCCTGCTCGAATGGCGCGACGCGGTGAACCATTTCGAGCTGACCGGCGCCGTTTACGTCGCCAACGATCCGGCCGGCGTGCTGCTGGCCGACCGCGGCTGGACGCTGAGCGACCGCCCGACCGGCTTGTTCGACCGCGCGCGACGGCCCGATGCGGTCACCCCGACGCTGCGCCGCCAGCCACCGGTCTATTCGGAGCAGTTCCTTGAAATCGACGACCGCGTCGGCTGGTATTTCGGCGGGACGTGGCGCTCAGCGGAGTACGGCCGCCTCAGCCTGCTCTACTACAACAACCAGGCAGATCCGGCCGCGCGTTCCACGCAGTTTGCCTGGGAGACCGAATTCTGGAGCCTCGGTGCCGAGACGCGCCTTGGCGATTTCGTCGTCATTGGCCAGGCGATGACGGGGCAGACCACGATACAGCCCACCGTCTCGTCCAATCGAACCAGATTCAAATCGGCCTTCCTCCTGCTGGGCTACGAATTCGGCGACTGGCGACTCGGTGTCCGCGGCGAGCAGTTCGGCACGAGCACGCAGGCGCCGGCTACGGCCGCGCCCATTGACGAGCGCGGCTATGCGGGCACCCTGGCGGTGACCTGGCGGCCGACCGACTGGCTGCGCCTCACCGGCGAGGCGATCTTCATCACCAGCACGCGTTCGCAGCGGCGCTTCTATGGCCAATCCCCGGAGGCCGACGACACGCTCCTGCAGTTGAGCGCGCGCGTCTTCTTCTGAATCCGGATCGAAGGAAGATCAGCGCCTGCGCTTCGGCTTGCGCGCGCGCGCCGTTTTGGTTGACCGCCGCGCCGTGCGCGCGGCCGGGCGTGAGCGTGCCGCACCGGCATCGCCGACCCAGGCGATCGCCTCGATCTCGACCAGCATCTCCGGCTCGGCGAGCTGCGCCTTGACCGTGGTGCGCGCCGGGGGGTTGCGCGCGAAGACGCGGGCGAACTCCTCGTTCATGATTTGGAAGTCGCGCATCTCCGCCAGATAGACATTGCACTTCAGCACGTCCTCGGGTTTGGCGCCGCCCTCGGCCAGCACGGCCAAGACGTTCTTCAGTGTCTGTACCGTCTGGGCGCGCACATCGCCGATGCCGACCAGCTTGCCGGTCGCATCCCACGCGACCTGCCCTGCCGTGAAGATGAAGCCGCCGCCTTTGGTTCCGGGCGAATACGGATAGGTCGGCCGAGGCTGAAACGTGAGCGAGGCTGGTGTGAGGCAGGTCTTTGGCATGCGATGACTCCGGTTCTGTCTTGAGCCGATGCTAACCCGATTCCGCGAACGGTTCCGCCAATGCCGCCGGTGCCAACCGCGCATAGATCAGGCTGGCCGCTCCGATCCCAACCGCGTCGCCGACAAATCCGATCGCCGTCGCGAGAACGAGGACAGCGACACCCAACACATCGAGCATGGCTCCCGCCAGCGCGGCGAGCAGGGCTTCCATGAGCATTGCGGGAGAAAGAGCACACAGGACGATCAGGACAATTGTGCCCTGATGGCTTTTCGTCATACGCCACGCATGACGCAAGCCAAGCGCACGATCGACCGCCAGGGAGGGAAAGGCGGGAAGGAATCGACTGAAGCTCCAAACCAGTAGGCCGACGAAGATAATGGTGAACGCTGGCCCGATCACGCCGTCCGAAACCGTTCCGCCAGCATGCAACGGATAGATGGCAATGCCGAGCGGCAAGAGGAGGACACCGGCGAGCGCCAATGGCGCCAAGGACGTCACCAGGAAGCGCAGCTCGCGCCGGCCGAAGCGAATGCCGGTGTCCGATGCCCTCGGACCGAGCAGCACGAACCGGTGCCACGACACCATGAAGGACGTGTGGCAGGCGAGCGCAAGCAGGCCCAAACCGAGGGCGATACCCAGGGGATCGCTGAAGCCGCTTTCCTGCCGCATATAGTCGATGAGCTGAATGGGCAGGAGCAGCACGAACGGCACCGCAGCGCGGCGCGTGAAGGCTGGAATGTTGTCGAGCAGCACGGCGTAGGCTTCCCGTGCACAACCTCGCAGCACGTCGACGTCACCCATCGCGCACGCCGATCCGCCTAGGCCTGTCTCGTCCGGGCCGGAGGCTGCATCGCGACGATCTCCGGCGCGTCCGCGGCCTTGGTCTTCGTCGGCTGAACCAGCGGGAAGGTCTCCTGCAGATACTCCGCGATCATTTCGGAGAACCCCTCGGCGGCGCGCGAATCCATGCGCCGTCGGTCCCACAGCGACGCCAGCATCAGTTGAAGCGGTTGCTGGCGATGCGTCACCACCAGCGTGCGGATCTTGTTCCGATCGGTGCGCAGGATCGAGGGGATCACCGCCACGCCGTGCCCCTCTTCGGCGAGCCGCAGCAGCGTGTGGACGGCACCGCTTTCGAACGCCGTGTTGGGCCTCACATTGGCGAGCTGGCAAGCGGCATCGAAGAGATTGCGCGTCGAATAGCGGGAACCGAGCAGCAGCAGGGGATGCTGGACGAGCGCACCGATATCGATCGTCTCCGCCTGCTCCAGGGCGAAGGATCGCGCGCAGGCAGCCATGAGATGGAAGCGCTGCAGGAGATAGCTCGCGAAGTGCCGGTCGTCGAACGGCAGGACGTTGATGGGGTTGATGGCGAGGTGAACCTCGCCGCGCTCGAGCATGTCGAGGTGCCTCGGCGAGTCCGCCTCGATCGGCACCAGGCGCACGCCCGGCACGAGCTCGGCGAAGCGGTGGAGGAACTCGGGAATGATCGCTTCGATGGTCAGCGCCGAGCCGGCGATCCTGAGCATCTGGATGTCACCGCGCCGCAACGCCTGCGCACGCTCGCGCAGCGCCGCGGCACCCGCGAGCACGCTGCGCGCTTCGCCGAGCAGCTGCTCGCCGCCGCGCGTCAGCGCAAGGCGGCGGCCGGCGCGCTCGAACAGCTTGAAACCCAGCTCCAGCTCCAGGCTGGTGATCTGGCGCGACAGGGCTGGCTGCGTGATGTGGAGCAGCGTGGCCGCCTTGGAGACCGTGCCGTACTCAGCGACCGTCACGAAAGTCTTGAGGTTTCTCAGATTCATAGATCTTTATATGCTGTTTCGGCATAGATTAATATTTAAACTATACATTGGACGCAAGTGCCTAAAATTAGGCATAAAGACGGCCCTCAAGCTCCCCACCCGAGGATCCCCCGATGGCTCTCCAGATCAACGATACGGCACCCGATTTCACCGCCGAGACCACCGAAGGCACCATGCATTTCCATCAATGGATGGGCGACAAGTGGGCGGTGCTGTTCTCGCACCCCAAGGATTTCACGCCGGTCTGCACGACCGAGCTCGGCTATCTCGCGCGCGCCAAGTGGGAGTTCGACCGGCGCAATGTCAAGATCGTCGGCCTCAGCGTCGACCCGGTCGATGACCACTTGAAATGGGCGAGCGACATCAAGGAATCGCAGGGGCAGGCGCCGAACTATCCCATCATCGGCGACACCGACCTGCGGATCGCCAAGCTGTGGGGCATGCTGCCCGCGAGCGCGACGAGCGATGCCGCCAAGCGCACGGCGGCCGACAACCAGACCGTGCGAAACGTTTTCGTGATCGGTCCGGACAAGAAGGTCAAGCTGATCCTCGTCTATCCGATGACCACGGGCCGCAATTTCGACGAGGTGCTGCGCGTCATCGACTCCCTGCAGCTGACGGCGAAGCACAAGGTCGCAACGCCGGTCAATTGGAAGCAGGGCGACGACGTGATCATCGCCGGCTCGGTCTCGGACGCGGAAGCGCGCAAGCAGTATCCGCACGGCTGGAAGTCGCCGAAGCCCTATATCCGCATCGTACCCCAGCCGGTTCCATGACCCGGACGATGTAATTTTCTCACTACGCCGGGACTATCGGAGATCGTAGAGTCGCGAGGCAGGCCGGCCGGCACCGAGGGCGCAAGACCCCGGGCGGACCGGCCGCCGCAAACTGAACAGGAGGACGGCGCCATGGCGCTCGGATCGAAAATTCTTCTGGTCGCGGGCCTGCTGACCCTGGTCGCATGCCCCGCGGAGGCGCAGACCGCCGCGCCGAGCGGCGCGATGCTGGGAGCCGCCTGTGTCCTCTGTCACGGGCCGGATTCCGCCGGCGCGGGCGCCGTGCCCGGGCTCAAGGGCCACAACAAGGACTATCTTGTCGTGATGATGAAGGCGTTCCGATCGGGCGAGCGTCCGGCGACCGTCATGGGGCGCGTCGCCAAAGGATTCTCCGACGCCGAGATCGATGCGGTCTCCGCCTACTACGCCGGCCTGAAATAGGGAGAACCGGACATGACTGCCATTCACACCACGATCTCGCGCCGCCGTTTCGTCCGGCTCGCCGGCGCAGCCGGCGCGCTCGGCGCAGTCGGCATGATGGGTTGCGCCGCCCAGGGTCAGGCGCCGCGCGGGCGCGTCGTCGTCATCGGCGGCGGCTTCGGCGGCGCCACGGCCGCCAAGTACGTCAAGAAGGCCGATCCCGCGATCGACGTCACGCTCGTCGAGCAGAATCCGAAATTCACGACCTGCCCCTACAGCAATCTCGTGCTGGGCGGTCTGCGCAAGATGGAGGACATCACGTTCGGCTACGGCGCGCTCGCCGACAAGCACGGCGTACGCGTCGTCCACGATGCCGCCGTCTCGGTCGACCCGGCGCAGCGCACGGTGCGGCTGCGCGGCGGCCAGACGCTCAACTACGACAAGCTCATCATGTCGCCCGGCATCGACATCCGCTGGAACGCGCTCGCCGGTTACGATGAAGCCGCCTCCCAGGTCATGCCGCACGCCTGGCGGGCGGGCGAGCAGACGGTCCTGCTGCGCCGCCAGCTCGAATCGATGCCGGACGGCGGCCTCGTCATCATGGTGGCGCCCGCCAATCCGTTCCGCTGCCCGCCCGGGCCGTACGAGCGGTCGTGCATGATCGGCCACTACCTCAAGACCAACAAGCCGCGCTCGAAGCTGCTCATCCTCGATGCGAAGGACCAGATCTCCAAGCAGGGACTGTTCACGGATGCCTGGGCCAAGGTCTATCCGAACATCGTCGAATGGGTGCCGCTGTCGAAAGACGGCAAGGTCACCAAGGTCGACGTACGCGAGATGACGGTCGAGACCGAGTTCGGCAAGCGCCACCGCGGCAATGTCGTCAACGTGATCCCGCCGCAGAAGGCCGGCGCGATCGCCGATGCCGCGGGCGTCGCCGACCAGACCGGCTGGTGCCCGGTCGACCCGATGACCATGGAATCGAAGCTGCAGAAGAACATCCACGTGATCGGCGACGCCAGCAACGCGGCGCCGATGCCGAAGTCCGGCTTTGCCGCCAATTCGCAGGCCAAGGTCGTGGCCACTGCCGTGGTCGACATGATGAACGGTCGCACGCCCGGCGCGCCGGCCTGGCTCAACACGTGCTACAGCCACGTGGCGCCCAATTACGGCATCTCGGTCGTCAACGTCTACCGGGCGACGCCCCAGGCCTTCGTCGAGGTCCAGGGCTCGGGCGGGGTCAGCCCGGTCCAGGCGCCGCCGGCCATGCGCGTGCAGGAAGCGTTGTTCGCCGATGCCTGGTACGAGTCGATCACGGCCGACATGTTCGGCTGATCGTCACGTCCTGAGTTGAGCCGCGACGCGCCGACGATGGGCGCGTCGTCATTTCGCGAGCCGAGTCGCCGATTCCCCGGCGAATCTCCGGCCGGGACCGCCGCCCCCGAACGCCCTGATCGGGTGCCCGACGAGGCTGCCCCCGAAGCAAGACCGCGCCACACCGCGGCTTACCGGACGGCGCCCCGCCTTGGCCCCGCCGAGACAACTCGGCCCTTGTCAGATGGCCGACCTGGAGTATGGTTGGCGGCATCCGTCAGGAGCACGTACCAAGTCCCGTCCTCGACCCGCTCAAATCGATGTTGTCACCCGGGCGCCCATGCCCGCCGCCAGCCTGCAGCTTCCGTCCTCGGCCGTGATCAGGCCGGCCGGCCCTCGCGACCTCGCCGCCCTGCTCGAGATTGAGGCGAGCTGCTTCGAATCCGACCGCTTGTCGGAACGCAGCTTTCGTCGCCTGCTGAGCGGTGAAAGCGCCGGTACTCTGGTCGAATGCACCCAGCGTCATGTGCGCGGCTATGCGCTCGTGCTGTACCGCCGGGGCAGCAGGACGGCGCGGCTCTACTCCTTTGCGGTACGTCGCGAATGCCGGGGGCAGGGCATCGCCAAGCGGTTGATGACAGAAATGTTGCGCCTGGCGGCGGCGCGCGGCTGCACGCGCATGCGCCTTGAGCTGCGTCGCGACAACGTCGCGGCGCGAAGGCTCTACGAGCGCGCCGGCTTCCGGCTGTTCGCCGAAGCGCCGCGTTTCTATGAGGATCGTATGGATGCGCTGCGGCTGGAACGGCCGCTGCAGCCCGGGCGAACGACCCGGGCATTGCCAATTGCAGGAAAGGGCAAGCTAGCCGCATGAGTCTGCCGCTCATCGTCGTCGACAAGCTGGGCGACTTCAAATGGGACGACCCGCGCCACGTGGTGGTCACCGCGCGCGACTACATCGTCAGGGCCGACGCGCTCAAGCTCAAATACGAGAAGGTCATCAACCTCTGCCGCACCTATCAGTATCTCTCGCTCGGCTATTACTGTTCGCTGCTGGCCGAGGCGCGGCGCGACAAGGTGATTCCCTCGGTCGCGACCGTGCTCGACCTGTCATCCAAGTCGATCTATCGCCACGCGCTGACCGAGCTCGACGAGCTGTTGCAGCGCTGCATGAAGAAGGAGATGGCGCAGCTCGCCTTTCTGCCGCCGCTCGACGCCCCCTTCGCGCTCCACGTCTTCTTCGGCCAGATCGGCGACGAGCGCTTCCAGGAGCTTGCGCGCAAGACCTTCGACCTGTTCCGCTGCCCGTTGCTCAAGCTCGAAATCCAGCGCACGGACAAGTGGCAGATTGCTTCGATCCGTCCAATGTCGCTCAAGGAACTCAAGCCCGATCAGGAGTTGCCCTTCAAGAACGCGCTCGACGCCTACACGCGCGCGCGCTGGCGCACACCCAAGGGGCCGACGATCTCCGAATACGACGTGGCCATTCTCTACAACCCGCAGGAGGTTCTGCCACCCTCGAGCCTGCGCACGCTGCAGAAGTTCATCAAGGTCGGCGAGAGCATGGGCGTGGACATGGAGCTCGTCGAGAAGAAGGACTTCCTCAGGCTCGCCGAATTCGACGCGTTGTTCATCCGCGAGACGACCGCTCTGGATCACCACACCTACCGCTTCGCCAAGAAGGCGGAGAACGAAGGCATTCCGGTGATCGACGATTCCAACTCGATCCAGCGTTGCACCAACAAGGTCTATCTCGCCGAGCTGCTCAAGGCCAACCGCGTGCCGACGCCAAAGACGGTCATCCTCGACCGTTCGCGGCTCGACACGCTGGAACGCGACATGGCCTATCCGGTCGTGTTGAAGGTCCCGGATGGATCCTTCTCGCGCGGCATCTACCGCGTGCATAGCCGGAGCGAACTACACGAACTGGCGCCGAAGCTGTTCGCCGAATCGGACGTCATCATCGCGCAGGAATACATGTTCACCGAGTTCGACTGGCGGGTCTGCGTGCTCAACCGCCAGCCGCTGCTCGCTTGCCAATACTTCATGTCGCGCAAGCATTGGCAGATCGTAAAGCACGGCGCCGACGGACGCTTTTCGGAGGGCGGGTGCAAGACGCTCGCGATCGGCGACGCGCCGCATGACGTGGTGCGCATCGCCACGCGGGCGGCCGATCTGATCGGCAATGGCTTCTACGGCGTCGACCTGAAGCAGACGGCGAACGGCGTGTTCGTCATGGAGATCAACGACAATCCGTCGATCGACATGGGTTACGAGGACGCCGTCCTCAAGGACGACCTCTACCGTATCATCATCCGCGAGTTCACCCGGCGCATCGAGGAGCCGCAATCGAAGCGGCCGGCAGCGCAGGCGGCTGCCGCCCAGGCACAGGCTTCACCGGCGCCCGTGCTCACCGTGCCGCTCACCATGCTCAACGGCGGCAACGGCATGGGTCATCCGGTGGCGGCCAATACGATGGCGGCCAATGGACCCGGCGCGGTCACCAAGGTGCCTCCGCCAATCAAGCCAGCCCTCGGCCCGGCGCTCGTCGAGCCGATCCACTTCGAGCCTCGCGCCGCAGGAAAGTAGCCTTCACGCAACCGGGTCAGGCCGGGGCGGCACCCGCTTCGACCGGCAGCTCGCTGGCGTTGTCGATGACGCGCACGTTGAGCGCCTGGCGCCGGCCGCGGATGTCGACCTCGCGCGCGGGATAGCGCGACAGGTCGACGCCGGCCCGATCGACCACCTCCTGGCTGACCACGAGTTGTGCGTCGAACTCCTTGGTCATGGATTCGAGCCGGCTCGCCGTGTTGACGGCGTCGCCGATCGCCGTGACCGAGGTCGCCCGCGCGTAGCCCATCTCACCGACGATGGCGGTGCCGGTGTGGATGCCGATGCCGATCTTGAGCGGCTGCATCAAATCATGCTTGAGCGCGGCATTGAGCGCCGAGAGATTCTCAGCCATGGCGCGCGCGCCGGCAAGCGCATCGCGGCAGCCGCGTTCCGGCCCGCTGTCGATGCCGAACAGCGCCATGACGCCGTCGCCGATGAACTTGTCGACCCGGCCGCCGGTCCGCTCGACCGCACGGCCCATCTCGGAGAAATACCGATTGAGCAGGAACACGACGTCGTAAGGCAGGCGGTTCTCAGACATCTGCGTGAAGGCGCGCAGATCGGCGAACAGGATGGCGATCTCGCGCTCCTGGCCGTTCAGATAGCCCGGCTTCTTGAAGCCATCGCGCGCGGTCGCCGTCGGCGGCAGGAGTGGCACGACATGCAAGTCGCGCGTCGGCTTGAGCTGGCAGGCGAGCCGCACGAGCGGCGGCGCCGCGATCCGCTCGAGCACGCGCGTCTCCTCGGCGCCGGCCGGCGGCACATGCTCCATTCCCGGCCCGAGCCGGATGCGGCACGTCGAGCAGCGGCCGCGTCCGCCGCACACCGAGGCGTGCGGCACGCCGCCGAGCCGGCTGGCCTCGAGCACCGTCGTGCCCGGCGGCACCTCCACGACACGGCCATCGGGATAGGTCACGCGGACGACGCCGTGGCGACGTTCCCACCATGCGCGCACCTGGCGCAGGATCAAGATCAGCACGAGCAGGCTGCCGAGCGCGGAAAAGACCCAGTTCTTGACGGTTAGCGCGTCGCGCGCCATCTCGGGCCCGGGCAGCCGCATGGCGGCCAGCGCCGGACGCAGCCAATCCGGGTCGCGCGCGCGCTCCACGACGAAAAGGGCAGCCTCGAGATAGCCGATCAATGCGAGCAACGGCACGATCAGCGCCGCGGCATAGAGGAAGGGGATTGCACGCGGATACCATGGCTTGACGCGCAGCCAGAAATGGATGCCGATCGCCGCGTGGAGCCACGCGACCAGGAGTGCCACCACCTGGGTCACACCCTTGTCCCACGCGAACACCCAGGTCGCCCACACCACATAGGCGTAGCTGTCGTTGACCCCGTAGAATTGATGGGCAAAGCGCGTGCCGAGCACATGCTCCGCCAGCAGCGGCGGAATGGACAGACCCAGCAGAAGCTGTGCCGCCTCCCACGCGGGCATGCGGAGGAGCCGGCGCCTGCCGTAGAGCGACCACAAGGCCAGCGCGATATGAACGACGACGGCGCCGTAGAGCGCCGTCGTGGCGATCGGCGTGCGCCAGAACGCGAGGAACCATCGACGACCCCATTCCATGGCGTCGAGCGAAATCAGGCCGAAGGAATGATTGATCAAATGGCTGACGACGTAGGCCAGCAGCGTCAGGCCGCTGATCAGGCGGCATTGCCGGGCAATGATGCCCGGCTCCAGCCGCCGCCGGACTGGTGCCGCCGGCAGCTGATCGGTTGAGACGCGTGCGTCCATGGGCCGCAGCTACGTTAGGGCTCGTTAGAGAACAATCGCTCTGTCTTACGATGACTTTGGCGTTATGGTGTAGTTCCAGTCGCCATGGAATTCGTGGCGAGCGAGGTTGATTGCCGCCAATTCGGCGTCGGAGACTTTGACGC